>DASPOJ010000145.1:0-16216 GCA_035626055.1 Candidatus Methylomirabilota bacterium | reverse complement strand
CCGTCCAGGATCTGCAGGACATGCACAACGATTTCCGCCAGAAGGTCGATGATGGCCTGCAGAAGCTATCGCAGAACGCTGGCCAAAACGGGATGCCGGCGGCTCCGCCTGCCGGCCAGCAGCCCAACGCGGCCGGTCAAGTGACGCCGGACGCGAATGCCGCAGCTCAAGTGCAGTCGCAACAGCAGGACGCGAACCAGGCTGAGTCGGACGTGAATCAAGCGGCAAGCAGCGGAAATCAGTAGCTGAGGTGACGGCCGCGGCGTCGCGCCCGGCCAATTTGCGGCTCGAAGCGTCGCCCGGAATCCGGCGAGAGGCATTTTCGCTTCTCGCCGGTTCGGGCTTGACGTCCCGTTGAACTCCATGTACTCTTCTTGGGATTCAGTGATGCAATTTTTGGCGCTAACTCGGTTTGTCTCTCGCCTTCAGGACTCCCTGTCCTGTTGTTGCTGTTGTTGTTGACCCACACAAAGTAGTCCGTTTCGCTGCGGCAGGTTTTGAACCTGCTGCAAACCCAAACAAAGCTGAATGACCCGCGAGCGCGGGCGTGCATTCCAAAAATTCCAGACAGGGAGAATTGCAAGATGATTTCAAAAGTGGAACTGGGAGTGAGCGCAATTCCGAAGGCTGTACGGCGCTGGCTGGCGTTGCCCGCCGGGCTTCTCTTGATTTTTGCAGTCATGGGCCGCGCGCAGGGCGAAGCCTCCATCTGGGGAATCGTGACGGATTCCACCGGGGCGTCTGTTCCCAAGGCGAGCGTCACAGTGAAGAACGTCGAAACGGGCGCCGAGCGTAAGTACGTCACCGACGACGACGGGCGTTTCGATGCGCCGTCGCTCGCCGTTGGCAGCTACGAAGTGACGGTGGAAAAAACCGGCTTCCGCCGCGAATCGAAGAAAGGCATCACATTGGTTCTGGGTCAGCGCCTTGAAGTATCCGTTGGCTTGACGGTGGGAGAGATCGAACAGTCCGTCCGCATCGAGGCCACCGACTCCGGCGTGCAGGTGAGCACGGAGCAACCCGAAGGCTTGGTCGGCGAGCGACAGGTGAAGAATCTGCCACTCAACGGCCGCAGCTACGATCAGCTGGTGACGCTCAATCCGGGCATCGTCAGCTACACCTCGCAGCGCAGCGGCGCACTCGGAACTTCCAATTCCGTCGTCGGCAACATGTTCGCCGTTTCCGGACGCCGCCCGCAGGAGAATCTCTTTCTCTTGAACGGCGTCGAATTCACCGGCGCATCGGAGATCAATAACACACCCGGCGGCGCAAGCGGGCAGCTGCTCGGCGTGGACGCGGTGCGCGAATTTCAAGTCGTCACCGACGCCTACGGCGCCGATTACGGCAAGCGCCCCGGGGCGCAGGTCAATATCGTGACCGCGTCCGGGACGAACGCGTTGCACGGCAGCCTCTACGAATTCCTGCGCAACAGCGATTTCGACGCCCGCAACTTCTTCGACCAGGGCGCCATTCCGCATTTTTCGCGCAACGATTTCGGCGGCGCCCTCGGAGGCCCGATTCGCCGCGACAAGACATTCTTCTTCTTCAACTACGAAGGCTTCCGGCAGCATCTCGGGCTGAGCGACGTCACCTTCGTTCCCGATAACAACGCGCGCAACGGCATTGTCGGCACCACCACCGTCGGCGTGAATGCAAGCGTCGCGCCTCTTCTAGCGCTCTGGCCCGTCGCCAACGGCCCCGAACTCGGCAACGGCATTGCCGAAGCATTCAGCCATCCACTCCAGACCATCCGCGAGGATTTCGGTACCGCCCGGCTGGACCACAATTTCTCAGACAAGGATTTCCTCGCCGCCGTCTATACGGTTGACGACAGCGCTGACAACACCCCCACAGCAAATCCACTGAGCCGCGACGTGGAGTTCCTCCGCGAGCAGGTAGTCAGTTTTTCCGAAACGCACCTGTTCTCGCC
The DNA here is from genome assembly GCA_035626055.1 of Candidatus Methylomirabilota bacterium. Taxonomy (GTDB): domain Bacteria; phylum Acidobacteriota; class Terriglobia; order Acidiferrales; family UBA7541; genus DASPOJ01. The sequence continues at coordinate 14,286 of DASPOJ010000145.1, read as the reverse complement.
CTCGATCTTGAACAAGGCGACCTTCGGCTTTTCGCGCGGCGCCTTCTACTTCAACGGCGTGGCGGCGTCGAACCCCATCGCGTTCATTCAAGGGCGGCCCATCGGCGCGATCGTCATCGGCGGAAGTTCGGCGCCGAACTCCACATCGTCCATCACCCTGGCCGGAACCGCCACGGGAAGCAATCTGCCTGCCGTGCGCAATCTCTTTACGGCCGAGGATCAGGTGAGCATCACGCACGGCATTCACCTCTTCGAGGGGGGCGTATGGTTTGAACGCCTCCAGGCAAACGACAGTCTCGCGCAAGCCCAGAATGGCCAGGTGACATTTACGACCCTGACTTCGTTCTTGCAGGGAACTGTGGCGACGTTTGCGGCCGTGCCTTCGCCCACTCCGCTGGGCTGGCGCCAGCTCGAGCAGGCCTACTATGCGCAGGACATCATCCGCCTGCAGCCGAATCTCGAAGTGCGCGCCGCGTTGCGCATCGAGAATACAGACGGCTGGAACGAGTCTCACGACCGGGCGTCAAACTATCTTTTCACAAATGGCGTGATTAATACGCAGCCGAGCATCGGAAATTCCGCGCTCACCGAGAACCGCGCGAAATTTCTTCCCGCGCCGCGCATCGGCATCGCGTGGTCGCCCTTCGCATCCCACAAAACCGTCTTCCGCGCCGGCTTCGGAATCTATTACTACTTGCTGGACGATCTGAGCTATCGCCTCGATCAGACAGCGCCCTATAACACGACTCTCACCGTCAAGAATATCCCGCTCACCAGCGTCGAGAACCTTGTGCCCGGCGGCACGTTGCCGACCGGGACGCTGATCTCGCCCTCCGGCGTGCAGCCGGACATCTACACGCCGACGATTGAATCCTATTCATTCAAGATCGAGCAGCAAATCGCACCCAACACTACGCTCACAGTCGGCTACGTCGGCTCGCACGGCTATCACGAGCTTCTTTCGCTCGACGCGAATATCCCGGTGCCCACGATCTGCCCCGCGTCGCCGTGCCCTGCGTCGCTCGCTGCAGGAACGCCATACATCCCCACGGGCTCGAAGGACGCGAATCCCGCCGTCGCCAACACGACGTCGTGGTTCTCGGAAGGAGACAGCTCCTATAACGCGCTCGAAGTGGACGTGCAGCACCAACTGAGCCACGGTTTCCAGCTTCGCGGCGTGTACACGTACTCGAAGAGCCTCGACAACGGCGATACGACGAACACAAGCATCTCGACGAGTTCTCCGGCCTTCGTCTCGTATCCGCTCGATCCCGCCGTGGATTGGAGCCGTTCGACGTTCGATGCACGCCACTCCGCGGCAATCAACGGGACGTACAACTTGCCCTTTGGGCGACGCGGCGCGAGCGATTCCGGCGAATCCCGCTTGCGAAGTGAATTGATTTCCGATTGGGCCCTTAGTGGAATCGTCAGCGTCTCCACCGGCTTTCCGTTCACGCCGCAGCTCGGCTACAACCCCTCGAACGACGGCGATTCGCGCAATCCGGTCCGCCCAAATTGGAATCCGAATTTCACCGGCCCGGTAATCCTAGGAAACCCCAACGAGTACTTCAATCCCGCGGCCTTCAGCACTCCGGTGACCGGGACGTTCGGGAACGTCGGCCGCGATTCGCTCCCGGGCCCGGGCCTCGCCGAGCTCGATCTTTCCGCCACGAAACAATTCGAGATAACGGAGCGCGTGAACCTCCAGTTTCGCGCCGAATTCTTCAACATCCTGAATCACGCCAATTTCAACACGCCGAATCCCATCGTCTTCAGCTCGGCCGCGTCCGGCGCGCTGACCAGCGCCGGGCTCATCACTTCAACTTCCACCACGTCGCGCCAGATTCAACTCGGCTTGAAATTACTTTGGTGATGCAGGGTCCGGTTCAACAGTAAGGAGTTTTGGGGAGAACGAAGGATTTCTACCTCAACCCGAAGGACACGCGAGCCCCAGCGGGCCGAGTAGCGATTATCAGAGCACCTAGAGCCCGGCCCGCTGGGCGGCTTCCTCAACCCAAGTCCCGAAGTTCTCGTACCCCCGGTCGGACACCCAATCGTAGGTCGGGTACATCGAATCAAGGTAAGTTTTTCGACCATTTTCAACAATCCACCAATTGTGCAAGGGATTCTCCCCCTTGAGATCGCGCGAACTGCTTTGATCTCTAATGTTGTGAATGTAGATTCCAAGCAGCCCGTTTCCCATTTTACAGCTTTCCACAATCTCGTACCCAACGTACGGTCGTTGGCTCGTTTGAGCGCCTATGAGGACTGCTGTAACCGTTGTGCCCGATAGCTGCCTGTCAATCCACTGCTTAACCCGGGTCTCGCCCTGCCTCTTGACTTCCTCCCAGGAGGCACTGTCCCAGAAACCGGCCGTTTCGCGATCAGGCTTGGCGACCCAGCTGTTGCGTACTTGGCTAGCGCGCCAGATGTCGCGCTCGTAATGAAAGCTAAAGAAAACTCTTCTAGCCATCCTGGCTCTACCTCCTCTTAACCACCAGAACGAAGACAATGATCGTGAAAAAAATCACGCCGTGGAGGCCCACGAGCGTGGGAGTCCACAGCGTCCGGAACCAACTAAGCCGCCCATGAGAATACTTCTTGGTTGACATGGAAAAAGGTTCCGATTTTTCGTATTCGGCTTGGGGCAACTTTCTAAGGTCGTCGTAAAGCATCCTGAACAGCCGCTCCTGGCAAAGGTAGTAAGCGTCCAATCCCCAAAACGCGACTGACGGGAACAGGGCCAGAACTATAAGGCGTTTGTCAGATTCCTTTGCCGCCAAAGCAAAAAGTGCCGCCACAAGAGTGACCGTCCAGCCCTTTAGCAGAAATGAGTTACCAGCCATCCTGCTGATCGTGCTCTGCAGGAATTCGAGATGTTTTAAGCGATCAGCTGTCATAGGACAGGTACTCCCCCAATTCTTAACACACTTAGCCGAGACTTGCCTATGTGTTACAATTCTGACATAGGTTTTTCGGTGATCGCACCCCCCAATGACAATCTCACCAGGTTCCTTGCAACGTGGGGAGCACTCCTCTCCACGTTTGGACTCGGATGGACTTTTTACAGGGACCTGCTTGATAGAGCCCGATTGAGAATTACAGTTCATGTGCGGCGGGTTGTGATGTCAACCGACGGAAAATGGTACGCGGTTGCGCCGGATCTACAAGTGGCTGGGGCAAGTGCGCAGCTCTACGTCGTGATATGTGTGACTAACATTGGTCGTCGCCCTGTGCAGTGGATGGGGTGGGGCGCCAAGCTTCGTAAAGCCAAGGATGGAAAGTCGTCTTTTGTCATGATCCCCCATATGCTTCCGAGAGTTCTTAAGGAAGGTGATTGGCATAGCGAATATACGGACGATCTAAGCCTGGTCGATGACAATACGAAGAAAATTACGATCTGGGATTCCTCCGGCAAGTGCTGGTATTTATCGAGACGCTCACTCAACGAGTTACGAAAGGAGTCGAAACAGTTCAAGTTACAGGCCTAATCAACTTTCCTAAGTGCTTGCTACCAGCCCCGCGAAAAGTAGATACCGACCCAATGGGTACGTCGCTCTTAACAGCGCTCCGCGGATGAGGCATACTTATTACGCGAGCGGGATGCCATTTCAGTTCAGTGGCAAAGTCTGGGGGAGGGGATTTCGATGACGACGAGGGAGAAGAACGTGGCTCGACATGCAATTCTTTCAATGTTTGTGGCGATTCTAGCGGTTGCGGCGATGGGCGTTGTGCGCGCGGACGATCAGAACGCGCCGCAGCCACCGGCTGTGGGCACCGCCGCGCCGGATTTCGTTCTGAATTCGCAGGAGGGAACGCCCGTTCACCTGAGCGATTTCCGCGGCAAGTGGGTGGTTTTGTATTTCTACCCGAAGGATTTCACCTCCGGCTGCACGCTTGAGGCTCATAATTTCCAGGCCGACATCGATCAATACACGAAGAAGAATGCCGTCATCGTCGGCGTCAGCGTGGACTCCGTGGATTCGCATAAGGGCTTCTGCGCCAAGGAAGGCTTGAATTTCAAGCTCCTCTCGGATGCGGACCACGTCGTCTCGGCGAAGTACGGCTCGCTGCGAACGGGAGGGATGGGATCAATGGGAGCAATGGCGATGCGGAATACGTTCATCATCAATCCGCAGGGCGTCATCGTGAAGGAATTCATCGGCGTCCAGCCCATGCATCACAGCGAAGAAGTTCTCGCCGCGCTGACAGCCTTGCAGCAAGGCTCGTAGGCGCGGTAACGATTCGGTTTCGCCCGTGTCTGCGAAGCGGCGCAAGCCTGCCAAGTCAGGCAAGCCAAAATTCAAAGTGGCTACGGAAGTCCGGAGGCGCGCTCGCGAAGTTGCGGGCTCGCCTCCTGCAAGCCGCGTGATTCCGGATAAACGGGCCAAGACTCGCAAACACAAGCAGAAATGGCTCGACGAGGAATTGCTCTGACGAGTTGCGCGACGTGTCTCCGATCAACTTCGCGCGATTAATTTCATCGCTTCGTGCGCCGCAATCAGAATCGGCTCCCATACCGGCGCGAATGGCGGTGCGTAACCTAAGTCCAGATTCAGCATGTCGGCGACGCGCATCCGCGCGTGCAACGCCATCGCCGCGACGTCGATGCGTTTCGCCGCGCCGTCCTCGCCAGCCATCTGGCAGCCGAGCAGCAGGCCAGTCGGCTGGTCCCAGATCAATTTCACGAGCAGCGGCTTCCCTTCGAAGTACTTCGCCTTCGAGATCGAAGTGATAACCACGCTTTGCGGCGAGAACCCGGCGTCCTTCGCCTGCGCAAGCGATAGTCCGGTCCTCGCAATTTCCAGCTCGAACACCTTCGTGACCAGCGTGCCCACGATTCCGGGAAAACGCGCGCGCCCGCCCGCGGCATTTTCTCCCGCGACGCGCCCCTGCTTGTTTGCCGTGGTGCCGAGAGGAAAATACGCGGGAGCGCCGGTGACGATATGCTGCACTTCGGTGCAATCGCCAGCGGCAAAAATGGAATGGACGCTTGTGCGCATGGCGTCGTCCACGGCGACGGCGCCGGTTCGCCCAAGCACGATGCCTGCGGAATCGGCGAGTTCTGTGCGCGGCCGGATTCCCGTGGAAAGAATCACGAGGTCGGCCGGAATGCTTCCCGCGAGGCCGTAGAGAACGGAAGTCGCGAGCGCGCCGGCGGGGCCTGCGATTTGACTCACCGGAGCGTGCTTTTTCAGCGCGACCCCGTGCGAGGTGAGCACGCGCTCGCTTTCGACGGCGAGCTCGGAATCCACTGCGTCCAACGCCGCTTCCGAGCGTTCGAGAATTGTGACCTCGAGGCCGCGGCCTACAAGCGCGTCAGCAACTTCGAGGCCGATGTAGCCGGCGCCGGCGATGACGGCCCGGCGCGGCTTCTCGCGCTCGAGGAACGCGCGCAGACGGACGGCAGAGGCGAGATCGTTGCAGGCAAACACGTTTCCACGGTCGGAGCCGGGGATGTCTTCCGCGGGGGCGCCGCCGGTGGCGAGAACAAGTTTGTCGTAGGGAATTTCCGCGCGCTGGCCCTGGTCGGTTTCCACGACGACGAGTTTGAAGCCCGGCTCGATCGCAACGGCTTTGTGGCCGAGGCGTACATCGATGCCGTGTTCCTTGCGAAAATAGTCAGCGTTGTGGACAACGAGTTCGGAGGCGTCGGCAACACGGCCAGAAATGAAATAGGGCAGACCACATGCGCCGTAAGAAACGTCGCAGCCCTTTTCCAGGACGACGATTTCCAGATTCGGATCACGGCGGCGCGCGCGGCTGGCCGCACTCATTCCAGCGGCAACGCCGCCAATCACGAGCAATCGTTCGTTACGCATCCTAACCGGTCTGCTCCGGGCGCACATCTTACCGCGGTTTATGGCTCCCGCCGGAGAGGATATAATTCAGGACGAAATCGCGCGCGGAGGGTGTTCGCGGGGTGTCGCGACGATTCAAGGGAGCGTGATGGGGGCGTGGGTAGAGGTCGAGGACGCACTGGATCTCGGGCGACCGCCGACGGCGCCGCGAGATGACCGTCACGCACGGGAGCTGGAGCAGGGCCGCGTGGTGTTTTTTCGCCGGCCACCAATCGAATTCCCTGAGGACGACCGGCAATTCCTGGTGGCGCAGCAGCGCGACAATTCCGCTGTGCACAAAAACGTCTCCTACCGGCCGGCGACGGGCGTACTTCGCGGATGGTCGGGCCAGCGCGAGACCGAAGAGCGATTGAAGCGCGTCCTCGCCGAGTTTTCGAGCCGCGCGAAACAGTTCGTCGTCTCCTTTCTGCCCGCGTATGCGCAACGATTGCAGATGGATTACACGAGTTTTCGACCACTGGAAGAAGAAGGCCGGCAATTGCCCCTGCACAAACGGAACGATCTGCTGCACGTGGATGCGTTTCCGAGCCGCCCGACGCGCGGCGGCCGCATCCTGCGATTCTTCATCAACGCTCACAAAGAGAAGCGGCGCGTGTGGAACGTCGGCGAACCGTTTCCGGCTTTGGCAAGACATTACGCCGCGGACGCGGGCCTCGAACAGATCGCGAACCAAAACCAGGGAATCCGGCGATGGTTTGCCATGGGCAGAGCGCGCTACTCCGCGTACGACCGGTTCATGCTGCGCTTTCACGACTACTTGAAAGAGAACAGTTCATTTCAGACCGGCGGAGAGAAGACTCGGCTGGAATTTCCCCCGGGATCGTCTTGGCTCGTGTACACGGACGGCGTGCCGCACGCGGTGCTGTCAGGTCAGCACGCGCTGGAGCAAACATTCATCATTCCGCCCGATGCGCTGGTGGCGCCCCAAGAGGCGCCGATACGAGTGCTCGAAGCGTTGTGCGGGCGAACGCTCGCCTGACCGAAACATCTCGGGCTTCCCTAGCTCAGTGGATGTGGCGGGTTTTCTTGCCGAGATAATCCAAGAGCAAATATTGGCCAAGAGTGCGCGGCGTGGTGAAATAGGCTTTGCCGCGGCAAAGCTCGGTGACTTTCTGCACGAACTGTACGAGGCTGTAATCGCTCGCGAGCATGAACGTGTTGATCAGAATACCCGAGCGGCGGCACTTGGCAACTTCCTCCAGCGACTGGCTCACGACGAGAGGGTCCAGGCCGAAGGCATTCTTATAGATGCGGCCGTCATCGAGGGTCAGAGCGGACGGCTTGCCGTCCGTGATCATAACGATCTGGCGCATGTCTTTCTTCTGGCGGCTTAGGATGCGCTGGGCGACGCGCAAGCCTTCGCGCGTATTCGTGTAATACGGGCCGACTTGCACGCGGGCCAGTTCGCCCAGCGGCATCTCTTCCGCGGAATCGTGGAACAAGACAAGATGCAGCGAATCACCGGGATACTGCGTGCGAATGAGGTGAGAGAGCGCCATGGCAACTTTCTTGGCCGGCGTGAAGCGGTCCTCGCCGTAGAGGATCATGCTGTGGCTGCAATCCAGCATCAGCACCGTGGCGCAGGAGCTTTGATATTCGCATTGGTGAACCATGAGGTCCGGGTAATCGAGTTCGATGGGGATTGCAGCGCCTTCGCGGCGCACGGCGTTGAAAAGCGTCGAGGCGATATCGAGATTGAGCGTATCGCCGAATTCGTAGGCGCGAGATGCCCCGCCGGACTCGACGCCCGTCGCAAGATCGCGCGTATCGTGGCGGCCGAAGCTGCTCTTGCCGAGCGAGGCGAGGAGTTCGCGCAAGGTCTTGAAGCCGAGGAAATCGATGGTCTTGTCGGTGATCTCAAAGCGCGCTTCCGTTTCGCGCTGGCGTTCAAGGGGACGGCCGACGCCGCCGCGCGGAGTCTTATCGGGCGGAGGCGTGATGTGCGGCGCCGGGCCGTCGATGTAACCCTCTTCCATCAGGCGCTGGATGAGGCGGTCGATCAAGTCGCGAAGCTGAGGATTGGAGCGGTTCGAGTCGCCCGGATCGGATTCGCTTTCGGTCTGCTCGTTGAGCTGCTTCATCAATTCCTGAAGAAGATCGTCGGGAATCAACCCGCCTTCGGCAAGGGCCTGTTCGATGGCCTGACGCAGCGCGTCCATGGTGCGAGCGGAATCAAACTCGGTGATGTCGTAGAACTGAGAATCAAAGCCGCTCTGCAGGAAAAAATCCGAGAGGCGCTGGACGAGCTCCTCAAGGTCGACGGCATCAGCGGCCTCGCCGGTGTAACGCTTGTAGCGGATGTATTTCAGGGCGCGACCTCGCTTCCTCTCACTTTCAATTGAACTGGCGGCGGGGCGGCCGGCTCACCGGCTCGCGCGGCTCGGCGAGCTTAGGGCGATCCGCGTAGAAGCCGCGCTCCTCACTGCGGCTAATGCGCTTGTGAGCCCACAACCCTTCCAGAACGAATTCAGCGGCTGCGGCCAGCGCGGGATCGCCGCCGGATCCATCGGCCAAGAGGCGGCCCGCGCTCTCGAGCAGCCCTTCGATGCGGCGCATCTGCTTCAGGGCCTCGGACGCCGGAGCCGACTCAGGAACTTTCAGCTCGTTGCCCGCCTCGAACCACTGCATGACGGCCTGGAGATTCGCGCCGCTGAGGTGCTTCGTGAAAACCTTCCCCACGGCAGAGCGCACCAGTTCACGCGCGATGCTTTCGGCGCCCCGCAACTCACCTTCGTACTCCAGCTCCAGCTTGCCCGTGATCGCGGGCAAAGCGGCGTAGAGATCGGCGACGCGGGCGGAGACGCGAGCCTCGCGATTGCGCGCCGCCCGCTGCTCGGCGCTGCTGACGACGCTTTCGAGGCAGGCGATCGGCAGCCGCTGACTGACGCCGGAACGCTTGTCGACTCGCTTGTCTTCCCGGGCGATGAATGCGATTTCCTCAATCGTTTCGCGGAGGTAGCCGGGGACTTCGGGCCCAACCGATCCCGGGCGATCGATCCAGGCTTCTTGCGCGGTGATGGACATTCCTTCTTCGACCGAAGCGGGGTAGTGGGTTCGGATCTCGGCGCCCATGCGATCCTTTAGCGGGCTGATGATTTTGCCGCGCGCGGTGTAGTCCTCCGGATTCGCAGTGAAGACGAGCACAACGTCAAGAGGCAGGCGAACGGGATACCCCTTAATCTGGACGTCGCCCTCCTGCATGATGTTGAACAGACCAACCTGAATTTTCCCGGCGAGATCGGGCAATTCGTTGATGGCGAAAATGCCGCGATTGGCGCGGGGCAAGAGGCCGTAGTGAACCGTCAGCTCGTCGCCGAGGGCGCGACCGCTGCGTGCGGCCTTGATGGGATCCACGTCGCCGAGAATGTCGGCGATGGTGACGTCGGGCGTGGCGAGTTTTTCGACGTAGCGGTTGGCGCGGGATCGCCATGCAATCGGAGCGGCGTCGCCCTGCTTGCCGACCAAATCCCGGCAGGACTTGCAGAGAGGCCGCAAGGGATGATCGTGGATTTCGCAGCCCTCGAGATAGGGCATTTCCGGATCGAGAAAATTCACCAGACCGCGCAGGATGCGGCTCTTCGCCTGGCCGCGCAGGCCGAGGAGAATGAAATTATGCCGCGCGAGTAGCGCGTTCACGATTTGGGGCAGGACGGTCTCCTCGTAGCCGTGGACGCCGGGGAACAGGGATTTTCCCGAGGCGAGGCCTTTGAGGACATTCTCGCGCATCTCGTCCTTGACGGTGCGCGTTGGCGCTCCCGGCGCGTACCTTGGATCCTGTTTCAGCTCCCCGAGTGTTGTGGCTCGATTGGGCATGTTCTCCCCAAAAATCCTAGCGCTTCGGTAGTTTCTCTCATTTAGATGCCGGAGGGCGATAGAAGGCCCACGAAAGTTTGGTGGGGCGGAACTGGGGATACAGGGGCCAAGTGGAAGCCCACAGGAGGCACGTAGGCGGCGAAGCAAGGAGGCAAGGAAAATACTCACGCCCCGTGACCTGAGACGAACGGCGCGGGGCGTTCGGTGGCGACTGATGCCGAAGGAGGAGACACTTCCACCGCGGAGTCTCATCCAAGAGGGCGCGCTCCGGTGGAGGCTGCGGGAAAACCACCGCATTCATCCGTGCGCCGACAAGTGCGAGCGCCGCCCGCAAGTCCGAGTTAGAAATGAGCTCCTTGGTGCTCCCTCCCGTCCTGTTAGAACGAAATAATCACCGCGATAGCTATGCCGGGGTACGCCGGGTCGTATAAGTAGTACCCGTCCCCTGTCCAATCAAGATAAACGTCGTCGGTCTCGTACCAGTTCGGAGCCCACGTTTCCGGCCACGGATCAAGGAATGTCACCCAATAGCCGTCATACTGGAAGCGTGGATACCCGCCCACAAAGAGCATAGGAAGCCGGCTGATGCGGAACCGGTGGTCGCGCCCGAAGTAGTCCCGGAAGCGATTGTCGGGGATTCGGTAGCCATTGTAGCCGCCGCGTTGCGTCCAGGATCGGTGTTCGTTATTCCACGAACCGGCGCGAGACTGTTGGAAGCCGCTGTGCACCTGCCCCTGGTGTTGCGGGACGCCGCTCGGGTGGACGCCGCCTTGGGCGGTTTCACTGGGCTGGACGCCGCCATGATAGGCGCCGCCGTAGTGTTGTTGCGGCCGAGGGGCGGGTCTATTCGACGGCTGCGGATGCTGTTGCTGTGCTTGCGGCGCTTGCTGCTCGTGCTGCTGGCCCTGTTGCTGTCTGTTGTGGTCCCCTTGCTGTTGGCCACCCTGTGCGTAGGCGGGAGCAACGGTCCCGAGGAGCAGGAACAGTGCCCCTGCGCTGATCGTCAATTTCATCGGCATTTGCGTCTCCTTATTGAAGATTTAGCTGAGACATCCTTTTTGACTTCGAAAATCGGAAGTATTGTACTTGAATTGGCATCTCAACGCTGTGCGCGATTGGCAGTTCCAAGTGACGGCGACGACGCTTCGATTGCTCTTCGGTTTCTTTGGTTATATATTCAGGCCAAAACACGCTTTCCATATGCGTGTTTTTTTCACAATGTCCAGCATACCAGGAACGCCTCACGCAAGACTGTATAAAAGAGAACGGCGCGGACTCTTGACAGTCGCTACGCTGGCGCCTGCAAGGAGATCAACTCATGCGAATTCGATCACTCCTGATCGGCGTTACACTTCTACTGGCTCTAGCAGTTCCTTCGCTCGTCCTTCCAGCTCGCGCCCAGGAGGGCAAGCTCAAGATTCACTCGGTGCCCCCCCAGGCCTACGTTTTCATTGACGGGCAGGCTATGCACGAGGCAAGCCACGGCGCTTTCGAGCTCAGCCCGGGCGATCACACCATCGACATTTACAACTATGGTTACAAACCCGCCACCCGCAAAGTCACGATCACTGCGGGAAAGACCACGAGCCTCGACGTCACGCTCGATGCCATTCCGGGTAATGTATCCGGTCCGTGGGGCTGCATGACGATTGAAGGGCCGCCGCGTGACGCTGTGCTCTTGGACGGGAAGACGCCCGAGTTCTTTGTCGGCCACATCGATGAGTTCAACAATGAATTCTGGTTGAAACAGGAACTCATCGTCCCGCCTGGCAAGCATCAATTGACGATTCTGCAGGCAGACAAAGAAGTCTGGTCCGGTTCGGTGGACGTCCCCGCCAACCAGCGTGTAGTCATCGACATTCCCAAAGGTGTCCGCAAGACCGTCCCATGGCCGCGCGGAGAGCAGCTCAAGTCCTTGCCGCGCTTTCAGGCCGGCATAGCTAGCGCCACGGTTGCTGTTGCCTTGCCCACCGCGCAGCTCAGCGCTAGCAATATGCAGATCAACTGTAACGGTACAACGCAGCTCACTTGGACAACCACAGATGCCCCTGTTGTCGAAATCTCCAGCCTTGGCAAAGTGGATCCGGCCGGCCAAAAATCAGTGCAGCTATGCGCGAACACCACGTACACCCTGACGGCTTCCGGCCCCGGAGGGACTGTGCAATCTTCGCTCTCCATAGCCGTCAATACAGCAATCCAGGCGACGCTGTCCGCATCGCCGACAGAAGTCAGCTACCGGCGCGTTGGCGACAAAGTGCTTGAACAGCCCACGACGACCTTGACTTGGTCCACTTCGAACGCCACTGCGGTTTCCGTCGATCCGCTCGGCTCAGTGGACGCCTCGGGCAACCGCACCTTGGACATCTCGCCTCAGCACACGACTGCGGGGCCGGTCGACGAGACGTTCTCCTACGTGCTCAAGGCCAGCAACCCCTCCGGCGCATCCGAGACGCGGACGGCAACCGTTCATCTCACAGGCTCCATCGAACCCGCGGAGGAAGTGAAGATGCTCGAGACACGCCTGGCGCTCCGCAGTGTTTTCTTCCCCACTGCCCAGCCGACCGCCGAGAATCCCAATGCTGGTCTGGTGGCTAGTCAGCAGGCGACGCTGCAAGCGCTGGCTGCCGACTTCAAGAAGTACCTTGAATACAAGCCGGACGCTCATCTCATCCTGAACGGCCATGCCGACCCGCGGGGCTCGACCGAATACAACGGGGCGCTTTCTGATCGCCGCGTCGCCACCGCGAAGCAGTTCCTGATTGACCAGGGCATTCCACCGGCTAATATCGAGACGCACGGCTTTGGCAGCCAGCAGGATCTCACCGCCGATCAGGTCAAGGAGCTTGTCGCACAAAACCCCGACTTGAGTGCAGCGGATAGGCAAAAAGCTCTCAAGAATTTGGCGGTGATTGTGCTGGCACAAAACCGCCGTGTAGATGTTGTGCTTAGCACGACGGGCGAACAATCCGTTCGCCAGTTCCCATTCAACGCGGCTGATTCCATGACACTTCTCAACACGAAGGCCTTGGGTGTTGGGAAGAAGCCAGCCCCAGTGACCAAGACGAAAGGGAAAACGCAATAGCCCATACGCGTACGACGGAAATCTTGCGCATCGGACACAATTGTCCCGGCAGTGAGCGGCGCTAAGTGTACTTTGGCAATCTTGCGAGACGATCCTTCTCGCGTTTCCGGCGCCGCTCGCTGCTGACTTGGCCGCAAGTCCGGCCGCGGCCAATATAAGGTGTCCGTGAGAGAGGCCGCCATGCAGATGATTCCATGTAGATTGAAAAGTGCGAGGAGATCGCCCCCGGATTAGCCGCCAATCGTAGGCCTTGAAAGGAGACCTCACATGCCTCTGTCGAAAAAGCTTGTTGCGGAGTTCATTGGGACGTTCTGGCTGGTATTCGGTGGCTGCGGTGCTGCGGTATTGGCCGCGGCGGTTCCGCAGCTTGGCATTGGGTACCTGGGAGTTGCTTTCGCATTCGGCCTGACAGTGATGACCATGGTCTATTGTGTCGGTCATATCTCAGGCGCGCACTTGAATCCGGCGGTTTCAGTGGGCCTAGCCGTAAGCAAACGATTTCCGGCTGCGGAACTCGTCCCTTACGTCATCGCTCAGGTCTTAGGAGGGATCCTCGGTAGTGCGGTCTTGTACACGATCGCCAGCGGGAGAGCCGGTTTTCAATTGAACGGTGGATTCGCGTCGAACGGCTATGGCGCTCATTCGCCGGGAGGCTATTCCCTCCTGGCCTGCTTCGTCGCCGAGCTCGTGCTCACCTTCGTGTTTGTCTTTATCATTCACGGAGCAACGGACCGACGCGCCCCCGCGGGCTTCGCGGGAATCGCGATCGGCCTCGGTCTGACGCTAATTCACCTGGTGGGTATCCCAGTCACCAACACCTCTGTAAATCCAGCACGCAGCACGGGCCCTGCCGTGTTTGTAGGAGATTGGGCAATCCACCAATTGTGGCTCTTTTGGCTGGCGCCCATCATTGGCGGAGCGATCGCAGGCTTGGTGTATTCCGGACTATTTGGGGAACGCAAGTCGTAGCTTGGCCTGCCTAGCAGCAGGAAGGCCGCGATCTCACTGGGTTGCAAACGGCCAAAAACTCACCCTGGAGTTGGTACAAGTGAGCCGGTCTAATCAGCGGCCGTGGTACAACAGCTCCATCTGGTGAAACGCACGGAACAGGTGAAGAATGTTTCGAAGCGCTGAAGAGCGAGCGGGCGCGAAGCGCTGCAACTGCTCGCGAAGAGAAGCACAGACTCCCGGGGCCGGCGAAAAGCAAGAGAGGCTTTTCGCCGGATTCCGGGCGACGCTTCGAGCCGCAAATTGGCCGGGCGCGACGCCACGGCCATCTCCTCAGCTACTGATTTCCGCTGCTTGCCGCTTGATTCACGTCCGACTCAGCCTGGTTCGCGTCCTGCTGTTGCGACTGCACTTGAGCTGCGGCATTCGTGTCGGGCGTCGCTTGACCGGCCGCGTTGGGCTGCTGGCCGGCAGGCGGAGCCGCCGGCATCCCGTTTTGGCCAGCGTTCTGCGATAGCTTCTGCAGGCCATCATCGACCTTCTGGCGGAAATCGTTGTGCATGTCCTGCAGATCCTGGACGG
>DASPOJ010000144.1:0-19669 GCA_035626055.1 Candidatus Methylomirabilota bacterium | reverse complement strand
CCCACGGCGGCCGCGAGATGGAAAATCACGTCCGCTTCGTCCACAAGTTCCGCCAACAAGTGGCGATTCTCCAGGGTGTCCAGGAAATAGTGCATCCGGTTGTAGCTCTTCAAGTGCCGGATGTTCTCCATGCTGCCGGTGGAGAGGTTGTCCATGAGCAGGACCTCGTCCCCGCGTTCCAGCAGGACCTCGGCCAGGTGCGAGCCGATGAATCCGGCCCCTCCGGTAATCAAACTGCGCACGATTCCTCCTTGAACTCCCTCAGAACGCGCGGCATATCAACCGGCCACCGCGGGCGGCCGGCTGCTGGAAAGCGACGATCCACGGCCGCTTTCCCTCCCGTAGCCGCCGTACGAGTACGGATAGTAGCGGTACGAGTAGTAGTAGTCGGGGGCATTCGCATCCACCGCGTTCAGCACCACGCCCAAAATGCGCGATTTCACCGAGGTGAGCAGATCACGCGTCCTGGTGAACGCTTCCTTCGGCGTTTCGCTGCTGCGCACCACCACCAGCACCCCGTCCACTTGCACGGAGAGAATCACCGCGTCGGTGGCCGCCATGATCGGCGGCGAATCGATCACCACGAATTTGTACCGCTTGCGCAATTCGAGAATCAATTCGTTCAAGCGGCGCGAAGAGAGCAAATCCGCGGGGTTCGGCGGAATCGGGCCGGTCGGAATCGCGTGAAGATTTGTAATCGCCGGGTGCGGCACGGTAATCAAGTCCAGCGATGAAACACCCGCGAGATACGAACTCAGACCGGCGTGTTTGCCGTCTACGAGGCTTAGCGCCCGATTGATGCCGGGTTTGCGAAGGTCCGCATCTACAAGCAGGGTACTGTCTCCCAATTGGGCCAGCGTAACCGCAAGGTTGACGGCGGCGGTCGTCTTGCCTTCGCGCGGCAATGCGCTCGTCATCAAGATGACCTGCGGCGGATGGTCCGCCTGGGAGAGCAGCAGCGACGTCCGTAGCGCGCGAAATGCTTCGGACATCTGCGACTGGGGCATGTGATGAGACACCAACTCCACACGGCCTTCCCTGCCGCTGGCAACCGGCGCTCTCAGCATCTTCGAAAAACGGCTGTTCCGGCGACTGTCGCCCGTTGCGAAGGCAGGCACAACGGCGAGCGAAGGCAGCCGCGCCAGAGACTCGACGTCATCCGGCGTCTTGATCGTGTTATCGAGATACTCTCGCAGAAGCGCAAGCCCAATGCCTCCGAAGAGCCCGACCAGAAAACCAAGAGCGATGTTGCGCGCCTTCTGCGGCCGCGAGGGACTGCCCGGAACCAAAGCCGGATCCACTACGCGGATATTGGACGAGCGCAAACCGGCCTGGATGCCGGCCTCCTTCAACTTTTGCAGCATGTCGTCGTAAAGCTGTTTATTCGCTTCCGCCTCGCGCTTCAAGATGTTGTACTGCACCAACTTCTCGGCGGCCTGGTTTGCTTCGACCTTTTGCGCATCAAGCGCTTGTTGCAACAGCATCTCGCGCTGGCGTGATCCGCGATATTCGGCCTCCACCTGATTGACGATGTTTTGCTTCTCGTGCAAGACCATATCGTCCATCTGCTTGATCTGAGCCTGGAGCCGCACCACCTTGGGATATTTCGGCCCGTACTGCGCCAGAGCATCCGCGTACTGAGCGTTCAGCTCACTCTCCTGCTTCATAATGTCTTGAATAACGGTGCTCTCGCGCACTGCCGGGATCGCCTCGTAATTTCCCGTCTGCGCCAATTGATAAACGGCTTCCTTGTTGATCCGATCGGCTTGAGCATCCATCAGTTCCTTCTCGATTTCGCCCAGCTTTTCCGCGCTAATGTCCTGGTTCTGGTCGACCGTCCAGATCTGATTCTGGCGTTCGTAGGCGAGCCGCGCGTCTTCCGAATCTTCCACTTTCACTTTCATCTCATCGAGCTGCGATGCGAGCCAGTTCGATGCCTGGGTGGCGGCCTCGAACTTGCTGCGAAAATTCTGCTCGATGAAATTGTTGATGTGCGCATTGACCACGCGCGCGGCCAACTGCGGATCACTCGCCGAGAACGTGACGTCCAGCAATTGGCTGTTCGGCACGCGCTGCACCGCCAGACTCCCCAGAAACGCGCCAAGAATCGCCGGGCGTGTCTGTGCTTCACTTCCCACGCCCGTGTTGAGGGTAACCGGCTTGTCCGGCTGTCCGCCGAAATGCGGATCATTTTGCAGACCCATGCTGCGGATCGTCTGCAGGGCCAGTGTCTCGCTCATGAGGATCTTAGACTGGGTCTCGATGTAATTGTCCATGTCCTCCATGATCGCGTCGGAGTCGCTGCCTGTGATGTTCGTGAGGTTGCTGTTCTCACGATCAATCTCAATCCGGGCCGTCGCCTCGTAAACTGGCTGCATGCGGAACGTGGTGATGGTCACAATCGTCACAACCGCCAGCAGGAAGGAAATGATCAGCCATTGGTGCTTCTTGAGGATGATCAGATAATCGATGAGACGCGGTTCGCGCGGCAGCATGTCAAGCGCCAGGAACGGAGCTCGCGCGGGAATCGCATCGATGGCGCCGCCTTTCCTTCGGTCGCGCTGCGCTAGCGGATTGCTTTCGTCCATGTTAATTGGGCCGCTCCATTTCCTTTCCCAATCGAATCGTGATTCGACGATGGGCTGGCAATCTCTTCAGAGTGTGCCTAGCCGCAACAACGCCGCACCGGAGGCCAGATTGAGCAGGATGTTGCCCGTCCTGTTCAGGGCGCGCTTGCCGGAACTATCGGGCACAAACAGAATGTCGTTTGGCAACAGTGCGACATCCGGACCTTGCAATTTGAGTAACTTCGATAGATCAATGGGGAGTTGGTCGCGCTGTCCGGTCTCTTTGTTATTCCGCAGGATCAAGGCTTGTCGGCCCTTTGCAGTCGAGGTCAACCCGCCTGCCAACGTCAGTGCTTTGAGGGTCGTCAACTGTTGGTGGTCGTTCGTGATTACAAACCCACCGGGGCGTTGCACCGCGCCCATCACATAAATGATTCCGGCGCGCGGCACGCTGACGACATCTCCGGCTTGCAGCCCGATATTGAATCGCGCGTCTCCGGAATTAATCAGGTCGTCCAGATTAATGGTCAGCGTGGTCGGCGGTACAACCTCCGCTCCGCCGCCATCGTGGGCGTTCGCATCCACAGGAGTCGCTGTCGTTCCGTTCCGGGTCACAAGCACGACCCCGCCTGCGTCATCGGCGATGCCACCCGCCGAAGAAAGCACCTCGAGTAGTGTCGTAGGCCGCACGGCTTGGTACACCATCGGATTGCGTACCGCCCCGACAACCGTGATCGGCTGGCTGTGTTGCTCCTTCACGACAACGGTCACTTGGGGATTACTCACCAGCCCGTTCACTTGCAGCAGTTCCGCCAGCTTGTCCTGAAGCTGAAAGGCCGTAAGTCCACTTGCCATGATCTTTGTCGGAATCAGCGGCAACGAAATGTAGCCCGAGGTGTTCACTTGCACTTCGCGAGAGAGATCGGGCACTTCAAAGACGTCAATGGCGAGGACATCCGAACTGCCGATAACGTAATCTCCCGGCTTCCCCCGATTCGCCTCCGCGAGTGCCAGGATCTTCGCGTTCTCCTCTTGCGCAGTCGTGAGCTGCGGTACGGACTGATTTCCCAAAACGGGAGGCGTTGTGGCCGGACTCGTGGCGACGGGCTGCGACGGCGGCGAGGACTGCGAAGCCGAGTTCGTCGTCTGTTGCGAAAGGCCCGCCGTGCCTGCGAACGCTAAGAGAAGTAAAACTCCGCCGCACCGGCGCACATTCCGGTTAGGTACACCCTGGCACTTGGAAAGCATCGGATAATGTTCTCCCCCACGCGTTGCCATTATACAGGCCGTCGAAGACTGTCAAGCGGGCTTTTGGGCCGATGTATTCCATCGCGAAAGAGTGTTCCGCTGCGGGACATCGCTCCCTTCTTTGTGCACTTGGCGGAACACCGACCAGCCGTCAACGGTTGAATTGTACCGCGTGGTGAACCATAATCCGCGAGTTCCCATGGATATGGAAAGCGCGCGTGAGCGATTCCTCTCTGCATTTTGCCAAACGGCGGAGAGTTTCACAATGAAGGGAGTGGCTTCCCTGGCGAAGCCCTAAAGGCACCCATGATTGAAGAACCGCGCGTCGCCGATGCCCCCCTAGCCGCTTCGAATCCGGCAGGAATTGAAGCGGCTGTCGTAATGCCCTGCCTCAACGAGGAAAAAACGATCGGCCCTTGCGTAAGCCAGGCCCTGGAAACGCTTGCGCGCGCAGGCTTGCGAGGAGAAGTCATCGTTGCGGACAACGGCAGTAGGGACCGCTCGGTCGAAATTGCCAGCAGCCTGGGCGCTCGCGTCATCCCGGTCGAGCGAAAAGGCTATGGCAGCGCGCTGATGGGGGGAATCCTGGCGGCGCGGGGCGAATACATCGTCATGGGCGACGCCGACCAGAGCTACGATTTCACGCAGGTTCCTGAGTTCGTCGCGAAACTCCGCGAAGGATACGACCTGGTCATGGGGAATCGCTTCACCGGCGGCATCGAGGCCGGCGCCATGCCGCCGCTCCACCGCTATCTCGGCAACCCCATCCTGACCGCCGTCGGCAGACTCTTTTTCAAGAGCCCGTGCAGCGACTTCCATTGCGGCCTGCGCGGTTTCCGTCGTGATGCCGTCCTGAAGCTCGGCCTGCGCACGACCGGCATGGAATTCGCCAGCGAGATGATTGTCAAGGCGACGCTATTCCAACTGCGCATCGCGGAAATCCCCACGATTCTGCGGCCCGACGCCCGCGGCACGCCGTCGCATTTGAGAACGTGGCGCGACGGTTGGCGTCACCTTCGTTTTCTCTTGCTCTATAGCCCCCGCTGGCTCTTCTTGTATCCCGGCTTCGCGCTGATGATCCTGGGCGCGCTTGCTGGGCTCTCGCTGCTGCCGGGCCCGCGCACGATCCACGGGGTTACCTTCGACGTTCATACACTCCTGTTCTCCGCCGTTCTGGTTCTACTCGGCTTCCAATCCGTTAATTTCGCCATATTCACGAAAGTCTTCGCAATCACCGAAGGATTGGCTCCAGAAGACCAGCGTCTGAACCGGGTGTTCCGTTACATCACGCTCGAGGTTGGCCTGATCGCCGGTGGATTGCTGACAGCTGCCGGACTCGCAGCCTGGATTTTCGCCCTCGGCGCATGGGGAAAACATCATCTTGGCGCGCTCGATCCCCAGCTCACCCTCCGCGTCGTGATTCCCGGCGCTGTTTTGCTTGCGATCGGTTTTGAAACCGTGCTTTCGAGTTTTTTCCTGAGCGTCCTCGGGATGGCCCGCAAGTGAATCAAACGACCGCCTTTGATCCCTATGCCGAAGGGTATGACGCCGTCTGTGCCGAGGCTCTCTCCGTCACCGGAGAAGACCGCAGCTACTACGCAAATGGCCGCGTCCGCTGGCTGGCCAGGTGTCTGACCCAATTCGGCGAATCGCCACGCACTGCACTCGACTTCGGTTGTGGCCCTGGTTCTACCGGCCCTATTCTCATTCGCGAATTGGGCCTGACAAGGTGCACAGGCGTTGACACCTCGGCTCGGTTGATTGATCTCGCCAGGAAATCGTGCGGTCCCGGCGGGAATGATTTTCTACTCGTGAGTGAATTTCAACCGGCCGAGTCTATGGATCTCGCATATTGCAATGGCGTTTTCCACCACATCCCGCTCTCGGAGCGCGCTGCCAACTTGGAGATGATTCACAAGGCGTTGCGTCTAGGCGGCCTCTTCGCCCTCTGGGAGAACAATCCCTGGAACCCCGGAACGCACTATGTCATGTCCAACTGCGCCTTCGACAAGGACGCCGTCACCCTCCCGCCGCCGGAAGCGAAGCGCCTGCTTCGTGCCGCCGGTTTTGAGATTCTCCGGACGGATTTCCTTTTCATTTTTCCTCGCTTTCTCAGGCTGCTGCGCCCTCTGGAGGCGCCACTGTCACGTCTCCCCTTCGGAGCGCAATACCAGGTACTTTGTCGCAAAACGAGTGTCTAGCTCCGCCCCGTGCAACCCGTCTCTGAACTGTGGATGCCCTCTCGACAAAGCAATGGAGAGTGAGGCGCAGCCAAATCCCGGGCGGTTGGTGCGCGCGTCAAATGGGGAGACGGGCTTGGGTGCCCTCCACGTCTGGTTTCCGTGTGGGTCTTTCGCCTTTGTCGTTTCCAGCGTTTCGAAATGCGATTGGGGCCCCGCCGGCCAAGATCGAAGCGGCGCGACAGTTTACTACCATCAGGGCGGACCATCCGCGCGGCGCCCTCGGAGTCCCGTTACGAGAAGATCGAAGTGGCCAGGATCGCCTGCAGCAGGAATATCAGAGCATTCGACGGAATGTGGAGATTGAAATCCACCAGGCTGTGCACCAGGATTCCGAAACACGCGACGAGCGCTCCGACGTGCAGCGCCAGCTCCAGCGACCCGCGCCCGGCGTCCATTGCGCGCCAACTGCGGAGCAACAGCAGCGCCAGAAACAGAATCGCGAGGATTCCCCCGGTGGCGCCGGTCTCGCCGAGCAATTCCACGTAGTCATTGTGCGTATGGTTGACGACGCGGCCGTCGTAGAGCGTCTCGTATCGCGGAAAGACTGACTGCAGCGTGCCGAAACCCGTGCCGAGCACGGGATGGTCGAGAAAGATCTTCCAAGTGTCGCGCGTCATTTCCACGCGACGGCTTTCCGTCACCTCCAGCCCGCGGTACTGCTCGAAGCGCTCCAGCGCGCGCCCGATTCCCAGCCAGCCCACCACCCCCGCAACCAGCACGAGAACGATCACTCCCGCCAGAACCGTTTTCCCCTCCATCCGGCGGAAGAAGACGAGTCCAAGAAGCAAGACCACTTCGCACAAGAACCCGATAATTCCCCCGCGCGAAGCCGAGAGAAACAATGCCCCGATCGGCAGCAGCGTGAACATCGTGAGCATCGGCCACAGTTCCCGGCGCTCCCCGCGCAGAATCAACAACGAAAGTCCGGCCGGTGCAATCAACTCCACGAAACCCGCAAAATGGTCGCGGTCCACATACGGGCCGAACGGGACACCGCCAAACCGCAGTTCGCGCACCCAGTACAGTTTTCCGTTGAACGTAAAATGTTGGATGATCGCGAAGAGCGAAACCACAAATCCGAATATCAGCAGAAACCACACAAACTTGCGCCACTGATCGGCCGTCTGGAATGCCTGCACGGCAAGAAAGACCAGCAACACCAGCGCCGAACCTTTCAACCATTCAATGTGCGTGGCGAAAGGGTAGACGGTCAGACGGCCCAGACTCTGCACGGCCGCGATCAACCAGAATCCGGCAAGCGGCCAAAGGAGGTTGTTCCAATTCACTTCCGGGTTTTCCTCATGCAGGACCAGCGCGCACCACAACACGAGCAGGAGGCCCGCACCGATTTCCAACACCGCCTCCGACCAGGGCTCTACGGCACCGTGTGCCAGCACGGCAAAGGCAACCATGGAGCAGATCCCGGCGCGAAGAAGTCTCATCGCCTGTCCCCGGCCCCAGGAGCCGTCGGCACCAGCGAAACATCATCGACCCACGCGGTGCCGTCAATTTTTCCGCCGAAATGCTCGCTCGCGGGCCGTGCCAATCTCACGATAAGGACACGTGTCTGCGGACCGGTCAGGAAA
Organism: Candidatus Methylomirabilota bacterium; assembly: GCA_035626055.1. GTDB lineage: Bacteria > Acidobacteriota > Terriglobia > Acidiferrales > UBA7541 > DASPOJ01. Next base: position 12,025 of record DASPOJ010000144.1, on the reverse strand, counting down.
TTGATCGCTTCCAATGTCCACGGCTGTGTTCCCGTCAAATTATCGGTCATCCAAGTCTGGCCGGTGGACGAAGCAGGATCCTGAATTTCAAAGCGCGGGCCGCTGTCCGAAGTGATTTCATCCATCTGCATGAATCCGGAAAAGTGGTAGTGCGTGTCCGGCTGAACCGGAACGTACTCCCAGAGTCCGCCAAAATTCACGTTGCTCGTTCCGTCGAAATCGATCACGACGGAGCGCATACCGGTGTGCGGACGGCTGGTGTCGATCGCCACAATAACCCCCGGCTGAGGCTGGTACCGCCACCCGAATCCGCCATTGGTGAAGTCCGATTCAAACCCGCCATCGGTCACAAGTGAATCGCCCGCGGCCGCAGCGGGCGAGCCGCTGGCCTTCAATGCTTGTTGCCACACTCCCCACGCATCTCCAATCCGGTTCTGTTGGATCAGAATATCGATGAGGGGAAACGTCTGCGTGAGTTCCGCCGCGTTCCCTCTGCGCCGGAGTGCGGCCCACACTGCAAGCGACGCATCGGCTTCCCTTGCCTGCACGAGGTAGGCAAGCGCCTGCCAATCCGCGTCATCCGTGTCCGGCAGTACCTTGTCCAAAAGAAGGTGAATGTCGGTAGAACTGTGCCAGCAGCGCGAAATCGCGAGAGTCACGATCGTCGGCTGGACGAGCAACGCGCGATGAATCTCGGCAAACGCCTCATCCAGACGGCCCTGATTCAGAAGAAAATTGCCGTATCGCCACGCCACTTCGCCGGAGATTGGATGAGCCCGTTCGGCGGCGTGATATGCAGCTTCCGCATCGGCCGGGTCCCCTGCCATATCGTAGGCGCCCGCCAAATCCATCAGGATGTAAGGCGACCGCGGGTCCAGCTCGGAAGCGCGATGGAAGTATGCAATCGCTTGATTCAGGTCCGCATTCTCAAAATCGAACTGGCGGTAGAGCCCAAGCTTCTGCCAGCGCTCCGCGTCCGAAGGCTCAAGATTGGCAGCGCGAAACCAGTCCTGAGCGCGCGGCGATTGGGCCCAGTGCGCGGCGAGCGCGTGTTTCCCGCCCTGCCAGCAAAGAGCGGCCGCAGCTGCCAGCGTCGCGAGGGGCAGCAGCCACCGCCAGATCGGATGGGAGAGAGACATCGGGCGATACTCTGCACCGACTCCTGCTTCTTGCGCAAGGAGGAAACCATGAGGGTGTGCGTGTTATGCGTGCGGCCAAGGCTGCCTGGGAGGCGCTTGTCGCCGCCGCCAGACTTCGATATAACGGCGCATCGTGGCAGAGAGCGTAATTTACGTCGAAGCGCTGGAAAAATTCTTTCCTCCGGCGCGCGCGGGGTGGGCGGCGCTCGCACAACCCTTCGCGCGCCCCACGGTCTGTGCGCTTGCCCAGGTTTCTTTCCAGATCCGGGAGGGTGAGGCCATCGCCCTGATCGGCGCGAACGGAGCGGGCAAATCCACCTTGCTGCGAATTCTTGCGACGCTGCTCCTTCCGACGCACGGCTGCGCCAGGATCGCGGGCTGCGATGTTACGCGCGAGCCGGCCGCCGTGCGCCGTCGTCTGGGATTTCATACGGGCTCCGACGCCTCGTTTTACGCACGCATGAGCGCCCGGGAGAACCTTCGGTTTTTTGGAGCCTTGAATAATCTCAGCCCCGGGGAAACCCGCCGCCGGATCGACGAACTGGCGAACCTGCTTCGCCTCGGACCTTGGCTCGACCGGCAAATGCGCACACTCTCGACCGGCTTGGTGCACCGGCTGGGCCTCGCGCGCGCATTGCTCCACAAGCCCGCAGTCCTCCTTCTGGATGAGCCCACTCGGAGCCTCGATCCCGTGGCCGCGGCGGAGTTCCGGCGTTTCCTGAAAACGGAAATCTGGGGGAATGCCGGCACCACGCTTCTTTTTTCGTCGCACTCGACCAGCGAAGTGGAGCAACTCGCGGGGCGGCTGCTGCTGCTTGATTCCGGACGCCTGCTCGCATTCGACGCGCCGGCGCGGGTGCGGGAGAGTACCGGCACATCGTCGCTGGAACAAGCGATGGAAGTCTTGGTTGGCCGCGCGCCGGGAGCAGCCGCATGATGTTTGGCACTACGCTCCGGAAAGTTGCGGCGCTGTTCGCACGCGATTTTACGATCGCGCGGAGCTATCGCGCCGCCTTCGTCTTGGAAGCTTTCGAGACCCTGTTCGGAGTCGCGTCCTTCTACTATCTTTCACGATTCGTCGAGAGTCCGGAGTTGAGCCGCGCGCTTCCTCAACAAGGCTCCTATTTCGCGTTCGCTCTGGTAGGGTTCGCGTTCTTTGACTATCTGAACGTTTCCCTGAACGCTTTCGACCAAAATCTGCAGGAGGCCCGGGAAAACGGAACGCTCGAGAGCTTGCTCGTGACGCAAACGTCTCTTCCCGTGATTCTCGCCGGATCGGCTCTCTATCCGTTCGCGGTTCTCGCGCTTCGAACCGTTATCTATCTTGGTTGGGGAATGGTCTTGTTCGGATTTCCTGTCCGGCAGGCAAATTGGCTCGGCGCCTTGCTGGTGCTCGCGATCTCCGTGCTGGCCTTCGCGGGGCTGGGCGTACTGGCCGCCAGCTACACGCTGCTGTTCAAACGTGGGAATCCGGCCAAATGGATTTTCATCGGCGGCTCAATGCTCGTCAGCGGCGTGATGTACCCGCTTGCGGTTCTTCCGAGGGGACTCCAGCTCCTAGCGCGCTTGTTGCCGGTGACGTATTCCCTCGAAGGAATGCGGGCCGCCCTGCTAGGGCACGCGTCCACCACCCAGTTACTCCCGCAACTCGGCGCCCTGGCCGTCTTCGCGGCCGTACTCTTGCCGCTTTCCTTCGCGGTGTTTGCGTGGGCGTTGCGGCGCACGAAAATCACCGGCACGCTGACGCATTTTTGAGAAGTACGTTCGGCGGACTCCCCGCCGGAAAGGCCGAGGGCGAGCCGCGCGATTGACTCTCGAGACCCGCCCTATTCTTGCTAGAGCTCGGAAGGTGGCGGCTTCCGCGTCAGCTCTTCCCTTTCGCCTTGTATTTGGTCTCGATGCCGGCGCCCATCGCTTGCAAAGCATCCAGGGCCTGTTTGGCCTGTAGTCCCCACTGCCCGTTGGGATCCAGCGCCACGGCCTGCTGGAATGCTTCCACAGTGCCGGGCACGATGATGGGAATCACCTTGTCTCCCACCACCTTGGAGCCCATTGTATTCATCAGGCAGGTGCCGAGAAGGAACCACGATTCCGCATTCTTGGGATCGAGCGCCGTAGCCTTTTGGAACGGCACGATGGCATCCGACATTTTCCCGGCGTTGTAAAGCGTAATTCCGGCGTTTCGCCATGCCGAAGCGGCGTCTGGAGGATCGGCGTCGGCAGCCTTCTGGTACGCAGCCATGGCGTCATCGATCTTCCCGGCCTTTGCCAGGTTGTTCCCGAGATTATTGTAGGCTGCGGCCAGGTCGTGGTCCGGCCCGGTCGGCTTCGGAAACGAAGCAATCGCCTGCTGGTAAGACGAAATTGCTTGGTCGGTCTTGTCCTCGAGCTCGTAACATTGGGCGAGGCGGGAAAGAACGATGTGGCGGTTCGTGTCTGTGTCCGACATGGCGGCAACCGCAGTCTGGAATTCCGAAATCGCCGTATCGGCGGCTTGCGTCAACTGCGCATGCAATGCGTCTTTCTGGTCCGCCGGGGCCTGCGCCAATTGTTTCTGGATGGCAGAAGCTTGGTTATAGGCAGTCACTCCTGCATCGAAATGGACCTTTATCCCCGCCTGTTTCTTTTGCTCAGATTGTTGTTTCTTTTGCTGCTCGGAAATGACGACCCTGATGTCCTGGGTGAATTCCTGGCCTCCACTGACTTTCACTCCCGCTTCAAAGATGATCGCTCCGGTTTGATCCTTGACGTCGATGTTCCATGTCCCGCTTTCCATGTCCGGCGTAGTGTAGCGGCCCTTTGCGTCCGTCGTGATCGTGAAGACGCGGTGCGTTGCCGTGTTTGTGAAGACCAAAGTCACATTCGCGTAAGGTTTGCCGTCCGGGTCGTACACTGTGCCAGCCAGGTGGTTGCCGCCCTGCGCCGCAACACTCGAGCCTAGCCACGTGGCAATCGGCGCGATCGCCAATAGTAGTGCGGCCACCGTCCATATAGCTCTGGTTCGCCTAATGTCCATGCCCATCCTCCTAACTCAGCCGCTGTCAGGCGGCACTTCCCGGGCGCTCAACCCTTATTATCGCGCAATTCTCGCCTTATAGGGGATTGGGTCGAGTTCGCCCGCTTCCTCAAACGCGCCCAGCCGGAGCCGGCAACTGTCACAAACGCCGCAAGCCGCGTCCTCGCTTTGGTAACACGACCAACTCAAGTTCAGGGGTGCGCCCAGTTCGATGCCTCGCCGCACAATTTCGCTCTTCTTCATGCCGATGACCGGCGTCACAATTCGGATGCGCGTCTCCGGCCGTGTCCCCACGCGCACCAACTCCTCAAACACGCGGTAATACTCGGGCCGGCAGTCCGGATAACCCGAGCTGTCTTCCGCAACCGCCCCGATGAAGATCGCGGTCGCTCCGATCACTTCCGCCCAACTTACCGCCACCGAAAGGAAATGGGCATTCCGGAAGGGCACGTAGGTGATCGGAATCCGATCGGAGGAAACCGGGGCGCCGGGGGCTCCTTCGGGCACGGCCAAGCGATCATCCGTCAGGGCCGAGCCCCCGATTTGTGAAAAATGCCCCAGGTGGATGGCCAGACGTTCCGTGACTCCGTAGAAATCGGCGATGGCATTGAAGGATTGCCGCTCGCGCGATTCAGTGCGCTGGCCATAGCTCGCATGCAAAACGGCCACGCGATGTGTCTTGCGTGCAATCGCCGCGACGACGCACGAGTCCATGCCGCCGCTCAAAAGCACCACCGCTTTGGGAAAAGCATTCACGCCGAATCCTCATTCTGTTAGACGCGAAATCCACGGGGAGCGGCGTGCGCCGTCACACGCCCCGCGCCGCCGGATCCCAAACGAACTTATGCAACTGCAACCCGAGGCGCACCGGCAACCCATCGGCCAGAATCCATTCGGCCACTTGGCCCGCTTCCAGCCCCTTCCATGCTCCGGCAGGATCGGCGTGCACCGGGGAAAACAGGACCTGACGCACGCGCCGGTTCAAATCATGCTCCCGCGTAAAATCGCGGGCAAATTCGTAGTCGCGGCGGCTCGCGAGGACGAACTTGATCTCATCTTTCTGGTCGAGCTCCTCAAGATTCTCCATCCGAAATGTCCCGGCCTCTCCGGAATCCGGGCACTTGACGTCCACGATTTTCACGACTTCGCGCGGCAATCCAACAATCGGGCGCTCGCCGCTGGTTTCCACCAGGACCGTGTATCCGCCGGCCAGCAGCCGCTCCATCAGCGGGCACACCTCTGGCTGAAGCAGCGGCTCGCCGCCGGTCATTTCAACCAGAGAAATCCTTCCGGCGCCGCCGTTGGCATCGGACGGCCGGGAAAGCTCCTCGACTCGACCGAGCACATCCTCCACGCTCATCCGCGTGCCGCCATAGAAGGCGTACGCCGTGTCGCACCAGGTGCAGCGCAAATTGCAGCCGGTCAGCCGCACAAAAATGCAGGGCAGCCCCGCATGGGTGCTCTCTCCCTGAATCGAACGGAAGATTTCAGTGACCAGCATGCTCAACTGCCTCGCGCTCGCCGCTTTCGGCGCTGGTAGCGATGTACCAGCCCCACGGCAACGAGAAATCCCAACGCCGCCATCGCCAGGGGAATCGGCCTTAAGGGAATCCCGGCGTGCCGAAACACAAACACGTAGCCGAGGCCTACCAGCACGGCCGGAATCAGAACAATCAGAAACGCGCGATTCATCGTTTCGCTCGCGGCTCCACCCGGAACTGCCCTCGCGATTACGGCCAGTAGGTGGCCGAAGTTGTGTCGGTCTCCCAGACGGTGATGCTCTTGATGCGGGCGCTTGCTGTGCCGCCGTGCATTCTCTTTGCGGCTTCGTCGAAAAAATACTTTGCGATGTTCTCCGCCGATGGATTGAGTGTGTCAAACGGCGGCTGGTCGTTCAGAAACTTGTGGTCCACTCCGAGGATGACATCCTTCAGGACCTGCTTCACGTGAGTGAAGTCATACAGCAATCCGATCGAATCCAGGGCTGCCCCTTCCAGCAGGACCTGCACTTTGTAATTGTGGCCGTGCGGGTTCTCGCACTTCCCCTTATAGCCGCGCAGGGCGTGCCCGGCTGAAAAAGTTTCCTCAACGCTGATTTGGAACATGTGCGCCCCTTCGGCTTGTCTTCCTCCGGGGCGTCAGGACGGCTGCCGCATGAACCGTTCCACTTGAGCGATGTCCCGGGTGGTGGCGTACTCCGGCAGTGATTCCAGGAAAATTCTACCATACTGCATTCGGTGGATGCGGTTATCGAGAATGGCCAGCACGCCGCGGTCGCTGCGCGATCGAATCAGGCGCCCGAAGCCCTGTTTCAGCATCAGCACGGCCTCGGGAACCTGATATTCTGCAAATGCGTTGCGGCCGTCTTCCTGAATCGCGCGCACCCGCGCGGCCACAATCGGATCGGACGGCACCGCGAACGGCAGGCGGTCCACGATCACGCACGAGAGCTGCTCGCCCGGCACGTCCACGCCCTGCCAGAAACTTGCCGTGGCGAAGAGCACTGCACCCGGGGCCAGCCGAAAACGTTCGAGCAGCGCCGAGCGGGGCGCCGAGCCTTGCACAAATAGCGGAAATTTCACGCGTGCGCCCACACGCGAGAAGATTTCTTTCATCTGGTTATAGCTGGTGAACAGACAGAACGCCCGCCCTTTGGTGGCTTTCAGGATGCACACGATCTCCTGCGTCGCGCGATCCACGAACGCGGCGTCGCGCACGTCCGGCAGCGAAGACGGCACGTAGAATAGCGACTGCGCCAGAAAATCGAATTCGGACTGGAGGACTTTCTCTTCCGCGCCCCCCGGAACACCCAGCCGCTGCTTCAGAAAATCAAATCGCCCGCCGACGGCGAGCGTGGCCGAGGTCAGAATGATCGTTTCGAACTGCTCGAACAATCGGTCGCGCAAGATCTGGCTGACGTCAATCGGCGTGGCCGCGAGGAACACCCCCTTGTTCCGGCGCTCGTACCAATAGACGTAATTGCGCTCCGCCGATTCCAGCAGGAACGCCAGCTCGTCGCGCAATTCGGCGCCGCGGCGGGCGACTTGCAGCAGCGGCTCGGGCTTCTCGCGCATGGCGGCGATTTCTGTTTCGAGCGCTTTCACCGCGGCGATCAACTCGTCGTGCGCCTCGCGGCTCTGCTCGAGAAATCCCGCGCGCTGCGTTTGATCGAAGGCGAAACGCCCTTCGCGCGCCGGGAATAATTCAAAAAAGCTGCGCGACCGCTCGCGGATGCGGGTCACGCGGCGCAACGCGGCCGCGCCCGCGCGCGCCAGCCGCAAGGCCTGCTCGGCGTCGCGGGCAAGTTCCTCGAAGCGATAATTCGAGATTTGCCGGCCGAAATACTCGCTCGCGACTTCCTCGATCTCGTGCGCCTCGTCGAATATCACCGCCGCGTACTCGGGCAGGATGCTGCCGAAATCATCCTGGCGCAGCGCGAGATCGGCGAAGAAGAGATGATGGTTGACGATGATGAGGTCCGCGTCCGCCGCCTGCTGGTGCATCTGCGTGATGAAACATCGATTGAACTCCGGGCATTTCCGCCCCGTGCACGCCTCGCGGCGCGCGTCGAGCTTGCGCCACAGCTCGGCGTCGTCCGGCAGAAACGTCAATTCGGCGCGATCGCCCGTCTGTGTCACCTTTTCCCACCCCTTGATTTGCGTGAACCAGTCCACTTCGTCGAAGCCCTTGAGGATCGGCTGGCCGTCGAGCTCGTGAACTTTTTGCCGGCAAAGAAAATTGCCGCGCCCTTTCATCACCGCGACTTTCAGATCGGGCGCAAAATGCTTCATCAGGAACGGCACGTCTTTGTTGAAGAGCTGTTCCTGTAGGGATTTCGTCGCCGTGGAAACCACGACGCGGCGCCCGCTGCGGATCGCGGGCAGAAGGTACGCGAGCGTTTTTCCGGTGCCCGTGCCAGCCTCGACGATCGCGTGACGCTTGCCGCGAAACGCCTCGTCCACAACCGCCGCCATCTGCATCTGCGATGGCCGGTGCTCGTAGCCCGAACCCATGCACTTATCGAGCAAACCGCCCGGGCCGAAGATCTCCTCGATCGTCGGGGACGTAGGTTCGTCGTCGGGGTTGCTCTGGGGAGACGCCATCGCACGAGCGGCGCGGAGCGTCGGCTCCGGCCGGAACCGCTACCTTAGCACAACATTTCCGGCCGAGCGCCGCAGCTCGCTGCGTTCAAGCCGCTTCGAAGGCTGCCGGTCGCGCCGCCTTTGCTATACTCGCGCGGATGGCCGCACCTCGCGCGAAAACGCTTTTCCTCGTGGACGCGATGGGATACGTCTTTCGCGCGTTCTACGCTCCGATGGCGCGCCTCAACAGCCCGTCCGGAATGCCCACAAAAGTCCCGTATCTTTTCTCGACTATGCTCCGGCGGCTCGTGAAGGACTACCAGCCAGACTATCTCGGCGTGGCGTTCGACGTCGCCGGGCCCACATTTCGCGACAAACTTTTCGCCGAATACAAAGCGCAGCGTCCGCCGATGCCGGAAGATCTCTCGGTGCAGTTGCCTTACGTGCGGCGGCTCTGCGAAGCCATGCGCCTGGCCATATTGGAAGCGCCGGGCTACGAGGCCGACGACATCATCGGCGCGCTTACTCGCCAAGCCGGCAATCGCAAGCTCGATGTCACCATCGTCACCAGCGACAAGGACATGATGCAGCTCGTCGGCGGGCGCGTGCGCGTCTTGCGCCCGGGATCGGGCGCGGCGAAGCCCGATCTCGTCGTGGACGAAGCAAAGGTCGAAGAGCTGATGGGCGTGCCGCCCGGAAAAGTCACCGACGTGATGGCGCTCATGGGCGATTCGATTGACAACATCCCCGGCGCCAAGGGCATCGGCGAAAAAGGAGCGCGCGAAATCATTCGCCGCTTCGGCTCCGCCGAGGCCGCGCTCGATAACGCCGCCAAGGTCGAGAACAAACGCTACCGCGAGGCCCTCGAAAACGGGCGCGAATCGGTTTTGCTTTCAAAGCAGCTCGCGCAGATCGCCACGGACGCCCCCATTGAGTTGTCCCTCGACCAGCTCGCGCGGCGCGACCCCGATAACGAAGCCCTGCGCACGCTCTACAAGGAACTCGGCTTCACGTCCCTACTGAAAGACTTGCCGGCCGCTTCGCTCGCCGCGGCGAGCGGGGCCGTGGCGCAGGGACAAGACTATGCGAAACTCGATTCCCCCAAGGCCGTTCGCGAATTCCTGAATGGCCTCCCGCGCGGCGGCGAGGTTGCGCTGTGGCTCGAGCTCGCACGTGACGAGCGCGAGACGGAAGGCTTCGGCTCGCGCATCGCCGCGGCCGAATTGTCTCCCGCGCCGGGCACGGCGCGGACGGCGTGGTTCGATGCGGCCGGCCAAATGCACGCCGCGCTTGAGCCCTTCCTTCGTGACGCGGCCCGCCCCAAGATCGTTCACGATCCGAAACTAATCGAGCTGCTCGCCGGGCCGGTTGCTGGAATCCGCCACGCGACGATGCTCTATTCCTATCTCCTCCGTCCCACGACCGCGAAGCATGACCTCGCCGAAGTGGTCTTGCGCCATCGCAACGTCGTCCTCTCCGGCGCGCCCGGCGAGCACGCCGAACAATTGCAGCATCTCGCCCCGCTGCTACGCGCGGAAGTCGAGCGCCAGAATCTCGCGCAACTCTACGAAACCATGGACTTGCCGCTCGCCCCCGTGCTCGCCGGAATGGAACGCATCGGAATTCGCATGGACCCTACCGCGCTCGCGACAATGTCCACCGCCATGGAAAAGGAAATTCGAGCCCTCGAAAGCCACATCTGGGAGTTAGCTGACGAAGAATTCAACGTCAATTCCCCGCAGCAGCTCGCGGAAATCCTCTTCGACAAAATGAATCTTCAGCCTGCTGCCAAACGCGGACGCACGAAAGCCCGCTCGACCGCCGCCGAGATTCTCGAAGAGTTGGCGCTCACGCATGAACTGCCGCGCAAGGTCCTCGATTACCGTGAGCTGGCGAAATTGAAATCCACCTACGTGGACGCGCTCCCGAAACTTGTGGACCCCGCGACAGGCCGCCTCCACACGCGCCTCAGCCAGACGGGCACGGCCACGGGCCGCCTGAGTTCCTCCGATCCCAATCTGCAAAACATTCCCGTGCGCACCGAACTCGGCCGGCAGATTCGCGCCGCATTCGCAGCCGAGCCCGGCTGGACGCTTTTTTCGGCGGACTATTCGCAGATTGAGCTGCGCATCCTCGCGCATTTTTCCGAGGATCCCGTGCTCGTGGAAGCGTTTCGCACCGGCCAGGACATTCATTCCCGCACGGCGCAGGAAGTTTTCGGCGTCGGCCCCATGGCCCAAACCGCCGAGCATCGGCGCGCCGCGAAGATCATCAATTTCGGCATCATCTACGGACTTTCCGCCTTCGGCCTGTCGCAGCAATTGGGCATCACGCAGAAGGAAGCGGCGCAGTTCATCTCGGCCTATTTCGAGCGCTACCGCGGCGTGAAGGAGTATCTCGATCGCTCGCTCGAAGAGACGCGCCGCACCGGACTTACACGGACGCTCTTTGGCCGTGTCCGGCCGATTCCGGAGATCACATCGCCGCAGCCGAATTTGCGCAACTTCGCCGAGCGCACGGCGCTGAACACGCCGCTGCAGGGCACCGCCGCCGATCTCATCAAGCTCGCCATGATCCGCATCCACCGCGAACTCACGGAGAGCGGCCTACGCGCGCGAATGATCCTTCAGGTCCACGATGAATTGTTGTTCGAGGCCCCCGAAGCCGATCTCGCGCGGCTGCGCCCTCTCGTGCAAGCTGCGATGGAGCAGGTCCATTCGCTTCGTGTCCCCCTCGTCGTAGACGTGAAGGCAGGCCCCAACTGGCGCGATATGCAGTAGCAATCGTGGCAAGGGAATTCTTCTTGCCGTCCATATTTCATTGAGGAGACGCAATGGCACACCAACATTCCGAAGGCTTTCTCAAGATCGTCGCCGACGCAAAAAAACACGTGAAGGAGTGGGATTTTCGCGAAGTGAAAAAGAGGATGGACGCCGGCGAAAAATTCCTGCTCGTGGACGTCCGCGAGGATAACGAGTGGGAGCGCGGCCATATCCACGGCGCGATTCACATGGGCCGGGGAATCATCGAACGCGATATCGAGCAGGCCATCCCGGACCATAGCACGCAGATTGTTCTCTACTGTGGCGGCGGATACCGCTCGGTGCTTTCCGCCGAAAATCTGCAGAAGATGGGCTACACCAACGTCATCTCCATGGACGGCGGATGGCGCCACTGGACCGAAGCCGGCTTCCCAACGGTGAAGTGACCCCTAGCAGGGTGCTGAGAGAATCCGTTTCTTGCCATCCCGAGCCTGCCTGTCGGCAGGCAGGCGGCAGGTAGGCGCAGTGAGGGATCTGCTTCTTGAGAAAACACCAAGAACAAAGCAGATTCCTCGTCGCCTGCTGCTCCTCGAAATGACACGAATTGGGGTTTTTCGGCAGCCTGTCAAAACGGCCCGACGACCGGGTGTCCTCCACTTCGAATCGCTGCGTAACTCTTATATGCCCTTCGGGCGAGATGGAAGTGGCTGGGGCGGCTGGATTCGAACCAGCACCATCTGCATTAACAGTGCAGTGTCCTACCGGTTGGACCACGCCCCAGCGGTCCAAGTATTGTAAAGGGACACTAGTAGCGCGCACAAGCCGCGTTGCAATTGCTTTGGTGAAACGGTGTTCCGCGGCCGCGTTTAGTGCGCGTATTTCACTCTGCAGCCGTACGGCTGGCTGACCGGCACGGACACCGGCCGCCCGGCCATCGCCTCCGTCAGCGCCTGCGAGACGTAGTTCACCGCGCCGGGGATGTCGCTCGCGTCCGGTGTGGGGCGGTTATCGATGGCACCATCGTAA
>DASPOJ010000143.1:0-8613 GCA_035626055.1 Candidatus Methylomirabilota bacterium | reverse complement strand
CCGAGCAATCCCGAGGCGCATTACCGCACCACCGGCCCGGAAATCTGGGAAGACAGCGAAGGGAAGATCACTCATTTTGTGTGCGGAATGGGAACTGGTGGAACGATCAGCGGCGTCGCCAAGTTTCTCAAGGAGAAAAATCCCAAAGTCAAGATTGTCGGCGTCGATCCGGAAGGCTCACTCTTTTACGACTTTCATAAAACCGGGAAAGTCACGAAAGCGCGCACTTACGTCGTGGAGGGCATCGGCGAGGATTTCTTTCCTACCACATTGGACATGCAAATTCTCGACGATGTGATTCAGGTTAATGACGAAGAGTGTTTCGTTGTGGCGCGACGCCTGGCCAAGCTCGAAGGGCTCTTTGCCGGTGGTTCCGGCGGCGGCTGCCTCTCTGCCGCCCTGAGGCTCGCCAAGTATCTGGGCCCGCAGGATTTCATCGTCGCGCTGTTGCCGGACACCGGGATGCGCTACCTCAGCAAGGTCTTCAATGACGAGTGGATGCGCGAGCGCGGCTACACCGATGCGACCGTGGCGCTCACCGCCGCGGAAATCGTCAGCGCCAAACGGAAGGCGAGCAAGGTGCGTGAGTTGGTGATTGCCCGGCCCTACCAGACCGTTTTCCACGCGCTGAAAACCATGCAGGAGCAGGACATCTCGCAGATTCCCGTCTTCGAGGAAAATGTGCCCATAGGCACGGTGTATGAAGACCAGATCCTGACCCTCGCGCTGCAGGGCAAAGACCTGCGCAAGCTCGTCGTGCGCGAAGTGATGAGCAAGCCACTGCCGCTGGTTCCCCGGACTGCTCCCGTGGAGCGCATCACCTATATTCTGAGCCACGAAAACCCGGCCATCTTCGTGGAAACGGAAGAATCCAAGTTCGAGATTCTTACCAAGTACGATTTGATGAGTATCGTCGCCAGTCTAATGGAGCAAAAACGTTGACCGCTTAGCCCGCACCACGGTTTTGGTGAACAGGAAACACGATCCATGAAAATTCAGGATTTCAACGAACGGCTGAAGGATTCCATTCTCATTGCGGATGGCGCGATGGGCTCCATGCTGCACGAAGCCGTGGGCTTGGTGCGCTGCTTTGACGAACTCAACACCTCCGAGCCGGAAGCTGTTTTCCGCGTCCACCAAAGCTACATCGAAGCAGGCGCGCAGATCATCGAGACAAATACGTTCAGCGCGAACCGGCACAAGCTGGCGCCGCTCGGCCTCGCCGATCAGGTGGCGCGGCTGAACTCGGCCGGAGTGAAGATCGCGCGGGAAGCGCGGGACGCCGCCGCACGGGAGGTATTTGTCGCGGGATCGATCGGGCCGTCGGGCGGGATCGGACTCGGGCGATCCCTCTCGGATGAGGAACTGCGGGCGGGGTTTCGCGAGCAGGCGGCGGCGCTCGAAGATCGCGGCGTGGACCTTTTTGTTCTGGAGACGTTCGGCGATCTCGACGAAATTGTGGCCGCCATCGAAGCGATTCGCGCGTTCTCCAATCTACCCATCATCGCCGAGATGACGTTTTCCGAAGAGGGCCAGACGCTCGGCGGCACGCGCGCGCGCGCGGTTTCAGAGAGGCTGGCGAAGCTCAACGTGCAGGCCATAGGAACCAATTGCACGCTGGGGCCGCAACTCCTGCTGCCGATCCTCGAGGAGTTTTCGGGGTGCGGGCTGCCACTTTCGGCGATGCCTAATGCGGGGATCCCGCAGCGCGTTGGCGGCCGCATCGTCTATCCGCGCTCCTCCCCGGAGTATTTCGCCGAGTTCGCGCGCGAAGCGGCCGCGCTTGGCGCGCGCGTGGTGGGCGGTTGTTGCGGCACGACTCCCGAGCACATTCGCGCGGTTGCCGAGGCGGTGCGCGGCCTACAGCCCGCGAGGGCGCCGCTGAGAGCCGCGGCCCGGGTGGAAGTCCCCGCGATGCCGCGCAAGGCAGTGACGCGCGAACCGGAGAGCGTTCTCTGGCGAAAGATTCACGCCGGGGAATTCGTTGTCTCGGTGGAAATCGATCCGCCGAAGGGCATTCAGCTCGAACGGACCTTCGAGCAGGTGGAGCGTATTCTCCATTCCGGCCACGTGGACGCGATCGATATCAACAGTGGTTCGATGGCGCGCGTCGGCATGGATGCGTTGCAACTCGCCGGAGCGCTGGCCGCGCGCGGCGTCGAGACGATCCCGCACGTCACCACGCGCGATCAGAATTTGATCGGCCTGCAAGCGGCGCTGCTGGGCTCCTGGGCCGTCGGCGGCGTGCGCAACATCCTGGCCATTACCGGCGATCCGCCGTCGCTCGGCGATTATCCGGAATCGGCCGGCGTCTATGAGATTGATTCGGTCGGGCTCGTCCAGGTGCTGGCGCGCCTGAATCAGGGGACTGATTGGGCCGGCAAGACACTCGGCGGCGCGACCAACTTTACGATCGGCGCGGCGCTCAATCCCGTGGCCGACGATCTCGAGTATGAAATCGCACGGTACCACGCCAAGGTCGAAGCGGGCGCGCACTTCTTCATGACGCAACCGATTTTCGATCCCGCACACTGGCGCGCATTTTGCAGTCGCATTGGCGGCAAACCCGCCGTGCCCGTCCTGGTGGGCATCTGGCCGCTCACCAGTTACAAACTGGCGCTGCGCCTGAACAACGAAGTGCCGGGGATTATTATTCCCCAGCCCGTGCTCGAGGAGTTGGAAGCGGCGGGTGCCGAAGCGCGGCAGGTCGGTTTCAAACTGGCGCACCGGATGCTGGAATGGGCGCGAACCGAACTCGCCGGGGCGTATCTGATTGCGCCCTTCAAGCGGTATGAGGATGTTCTCGAAGTCTTCGCGTAAGTGCCGCTGAGTCTGCCGGACTGGATTCCCTGCCTGGGCTTTGTTCTTCGCGGCTGGCGAACGAACGCCTCAAAAAAACAAAAAGCGCTTGCGGCGGCGTTGGCCGCGGCCCACGGACGGCTCCGGCTGCTCGGGTTCGTAAGGCAGAGGCCGGCCTTCGTACGCCGCGAGCGGATTATCCTGGAATAACGCCTGGGCGATCGCTTCTCCGCGCAACAACGCCGTCTTCTCGCAGGCTTCTTTCAAACGCAAGGGGCGCCCGGTGAGGTTGTGGGCGTCGCTGGCGAAGAAATGGATGCGCTCCTCAGCGAGCCATTTTTCGACCAGGCGCATCGTGCGCTCCCCGAACCGGCCGAGCAGTGAGCCCGCCGTGACCTGCACGAGACACCCCTGATGCAGCCAGCCGTAGAGCCGCTCGGGCTGGCTGCGGATTAAGCCGTTGCGCTCAGGATGCGTGATGATGGGGGATAAGCCTTCGAGTTGAAGGTGATGCAGCGTGTCGTCCATCGAGGGCGGTATCGCGAAATCGGCCAGCTCGACCAACAAATACTGCTTCTGATGGATAGTGTACTTCTGCGGATTTTGATGAAGGTCCTGAAGGTTCTCGTAGCTCAGATGAAAATCGCAGCCGGTGGCCAGTTGTAGGCGGTCACCCACGAGTCGCTGAAGGTCATCCCGCCGCTGGCTCGCCAATTCGGGGTTAAAGTGAAATTTATCGTTGGCGTGGGGCGTGCCCACGACGTGCGTGATGCCGTCTTCGATCGCCATTTCCGCCATCTTCAAAGAGTCTTCGAGGGAGTCGGGGCCGTCGTCCAGGCCGGGGAGAATATGACAGTGAATGTCGACCATTGTTGGGAGCGAAGATACCTGAAGGGATTGTCACGCACAACTCGGAAGGCAAACGGCGGGTGGGCTGGTTTGCGGCCGCGCATACAAGCGGTCACTTCCTGGGCCCCGCTCCTGGACTCGGATATCGATGAACCACTCGTCCGCCAATCCGAGTATACGTCCATATGACCTCTCGGAAATCAGGTCCCAGCGCAATTCCCGGGTTGCCGACAATCGGTAAGCGATCTACCAGGCGTCTGACACGGGGCAGCTCCAGTTCACGGTCATCGCCCGGCGCTTATAAAGCGCCACAATAGCAATGGAGTGGTCCGAATGAACTGCAGGGAAAAACTGCCTATTGACAAATGGCACTCTAATAGGTATATCTCTATTAGATAGATGCCGAGACGCTCGAGTTCGAGCATGGAAGTGCTGCTGGGTCTCTTGACGATCGAGCCCATGTCGGGCTACGACCTGGGCCTGACGATCCGGGAGTCGGTCGGCCACTTTTGGAACGAGAGCTATGGCCAGATCTATCCGAACCTGAAAAAGCTTGCGCACGACGGATTTGTGAGCTGCAAGACAGAGCGGCAAAGGGGCAAGCCGGACCGGCACGTTTACTTCATCACGCAAAAAGGACGTGAACGATTGAAAAAGTGGTTGGCGGTGCCGCCGCAACCGGAGATTCCGCGCAATGAGATGCTGCTGAAGCTATTCTTTGGCGAGCAGATTCCCGCACAAATCCTGATTGGATACGTCGCGCGCATGGCGGAGGAGCGCCGCTTGCTGCTTGAGCTGCTCGAACGAGTGGAGCGTGAGGAGATCAATAAGAACCGGCACTATCCCTCTGCGCCCTATTGGAGAATGGCCGCGCACTACGGACAGATGGAAATGAGAGCGCACCTGCGCTGGGCACGGGAGACACTAACCGAACTGAAAAAGATAGCTAGGAAACAGCGGAGTCATCTTAGGACCCACCTGGAGAAAAAACATGAAGGCAAATGAGGCACTCGCAGCAACAAACCCGGAAGTGCGCCAGAGACCGCCGCAGATCGCTTCCTGGAGACACCTCGTGGGTTTTCTCCTGATTGGAGCCGGCGTCGTGGCTTTGGGCTTTCTTGCTCAACACGCTCCGGCGGGAGGCGGTGCCGGTGCGTCCACTGGCCAGCTTGGGCGCCATAATCAGGCGATTGGAATCTACCTAGTCGCAATTCTGATGGATTGGGCCCTGCTTTATTACTGTTGGGCCGGTGTGCGTCGCCGCGGCGGCAATCTAAGAACACTTTCGGGCGGCCGATGGACCTCTTGGAGAAGCGTCGCAATGGACGTGGGGATAGCCTTGCCGTTCTGGGTGCTATGGGAGGGGGCAGCCTATGGGGTTCACTGGCTGCTGGGGCCGAGCAGTGCGAAAACCGTCGCTAGCTTGCTGCCACAGAGCCTTCTTGAAATCCTGATTTGGATTGGTGCTTCGATCACCGCCGGCGTTTGCGAGGAACTGGCATTTCGAGGCTATGTGCAGCGTCAGTTTCAAGCGCTGACCGGAAGCGTCGTGATGGCCGTGCTGGCGCAGGGCGTCGTATTTGGCCTGTTTCACTCCTATCAAGGTTGGAAGAATGTGATCGTGATCTGCGTGCTTGGAGTTCTATTTGGAGCGCTGGCCGCATGGCGCAGGAACCTACGCGCAAACATCATCGTCCATGCGTGGTCCGACATTTGGGAAGGCTGGCTGAAGTTCGTGGTCTGGAGGTAGACAGACGCTCTGACCTTTGGGTTCATTGTCCAGATTGCTCTTGGATCGTGGGCCACTCGCAAGCAATCCAGATGCTTGGTTAGCGCATAGACCAGACAAATGCTCCTTGAGTCTGCGGAGAGCTCGTTCAGGTGAACGACTGGGTTCCTCGAACGGCCCCTTGTCGGCAAATGTGCTGGGCATCTGGCCGGCTCGGCAAATCATTGGCCTGCCACTTGCGCTCGATCTGGTGAAAGCTGGACTAACGTCGCTCACTTCCACCAGGCGGCGACCGCTTGCGCGGCACCGAGCACGAACAGTAGCCCGGCGAACGCAAATCGCATCCGGTTTGGCGAGAGCTTCTGCGCCAGCCAGCTTCCGAGAAATCCGCCGAGAAAAACGCCGGGCATCAGAAGCAAGCCGAACGTCCAGGCTACTTCATGGGCGTGGGCGTAGTTGAGGAAACCCAGAAGTCCCGTCGGCGGCACGAGCGCGATCAGGCTGGTTCCCTGCGCCTTGTGCTGCTCGAACGCAAACAGCAGCACCAGCAACGGCACGAGGAGGATTCCTCCGCCGAGACCGAACATCCCGCCCATCACGCCCACGCCGCACGCGACCAGAAGGATCGCAGCCCAGCGAACATATTTCCTATGCACGCTGCGCCTCCGAGGTGCGCTTCGCGTGATGGCGCCGCCAGAGAAGCACGGCCGCAATCATCTGGAACAATCCGAACAGCCCGCGAAGATTCCGCGATGCCATGCCGATAGCCATGACGCTGCCGAAATAGCCGCCCAGCAGAAATCCCAGAGCGCAGAGAATGCCCGCAGCGACGTCCACTTCCTTCCGCTTCCAATAAATGAGCAACGCGCCGAGGCCCAGCGGCGGCAACTGCATCAGCAGCGACGTTCCTTGCGCCACGTGCTGGTCGAAATGCAGCACGTAAACCATGGTCGGCACGAGAACAACTCCTCCGCCGACGCCGAGAAATCCTACGAGGATTCCGATGATTCCGCCGAGAACGATCGCGATCAGATGCATGGTCGGTGCGCGAAGGCCATCTTGCGGCAGACTGCGCGCGTCCGGCAACTGGAATCCTCGGCGCCGCCCGCGGCGATGCCAATGACCGCGGGGCGCTTGGGCGGCGCGAGCCGCTTGTTATAATCAACTGGCCCGGAAACAGTGTGGCGAAGTTCGGATTGCATGGAAGTGCGCCGGGGAATGGCTACCTTTTTCATCGAGCAGTTTGGTTGCCGCGCGACGCAGGCTGATGCGGCCGCGATCGAACGGCAGTTGTGCGCGCGCGGTTTCGACCGCGCGTCGGGAGCGGACTCTGCCGACCTCGTCGTCGTGAATACATGCACTGTCACTGCGGCCGCGGACGCGCAAGCGCGCCGCGCCATTCGCACGATTCATCGCAGCAATCCCGCGGCGCGAATCATCGCCACCGGCTGCTACGCGCAGCGGGCACCCGAGGAATTGGCGGCCCTTTCCGGAGTGGAGTGGGTCGTGGGCAATTCGCACAAACCGGAAATCCCGCGCCTGGCGGAGTCGTGGTCCGCGAAAAGCGCGGACGCATTTGTTCCGCTCGGTTCGCTCAAGACGTCAGATGAAATGGCCGCGCGCCATCCCGCACAGATTCTCGCTGGCGACGTTCTTGCACTTGCGGATGTGCTGGTCGCGCCAGTCGAAGGCGGCGAAGCGGACCACACGCGTCCGCTGCTGAAAATTCAAGACGGCTGCAATCAGCGCTGTTCGTACTGCGTGATTCCGTTTGTGCGCGGACGCAGCCGGAGCCTCGCGCCGGAGCGCGTCATCGAAGAAGTTCGTGCGCTCGTGGCGCGCGGCTATCGCGAGGTCGTTTTGACCGGAGTGCATCTCGGCAGCTATGGCCGCGACCTGCCTGCCGGCAGGCGCGGCCTGGCCGAGCGCGTGGACTTGCTCGCTATCGTGCGCCGCATTCTGAACGAAACGCCGCTCGAGCGCTTGCGGCTGAGCTCGATCGAGCCGATGGACGTTACCGAAGATTTGATTGCGCTCGTGGCGTCGAGCGAGCGCATCGCCCGGCACTTCCATATCCCGTTGCAATCGGGCGTGGACCGCATCCTCGCCGCGATGCACCGCTGGTATCGTGCCGAGCAGTACGCGCGGCGCCTCGATTGGATTCGGGCGTGGCTGCCGGACGCCGCGATCGGCGCGGACGTCATCGCAGGGTTTCCCGGCGAGACGCAAGCGGAACACGACGCGACGATAGGATTTATTCGCGCGTTCCCATTCACCTATCTCCACGTTTTTTCTTTTTCGGCGCGCCCCGGCACCCCTGCGGCTTCGCGGATGGATTCGTTGTCTCCCGAGACTGTCGCGGAGCGGGCGCGCGATTTGCGCGCGCTTTGCGCCGAAAAGAAGTCGGCATTTCTGCGCGCGCAGGTCGGAAACACAATGCGCGTCTTGACTCTCAATTCACCGCAGCGCGCCGCGTGCGCGGCAGGCACGCGAGCCATATCGAGCAACAATCTCGACGTTCGCATCGCGGGCCACTGGCCGGTGGATCAAATGCTTGATGTGCGCGTGACCTCCGCCTCGACCGCGCACCTCGATGCAGAAGCCCTCCCGCACTCCTGAAGCTCCGGCACTGCCTCAGTTTGAAGATCCCAGTCGTTTCCCAGACCGGCCGCCTGGGGAGCCAGGGGCACTCATCCGGTTTGCGCGCTCATCAAGCATTGGCGATCATGGACAGAAACCCATGGAATCCCTGGGCGAATAGGTCATGGAATCGAGCGCGGAGACAACGTAAGAGTGGTTTTCGTAGGGCTCTTAGGGTCGCTCGCCTAATGACTGAAATCGACGTTCTTTGCTACGGTTAGCCAAACCTGCCTGAACAGCGAGCAAGAATAGGAGAACGAGGCGCTTGAAAAACGCATCCGAACGAACCATTCTCCCGAATGCTTTTCTTGGGAAGGCCAAGAGGCCCACGGATGACGAACTGACTGCGGCCCTGGGTTCTGCCACGGTGCTCTGGGATCAGATCGCTGGCCGCAACGGATCAGTGGCAGGAAGACCCGGCGTCAGTTCTCGAAGATGACTTGCGACAGCGCGGTGTCGCCGCTGTGCGTGATGCTGAGCGAGATGTTCTTGACGCCCAGCCGGTCCGCGATGGCTCGCGTCGCGCCGCGCAATTCGAGTGTCGGCTTGCCGCTCGGCAGGCGAACGACCTCGATGTCCACCCAGCGGACGCCGTG
>DASPOJ010000142.1:0-6693 GCA_035626055.1 Candidatus Methylomirabilota bacterium | reverse complement strand
TCGAGGCGCGGGGAGACGATATCACACCGGGTGCAACCAAGAGCCTCGACTCAACCCAGGGTCCCCTTGACCAACCCGAGTTCTTGTATCAAGGCGAGTGAGAGAGTGTACATCACGAAACCCTGGGTGCAAATTGTGGCTTGCAGGGAGCAGCGATTCGCGGCGCGAGCGCCGCTGGGCAGGCCGCCGCGTCAGAAGCGCGGCATGAGCGAGCTAGCGAGCAGGAGGGATGCGGGCTCATCCTCCTCGTCCTCGAGGAACGACTCGAAGAGGCGAGCCAGGGGGCCGGTCCAGCGGGCCAGCATTTTGCGTTTTTCCGTGAGATGGGCGAATCGGAACGGCGAATGCGTTTCGAGGTCAGCGAGATAGCGGCTCGTGTATAGTTTGCGAGACTCACCGGCGGACCAGATCAGCAGCAGCGAACAGCTCATCCGAATCAATTCCTCAAGCGGTTTGCGTTTCGCAGCTTGGCCGTTGGCTGTGGAATGATTTGACGGCACGCGGTTGACTTGACGCATGACTCGCTGGCCGAAACTCAACGTGCGAGTGGTGAGGTCGTCGAGCGGCATGCCGAGAGGCGCGCGGGCGGCCGCCTGCGTGAAAACCGTCAGTATCCCTTGGCGAAGGTCCTGCTGGAGGTCCTGGAGATCGTCAGCAAGCTGCAATAGCGCTCCCCAGCCAAAAGCGAACTGCGCTTCATCAGGCGACAGCGATCCCGCGGCGAGGTAAGCGTCCGCCACGACGGAAGCTCCGCCCTTCTCGAAGCTAAGTTCGAGGACGTCGGCGTCCGCAGAAGACGACCCGAAGCGAAGCAGACGAACGCTGTTTTCCTGCGCGCGGTGGATTGTCAACAAGCTGGCATAGACCTTGGGCCAATCGGCGCGGGCGTACTGCTCTTCGATGAGTTCGACGAGGCGCCAGATGGTGGCTTCCCGATCGTTGAATGGATCGACCGCGTCTCCATCGAGGCGCCGGCGAAAGCGGTCGCTGAACGCGAGCTTTGCTCCACGGGAGGCCGCCGGATCGTCGAGATAATTATCGGTATACGGGTAGAGCATGCTGTACGCGAAAATCGCGGGCGTAAGGCGCATCTCCTGCCCCATGAGGCTTTGCAGGCCGCACGCGGTCCATGCATTCCGGCTGGCCTGAAAAATATCGGCGGCGCTGACTCCGGGATCCAACTGGCGCGCTTGCCGGGCGAGTTGCGTGGCGACAGCCGAGAAGCCATCGTTCAGCAGGAGTTCGAGGTGGCTGTCGTCAAGGTCGAGACACGCTTTCGCGAAATCTATGAAGGCCGAAGTGATGCGCCTCCGCGCGGAATGCCGTTTGGATCTGGTGCGGGGTAGATCGCGCAACTCCGCTTCAACCGTCTGCAGAAACGCGTCGAGGTGAGTTTCGCGGGTGGCTTGCTCGGCGGCGGTGAACGTTCCGACAAACGGCGGGAAGCTGACAGCATCCTCACGCCAAAGAGAGAGCGAGTCTTCGAGGAGTTGGCACACGGCCGTCTTGCTTCCTGCATGCAGATACGCCGTCGGGCCCGGGATTGTTCCATCCTCGAGTCGGTACGGCTGCTCTCGCCTCCTGCCCTCCAGGAACTCGCCTTGTAGCCACCCCGCAATCCCTGCCGCATCTCGGGTTATCATGCCCGGGTCGTTCGTGACGCACGCCGATGGTGACCTCATGATTAGACGGTTTTCGCGAGACCTCTCCGGTCGGATTGTTCCGGCCATTGCGCGCCGATTCGCAGTCCCATGGCTCCTGGCAGCACTCGCCGCAATGTTGCCTCTCTCCGCGCGGGCGCAGAGCACGCCGCCGGGCATGTACGATCCCGTCGCCGACCCGCGCGCCGTCGTGACGCTCGGCAACGCGCGTTTCTCCGTCCTGACCTCGCGCTTGATTCGCATGGAGTGGGACGCCACGGGCCGTTTCGAGGATCACGCTTCGTTCGTATTCCTGAATCGCAAGCTGCCCGTCCCCAGCTTCACGCAAACGCTCACCAAGAGAAGTGGCCGCGAGACGCTCACGATCCAAACCGACGCGCTGAAGCTCGCATATTCACCGGCCGCGCGCACGAACGGAAAATTCGACGCCGCCAACTTGCAAATCGAATTCACGCTCAACGGCGAGCAAGTCGTCTGGCATCCCGGTATGAAGGACACCGGCAATCTTCAGGGCACCACGCGCACGCTCGACGGCGCAAAGGGCGATCAAACACAGGAGCCGATCGGCCCTGGCCTTATTTCGCGCGCCGGCTGGGTCGTCGTGGACGATTCCGATCGCCCGCTCTTCAATTCCGCCGATTTTTCCTTTACACAAGGTGAATCGAGCGCGTGGCCGTGGGTCTTGCAGCGTCCCGCCGGCCAACGCCAGGACTGGTACTTCTTCGGCTACGGCCACGATTACAAGCAGGCGCTCGGCGATTTCGTGCGCGTCGCGGGGCCAATTCCACTGCCGCCGCGATTCGCATTCGGCGCGTGGTGGTCCCGCTACTGGTCCTACACCGATCAGGAGCTGGACGATCTCGTTCACGGCTTCCGCGAAAACGATGTTCCTCTTGATGTCCTCGTCATCGATATGGACTGGCATCCAACTTTCGGCGTAAAGTGGTGGGACGTTCAGAAGGACGCCTCCGGCCATACGCTCGGTTGGACTGGCTACAGTTGGAATCATTTCCTGTTCCCCGATCCCGCCGACTTTCTCCAGCGCATTCACGATGACGGCTTGAAGGTCACGCTGAACGTGCATCCCGCTTCCGGCATTCAGCCCTGGGAAGATCACTACCCGGAAATGGCGCGCGCGATGGGAATTGATCCCGCGACGAAGCAGTACGTTCCCTTCGACATCACGAATCAAGAATTCGCGCAGAACTACATGGACCTCATCCACCATCCGCTCGAGCATCAGGGCGTGGATTTCTGGTGGCTCGATTGGCAGGCGGAGTCCACCACGAAAACGCCAGGCGTAAATCCCACGTGGTGGCTCAACTACGTTCACTTCACCGATCAGGAGCGCGAAGGGAAGCGCCCGCTGCTTTTCCATCGCTGGGGCGGATTGGGAAATCATCGCTACGAGATCGGTTTCTCGGGCGACACGGTTTCCGTCTGGGAGTCGTTGGCCTTTCAGCCGTGGTTCACCGCGACAGCGGCGAACGTCGGCTACGCTTATTGGAGCCACGACATCGGCGGCCACATGCCCGGCGCCGTTGACCCGGAACTCTTCACGCGCTGGGTGCAATTCGGCGCGTTCAGCCCGATTCTCCGAACGCACACGACGAAAAATCCGGAATCCGAGCGCCGCCTCTGGGCCTATCCCGAGCCCTATTCGGACATCCTGCGCGACACCTACCATCTTCGGTACGCCTTGCAGCCGTACATTTACACCGAGGCGCGCCGCACCTACGACACCGGTGTTGCGTTTCTGCGCCCGCTCTATTACGACTGGCCCGAATCCGATGAGGCCTACACCTCGAAGAACGAATACCTGTTCGGCGAGAACATGATCGTCGCGCCCGTCGCATCGCCGGCGGATTCCGCGTCGCAGCTAGCGAACGAAGCGATCTGGCTCCCGAAAGGCCATTGGATCGAGTGGCCCACCGGCCGCCGCTTTGTGGGGCCCATGAAGCTCGAACGCAAATTCTCGATCAGCCAGATTCCCGTGTACGTGCGCGCGGGCGCGATTGTGCCGATGCAACCGGAGATGAAGTATACCGGCGGGAAACCGGTGGACCCGCTCATCGTCAGCGTGTTCCCGCTCGCCGACGGCCAATCCACGAGCTACACGCTCTACGACGATGCCGCCAGCACGCGCGCTTACCAGCAAGGAGAAGCTTCGTGGACCGATTTGCGCGCCTCGCGCAGCGGAAACGACGTGACCGTGGAAATCGCGCCCGTGCGCGGCGGCTACCCCGACATGCCCCGCTCGCGAGGCTACGAAATCCGCATGCCCGGCGATTGGCCGCCAGAATCGGTCGAAGTGAATGGCCAGCCGCTGGACTTGCTCGCTCCGGCGATGAAACAAGGGACGGCCGGCTGGCGCTACGAAGGAAACACGCTGACAACCGTCATCACAGTGCCGAGCCTGCCGATAACGGTTGACGTGAAGGTCGTCGTGCACCGCAACGCCGCGCTCGCCGCACGCGACTCCGAGCTCGACGGCTTCGCCGGCCTAATGACTCGCCTCCACGAAGCCTACGACAGCCTCAATCAAGTGTGGCCGCTCGGCTGGTCGCCCGATGCACTCATTGACGCTATGCAGACCGGCGATCGCCTCAGCTATCACCCGCAGAACGCCGCCGCCGAATTCGATCATCTGCACGCAGTTCTGCCCCAGGCCCTCGCCGCAGTCCAGGATCTGGCGAAGCCAATGGACGAAGCCTTGCAAAAACAGGTCTTGGAAGTTGTCGGCGCGGATGCCAAATCGCCCGCCGCCCTCGATCGCATCGCGAAGTATCAACAGCAAACAGCGCGCGCGCTCGCGCAGTTTAAAGACGGTCTGCCCCCCGCAACCGCGCCCAAAAATCAGGACACGCCTGTCCGCTGACCCTCTAGCTCTCTCCAAACGCCTGCTTGACGTTCGGCTGGAGCAAGTACCAGATGATTAGCACACAAATCGCAATCACCATCACGCTCCAGAAAGCGTGGAACAGAAAGAGGTGCGGGTGCACCATGGAATGGAATAAGCGAAGCACGTGCAGCAACGCCCCGAGCGCCGAGAACACCAGCGTCACGAGCCGCGCCCAGTTGGCCAGCTTCAACATCCCCACCCCCACCACGATATAGAGCACGCCCAGCGCCAGCAGGAATATCCCAAATACCGCCCCGAGCGCTCCCGCCACCGCGCCGAAAGCCCCGCCGAAGGCAGCGCGGTGCATGGCCACGACCGAACCGAATCCAAACGCCATCAGGCCCAATAGAATCGCAAACACTGCGAACGCGATTTGAAAAATCGCAATTACTGTCACACCCGTGGGCCGCTGCATGAATTCACCTCCAACATGAACTTCTCTCGAGCGGGGTGATTCCCCGCCCCAACTGGGCGCGCACGAACAAGCACGAAGGGTTTGGCCGCTGCGCGGAAACTACGCCAGATGGACATTCGCGTCAAGGTTTGGCATCAGGCCTTCGCCCGCGAGGATCCCTTTTTCGGGGGCGTGGGCGGCGGTAGCGCAGGAGCGGATCGCACAATCAGCAGCAGCACCACGCCCACGATGACCGAAGCGATGCTCGCCGCCTGCGCGTTCGTGAGTCCAAAGAACGAGCGCGGATTGATGCGAATGAACTCCACGAGGAATCGCGCGATTCCGGTCAGAAGCAGATAAAAACCAAAAACAAGTCCCGGCGCGCGGCGTCCCGCGATTGCGCCTGCGCCGATTTGCCAGAGAAGCCAGAAGATTATGACCGCGACGAGAAATTCGTAGATCGGCGTGGGATGCACGCGCTGGGTCGTGGGCACAATCCCGTTCGGAAAACTCATCCCCCACGGCAGCGAGGTCGGCGTGCCATAGTCGCCGTCGCCGGAAATCAAGCAGCCGATGCGGCCCACTCCGTAGCCGATCGCCGCCGCGGGCGAAGCGCAGTCAAGCATCAAGAGCATCGGCACGCGGTAATGCCGCGCCAGCAGCGCCAGCGCGAGGAATCCCGCGATGACCGAGCCGAACCACGCGAATCCCATCTTGCTGAACAGCAGGGGCCACGGGTCCGCAAAGAATACCTTCGGAGCCTCGAGCAGGTGATAGAGCCGCGCACCCACCAGGCCCGCCAGGCCTGTGACGCCGATGATCGTCTCCGCATCCACGGCCATTCCCCGCCGCCTGAAATCCGCGCGCAAGACGAGGTAGGCGACGAGCAGTGCTGTCGCCACCAGAATGCCGTACGTGCCCAGCGTTACCGGGCCGATGTGGATATATGGGTACACGATGCTATCCCCCGAGAAGCGCTTCCGCCGATGCGCCCACGCACCAAGCCAGCCATCTTAGCCGCGCCTGTTCACGCGAACAAGTCCGCTTCCCATGACCGTTCACGCTGGGCCGCCAATATGAATAATGAGATACGGACGCATCCTACCCACCGCGATTCGCGCACTCTCGCCGCCTGCTGTGGCCCTTTGAACAAAGACCTTGCCTTTCCGGTTGCTCCGCTTCCCGTGCAGCGCGACAATAGCAATCGTGGGGTCCCTGGTCCCGTGCTCGCGGGACCTTGCGCATCGCGCGCCTTTGCGGGCGATGCCAGGGGGTCTCATGTCTGATGTCGCTTTTCAAACCGACTCTTCCATTCGTGCATTGCGCGTCAGCAATCCCATGTTCTGCGGGGACGCTGACACAATCTTCGCGACGATGCGGGACGTGTGCCAGGGTCACGCTCGAAAGAGAGCAATCGGCGAGTGACGAAAGGGACTCCTTTCGGACGCGCCCGAACCAGGCAGATGCCAAGAGACGACAGAGTCAATTCCGGGCCGACGCGAGGGCCGAGTGCCCTCGAGCAGGACGACCGCAGACATTCCGGCCGCCACATGGTCTCAACCGTGGCTCAGGTCGTGGACCTCAGCTCGGGCGCCAGCTTGAACACGCGCGTCTCCGACCTCGGGCTTGGCGGCTGCTACCTGGACACCCTGACGCCCCTGCCTATCGGCGCCGATGTCCGCCTGGGGTTGCTGAAGGACAAGAAGGTGATCGAGGTGAACGGCAGGATCATTTAT
>DASPOJ010000141.1:0-3240 GCA_035626055.1 Candidatus Methylomirabilota bacterium | reverse complement strand
GGAAAGTGCGTGCATTCCGGTCGAAAAATAAGCGAAGGCCGTTCCGGGCAAAGCGCTAGCAATTGATAGATATCCGCGTCCAGCGGCGTGTCTTCGGGAATATGGTAGAGATCGACGCCGGCATTCTTCAGGACCGACTCGTATGGCCAACCGAGCCACGGCCCGTCGCTCTCCCGGCGAAGGATCAGAATTCCCTGTGAGGCCAATTACTTCTCCCCGTTACTCACCTGACGAACTCTCCGTCACCGAGAGGCGACTCCCACCGGCGTCCGGCGCTGGCTTTCGAGAAACCATTCCACGGTGCGTTCGAGGCCCTTCCGAAACAGGGTCCTCGCCTGCCAACCAAACTCTTGGAGCGCCCGCGAAGTATCCAGGCAGCGGCGCGGCTGACCATCCGGTTTGGAACCGTCCCATTCGATTTCGCCCCGGTATCCCACCAATTCCTTCACCAGGCTCATCAAATCAAGATACTGATCTCGCTGCCGGAGCCAAGATTGACGGGTTCCGAACCATCATATTTCTCAGCGGCGAGAACGATTGCTTCCGCGGCATCTTCCACATTCCCGGCTACGGCCGAGGCGCAATCCTTCCTTCTTCGTTCCTGCCTTGACGCAGGCCCAGGTGATGGCGCACCGGGCGAGTCAGATCCAGCAAACCGAACCAGATCGCGCTGCGTGCGACGCCAAAGGCTCGGCTGCACAGAATGAGCCAATGTCGATAGTTCCGGTGGATACCCGTAGCAGTCAGGCGATGGGTTGCGTTTTCGAGTGTCGCGAAGCGCCAGCCCTTCACAAACTGGCGGTTGTGTTTCGCCTCGTCGCCCTCGGAGACACCCTCCTCCCCCTGAGGATGATGCGAATAGTCGTGGTTTTGATGGACAGCTACGACGACGTGCGAGGCATCCACCACTTTCGCTCCCGCGTGGCGCGCGGACCACAGCAGCCAGTTATCGATGCCCGGGCGGCCGATGACAATCGGCGGGGTCTTACCAAGATAGAGTCCGCGGGTGAAAACAAAATAGTCAATCCATTGCGGCGGGCGCTGCCGGTTTGTCTCCAGCGCCAAGCGACGCAGATTCTCTTCCCATCTGGGCGTCGAAAAATCCACCGGAGCGGCGATGTCTGTGTCCCAACGCTGGCCCGCCATAAGAAATGAGCCTTCCGTGGAGGCGAGGCGCTGGACTGCGGCTCGAAAATCCTCGAGAAGGATAATGTCGCAGTTGATGAAGCAAACCAGCGGATGGCGCGCGAACCGTTGCGCGCGGTCGAGAATCGAAGGTAGCAAGGGCGTGCCGTGGTCGTTGCATTCGACCTCCGGCGCATGTCGAAGACCAAGCTCGCGTGCGACTTCCGCGGCGCCTTCTTCATTGCCAAATAAGATGACTTCCACATCGGGATGCACGAGCTTCCAGCTGTGGATGGCATTGCGCTGAATGATACCAATGCGCCCACGAAACGGCTTGGGTGTGGAAAAAAAGGTAATCATCGTCCCTTTCCGCGAATGCTGGCCAATCGCTCAGATCCTTTCCAGCCAAATCGAAGAAAATGTGTCTGGCCCGGTTCCTTTCCGGTGGTCATATCCCGAAACGCTCTGGCGAAGGAATTCTTCATCTTTGAACCGAATGAAAGGGAGCGAGAGACGGATCTGGAACTCGGAATTGTGACAGAGAAAAGCCTGAAGCAGCATCGCCTCAGTCCAAAAAACCGGCCATTCGCGTTCGAACACCCACGTCTCCGCCGGGAACGGAGTGTTATAAGGAAATGGGACGTCGTGAACGTGAACGACGACGCCCTTGTTAAGTCGCGGAAGGATTTCGAGGTAGAGATATGATACGTCGCCGTCTATCTTCAGCGCATGCGTCGAATCGATGAACAACACGTCGCCCGCGCTTAATCCTTCAAATAGGGAGCAATCCACTTCCTGCGCGTCCTTTTCGACTAGGTCGATTCCAGCAAGCGATTTCAACTTTGCGTGCGGGAAGGGCTCAATACAAGTGATTGCCATGGGCTGGCCTTCCGCGAGATTCTGCCGGGCGGCGCAAGACGCGTAGTAGGTCGAGAGTCCCGCCCCAACCTCAAGATAGCGATGCGGGCGCAGGTGCCGAAGCAAAAAGTAGAGTGTCATTGCGTCCAACGGCGTATATCCCTCGCCATAGCTCTCCTTCATGAGCTCGGCGTAGCTGGGCAGGGACTCAAATTCAGCCTGGAAGGATGCAGCCACGTCGGCCCAGAGGCCCTTCATTTGAGCCAAATCGATCTTCAAGCCGGCTAGTTCGCTTGGTCTCGTCCAGCGATCCCGATTCTTTCGAAGGCGGCGCAGGTCTGGCAGTGGGGAGTAATAATCGGCGGCAAGCGTGACGTTCAAACCGTAGGCGTTCAACTCCCAAGCGTTGAAATAGGAACTGATCCAGCCATGCTTCAACGCAGAGTTCCGGAGGGCCGAGCGGACAATAGTCCGCTTTACGCCGCTCATTTTCATCCAAAGGGATCGCGGGACGATCCTGCGCAGAGCCGCCTTAAATCCATGTGGCACGAGCGCTCTCCTTGTCTTTGGTACATTCCGGACCCCCCCGAGGGCGTTGCGGCGGGAAGATCGCCGCAGAGTGGTCGTCATGCTGCGCGAGACCAGAGGTCACGACGCGCGAATTCGAGCCGTCGGTCAAAAAAGAATAGGGAGGCGTCGTGCGGTACGGTCTCGGTGTGAGAGAGAAGGTGAACATTTTCGAATGCGGTCAGACCGCCTGACCTTTCTGGCTGTGCATCCGCTCGGCAGCCACCATCTCTTCCAGGATCGAATCCAGACTCCGCGTGATGCCCCAATTTGGAAGATGGCTGCGAAGCTTAGCGAGATTTGAGATGTAGCAAATATGATCGCCAGTGCGCGCCCGGTCTTCGTAGGTCCAGCGAATCTTGCGGCCCGTCAAATCCCCGATCCGGTCGATTGCTTCGATCACGGAGACGCTGTTGGCGCGGCCGCCGCCGAGGTTGTAGACCTCGCCAGGGCGCGGCTTACGGGCGAATTCCTCGAAGGCGCGCACCACGTCGTAACTGTGAATATTGTCACGCACCTGCTTGCCCTTGTAACCGAACACGGTGTAGGGCTGGCCGGCTACCGCGACCTTGACCAGATACGAAAGGAATCCGTGCAGCTCGACGCCGGAATGCGACGGCCCAGTGAGACATCCGCCGCGGAAAATCCCCACGTTCATGCCGAAATAACGGCCGTATTCCTGCGCGTAAA
>DASPOJ010000140.1:0-2539 GCA_035626055.1 Candidatus Methylomirabilota bacterium | reverse complement strand
CGGTATGCGCCACGAACACCGCGCATGCACAGCGCGCCGGGAATCATTGTCATGCTGGACCCGCCTGCCCGCAGGCTCCCCCACGGTTCACCACGAGCGTTCTCAGCGAGCGTCGGACAGGCCGCATCTACAATACCGATTCGCGCCAGCGCAGGCGATCATTCGTTCTAGGATTCGGCCATCTCGGCGAGCCATGCATCGAGAATGGCGCGCTGGTCGGCGGGCACGTCGCCGAATTGCACGCCCATGCCAAGCCCCTCGTGGACGTAGAGGACCGTCCCGGGCAGCTCGCACGCAACGCCGCCGTGTTCGATGCGAACCAGAATCTCGGTGGAGGGCGGAAGAGAATTGAGTGTGTCCACGTAGCAGCCGCCCACGCCAAGTTCGGAAATACGCACGCGCAAACGAGAGCCGCCACGACGCCTCTCGGTGATTTCGGCTTCGGCGACCAGCGCAAATCGAGGGATCTTTCTTTTATCTGCGAATGACTGTTCAGACATGCTCGCTTCACCGTCCTGGAACTGTCATCGGGCCGGGTGCGGCAGATTTCGGTCCCGACTATGCCCGACTTGAATTTATCCACTCTGCCAGGGCACAACTGTGCGCTATTCTGCGCGCCAGCGCAACCCTCGCGCGTTCCGGTCGTGCGCAACCACAACGAGTGTGATACCTTCCTGCCTCGTGAATCTCATCCTGAAATCCGAAGCCATCGGCAAGGTCGTCGTGATCCGGTGCAACGGGCGCATCGTCACGGGCGAGGAGGCGCGCACCCTCCAGCAGGAAATTGACAGGCACTCGCCGGTAACGAAGAAGATTGTTCTGCAAATGGCGGAGGTGAAATACGTCGATAGCGGTGGGTTGGGAGCGGTGGTTCGCATTGCGGGCGCGTTGCGGTCCCAGCATGGCGATTTGAAGCTGTGTCAGCTCTCGCCTTTCGTTCGCCAGGTGCTCGAGGCCACCGGCCTCCTGAGGGTCTTCCACACGTTTGCATCCGAAAAAGAGGCTATTGACGCGTTCCAAGAAGGCGGGCGATCGCATGCCACGACTCTTGCGGGCCAAGTCGGGAGGATTCTCTGCGTTGACACCTCGGCCGATCTCCTGGCCTATGTGAGCGCGCTGCTGAAGCGCTCCGGCTACGAAGCCATCACCTCGAAGAGTGTTGCCGACGCAAAGATGCTCATCGCCGCGACGAACCCCGATGTGCTCGTGTGCGGGCCGGGCTTGCGCGCCAACGAATTCGCCGTCGAGAATCTTCGCCAGTCGGCTCCGCGCGCGAAGTTTCTGCTTCTCTCCTCCGATTTTTCCACCACGCTGGCGAGCGATGCCGGCCGCGACCTGGTGGAGCAACTCCTCGCGCTTTTCCGTCCGCCGCAGTCGTAGCCCGCGCTGCGCCGGCCGGCACCGTCCTCGTGTATTGACATCGCCGAGCAACGGGTCTACAAGGAGGACACACAGGACCCCTCCTGCGTCGGAAGCAAGAAGAAAGAGGTAGCGCATATGGCGCATTTGAATGTTCTTGAGTGGATTGTCGTGGGACTGATTGCGGGTTGGCTCGCGGGCCAAGTGATGAAGGGCGGAGGATACGGCGTCATCGTCGATATCATCCTTGGGATACTCGGAGGCCTCCTCGGTGGATGGATTTTTGGGAAGCTGGGGATTTGGCACGCCGGGGGAATTATCGGGTCGCTGAT
This sequence comes from Candidatus Methylomirabilota bacterium, assembly GCA_035626055.1. Classification (GTDB taxonomy): domain Bacteria; phylum Acidobacteriota; class Terriglobia; order Acidiferrales; family UBA7541; genus DASPOJ01. The sequence continues at coordinate 848 of DASPOJ010000140.1, read as the reverse complement.
CGTGGCGTTTGTGGGTGCGGTGATTCTGGTGGGGATCACGCGCATCTTCAAACGCGCGACGTAAGCAAGCGGAAGAATCGAGGACGCGTTGCCGGGTTCCTTGGGAAGCCCCGGCAACGCGTTTTTGTTTTGAATGGAACGTTTTTGTCTTGAGCACGCCGAGCGGCGCGGCTCGTTAAATCGCCAGCTCCTTATCGAGGACAAAGACCTTCACCGTTTCGCGCTTGACGCCGTCGAACGCCATGGCTTGCGCCGTCGCCGGCGACTCCATCACTCGCATAAATGTAGCCAAGTCTTCAGGCTCGAAGATGACAGCGGTCTGATTCCCTGCGGTTACCGAGTATTGGACCGGTTTGCGGATCGAGAAAGTCTTGAAGAAATCGGCGTGCGTTCTGAAACCTGCCTCCCACTTCACTGCGTCCTGCACCTGCGCGGTCACGATTACCTTTGGCATGTTCTATCTCCTCTTGGAATTCATTTCACCGGGATGGGGGTGCCTGCGAACCAGCGCGCGAGTCTACACGCCAAGCGCGAATTGTCAACCGCAATTGGAGATCCAGCGCGCGCTTCTCGTCAGTCGCAAGGCTGCCTGCCGTGCGGGGCGAGCTTGCCCCCGCCCGCCTTCGTCTGAAGAATTGTTTCTAAGTTCAGGGTAAACTCATCTTTTCATTCGCTGCCCTTGCTACCGCCGAACGCTAGGAGAATGCCGTGACCGATCTCAATCGGCAGGCGAAGCAGATGGCCGACGAGTCCATGGTGCGGAATCTGGACGCGCAGGCGCGCGCGATCTGGCCGCAGGAAGCTCCGCTCTTCCGCCGCTACGCGATCCCGGCCGAAGCGCGCATCCT
>DASPOJ010000139.1:0-10554 GCA_035626055.1 Candidatus Methylomirabilota bacterium | reverse complement strand
CCCCAGCAAACCGCGTGTACGCGCCCACCGTCACCGTCGTCTGGCCAAGCCAGAAACCCTTGCTGATCGTGACCGAGTGTTGCGGCAACTCATCCTTGGCACACAGGAGTTGGCGCGGCACAGAGCAGCCCATCAGGAAAGACCCGGGCGGAATCCAGACGTACTTGAGGCCATCTTTCGAGTTCTCGCGCACGGCCCCGGGAGAGGGCGCAACGGCGGCTGGAGGCGTTGCCGCCTCGGTGGATTGTGCACCGGAGACCGGACCCGGCTGAGCCTCACTTGCCCTTGAAATTGAGGGGGTAATGGCGAGGCTGTCCCCTGCGCTGACACAGCGAAAGCCGTAGAAAGGGAGCGCAAAGCCCCCCATAAGGCCGACACGCTTCGAGACGCGAATGAATGTGGCGTTGGCGTCCCAGTGCCCGCTCCGCAGAACGTGCGCAGGACCATAGTCAGTATGGTCCAGGACAATGTGCTTTCCACTGGTCGGCCCCGGAGGATCCTGCGACGGACTGCTCTGGTAGTAGTGCTCATCATACCAGTCATTAACCCACTCCAAGACGTTACCGAGCATGTCATACAGCCCAAAGGCGTTGGCTCGCTTCTGCCCTACGTCGTGCGTGCCGCCCTCGGCGTTGCCGACGTACCACGCGATTTCGTCGATGGGTCCATAACGGGCCTCCGTGCTACCGGCCCGCGCCGCGTATTCCCATTCGGCTTCCGTGGGCAGGCGTCCCCCTACCCACCCGCAATAATCCTGGGCATCAGCCCATTGTACCGAGACCATAGGCATGTTCTCATTCGTCCAGCTGTTGTTGAAGCGGGGGGCAGCGGTCAACTGGAGCCGCATGTTCAATGCGAAGCGCTTGAACGCGCCCACTGTTACCGGCGTCTGGCCAATCCAAAGGCCCTTAGTGATTGTCACCTCGTGCGCGGGCCTCTCGTCCGGGCTGCAGTCGTTGTCTCCCGGCGAGCAACCCATCATGAAGGTTCCGGGAGGAATCCAGACGTACTTGAGGCCATCTTTCGAGTTCTCACGCACGGCCCCGGGAGAGGGCGCGACGGCGGCTGGAGGCGTTGCCGCCTCGGTGGATTGTGCACCGGAGGCCGGACCGGGCTGAGCCTCACTTGCCCTTGAAATTGAGGGGGTAATGGTGAGGCTGTCCCCTGCGCTGACACAGCGAAAGCCGATGTCGGCAGTATACGTGGGAGAGGAGAACACGAATTGGGGAGCGATGCGGGCACGGCCGGAAACGCGAATGGCCCTCGAATTGTAGTACCAAGCCCAGCCCCGCAGAATACGGTCACGCCCTTTCTCGGGTCCTTGAGGATCCTGCGACGGGCTGCTTTGGTAATAATCCCGGTGGTACCAATCATTCACCCACTCCCAAACGTTGCCCAAAGTGTCATACAGCTCAAACCCGTTGGCCCGCTTCTGTCCCACGTCGTGCCTGCTGCCCTCCGCGTTGGCGTCGTACCAGGCGATGTCGCCGATAGGCCCATAACGGGCCTCCGTGCTTCCGCCTCGCGCGGCGTATTCCCACTCGGCTTCCGTAGGCAAACGTCCGCCGACCCAGGTACAGTAAGCCCATGCGGTGCTCCACGTGACATTCACCATCGGCATGTTCTCATCTGCCCAGCCATTCGTCCGAGCTACGTTGACAGTTGTGTCAACGGGCATCCCTCGCCCTGTAGCCTCTGCGAAACGCTTGTAGGCACCTACTGTCACTAGCGTCTGGGCAATCCAAAAACCCTTGGTGATTGTCACCTGGTGCGCTGGCTTCTCGTCGTCACCGCATTCGTTGTCTCTCGGCGAGCAGCCCATCATGAAAGTTCCGGGCGGAATCCAAACGTACTTGAGGCCATCTTTCGAGTTCACGCGCACCTGCCCTGCCGACACATTGGCTTCTTGCGAAAGGGCAAGCTGCGCCACTACAGCCAAGGACAGCACCGAAACGAAGAAGTGAATTTTCATAGAACACCTCATGGAACGGGTTGGCCTAGCCATCGGCTCGTCAGGTTGTAAGAGGCCAACGCGCGGAGACGAAGGAGCGCGCATAAGAAATCTATGTTGACCGGGGTTTCCATTTTGACCTTCGGGTCGACCGGGCAATTTATATCTGACTGTTTCAGTTTTCAAGTCTCCAGCCAAGTTCTCGACCGCATAGCCTTTTCGGCGGTTACGTGAAAATCCCAAGGCCCAAAATTGGACTTATCGAACCCGTTTCTCAGACGCTTTTCCTTCTCGTCTCGATTGCACGCCTTTTCTTCAGCGGGGACAAGTGGGCTCGACCGCAACGTTCGCGGCTAATCCTCAAGACGTTCTTTCGTCCGGTCATTCCAAAACGCTCACCGATGCGGAACGCACGCGCAGCCTCGAGCGACTCGGGCGCGCGACGCCGTCCACGACGTGCGCGGGGAGCGGTGTGCGGGGCGGCGAGAGGTAGTGTGATAGTATCAAGTGTTTGGAGGTTTCGTTCTGAATTGAGCAAGTCTTCCCTATGGGCAATTCCGCTCGGCGGCCTCGGCGAGTTCGGCATGAACATGCTGGCGCTTCGCTGGGCCGACGACATCATCCTGATTGACGCCGGGATGATGTTCCCCGAGGCGGAATTGCTCGGCGTGGACATTGTCATCCCCGACATCACCTATCTGAAGCAGAATCGCGAAAAGCTCCGCGCCATTGTGCTCACGCACGGGCACGAAGACCACATCGGAGCGGTTCCTTATATTTTGCGCGATCTGCGCGCGCCGGTTTACGGCACGCAGTTCACGCTGGCGTTGGTACGCAAGCGCCTCGAGGAGTTCGGGCTGGTTGATCAAGCCGACCTGCGCGAAGTTGTAGCGGGTCAAATGGTTGAGATGGGGCCGTTCGGCGTGGAATTCATTCACGTGACGCACAGCACGATCGACTGCGTCGCCCTGGCGATTCGCACGCCCGTCGGAGTGATAATCCACAGCGGCGACTTCAAAATGGACGCGACTCCGATCGACGACCTCCCGTTCGACTTCCATTCGTTGGCGCGCTACGGCAGTGAAGGAGTGCTGGCACTCTTCAGCGACAGCACCAACGTGGAGAGGAGCGGGTACACACCTTCCGAGCGAGCGGTGCGCGTGCGGCTGGAAGAACTGTGCCGCGCGGCGCCGCGCAAAGTGCTGGTGTCGTGCTTCGCAAGTTCGATTCCGCGCATCCAGCAGCTAATCGAGATCGCCGAGGCCGCGGGGCGCAAGGTCGCGTTCGTCGGCCGGAGTATGGTGGACAACGTCGAAATCGCGCACGACCTGGGCCGGCTGCGAATCCCAGACGGCATGGTGGTGCGCGCGCAGGACATCAAATCATTTCCTCCCGAACGGCTCGTCATACTGGCGAGCGGAAGCCAGGCGGAACCGATGTCCTCGTTCTCGCGGATCGCCGTGGACAGCCACAAGTGGGTAACCGTGGAGGAGAACGATACCGTGATTCTTTCCGCGCGGATCATTCCCGGCAACGAAAAATCCATTTTCCGCATGCTGGATCACATGTTCCGGCGGCGGGCGCTGGTCTATTACGACGGTGACGGAGGGACGATCCACGTCTCGGGCCACGGCAGCCAGGAAGAGCAGAAACTTATGATCAATCTGGTTCGCCCGAAATATTTCATCCCGGTTCACGGCGAGTACCGGCAACTTTTCCGGCACGCGGCGCTGGGGCACAAACTGGGAGTCGTCTCGGGCGAGACATTCCTGCTCGAGGACGGACACCCGATCGAGTTCACGGAAGCCGGCGCGTTCCGGCGCGAGCCCGTGCCGGCCGGGCGCGTATGTGTGGACTCCGGATCGCTCGAGGAAATCGAAGAAGTGGTGATTCGCGACCGTCGACATTTGGCCGAGGACGGGGTCGTCGTGCCGATTATCGCCATCGACAAACTCACGGGCCGCATGGAATCGGCGCCGGAAATGGTGATGCGCGGCCTGCTCCCCGCAGACGACGGCCAGGAATTGCTGGCGGGAGCGCGCGCCGTGATCGTGCGGACGATCGAGCAATCAAACTCCGAGGAAAAGAGCGACTGGGGCGTCATCAAGGAAAAAATCCGCGTGGACCTGAAGCGCTACCTCAACAAGCAGACATCTAAGCGGCCGTTGATCCTGCCCGTAATTCTGGAAGTTTGACGCGGCGCAAACAGATCGCGCCGCGCGTTCCCGATTCATTTCCCGGGCCGGGCGTGCCATCATCGAGCGCCATGCTCCGCGGCTACACTCCGGCCGATTTCGCCGCACTCTATGAGCTCGACCAGGCGTGTTTCCCTCCCGGCATTGCGTACTCGAAGCGCATGCTGCGGCTGTTTCTCGCGCAGCCGGGAGCAGTCTGCGTCGTAGCCGAAAGCGGGGGCGCGATCGCGGGGTTTCTCCTCGCGGAAAGCGAAGCGCGGCACGGGCACATCGTCACGCTGGATGTCGCCGCCGGGCACAGAAGGCGGGGAATCGGTTCCGCGTTGCTGGAAGAAGCCGAGCGCCGGCTCGCCGCCAGGGGCGTTCGCGAAGTGGAAATTGAGACGGGAACCGAGAATGACGCGGGCGTTGCCTTCTGGCGCGGGCACGGCTATGGTACCCTTGGCGTTCTGAGCGGGTATTATCTCGGCCGCCATGACGCGTTCGCGATGCGGAAGCGACTGACGCCCTAGGCGTTCAGAAAAAACGCCCCAACCTTTTCCGGCAAGCGATTCTGGCAGGAGGAACGTTGCACGACTATCTATTGTCGCTGATTCTTGGAGTCGTCGAGGGCCTGACGGAATTTATTCCCGTCAGCTCGACAGCGCACCTGCGCATTGCGGAAGCTCTTTTGCATATCAGGTTGGAAGACGCCTACTGGAAGATGTACACGGTTGTGATTCAATTTGGGGCCATCGCCTGCCTTCCCGTGTACTTTCGTGCGCGCATCCGGAAATTCCTTTCCACGTTTCCGCGCGGCGAGCGCGGCGACCGGACGATCCTTACGCATCCGCTGGGTCTTACCGCTGTGGCATTCGTGGTGACCGCGGTTCCCGCGTATCTTCTGGCAAAGGTCATCGGAGAGCATCTGGAAAGTCTCAGCATCATGGGATGGGCACTGCTGCTCGGCGGAGTCATCATGTGGATCGTAGACGCCTTGAGCGCAAAGTCCGAATCGGCCGGCCCGGGCGCTCCCGGCAGCCGCATTCACACGTGGCACATGGAAGAGATGAGCCTGCCTCAGGCGATTTGGATCGGAGCGTGCCAGATCCTTTCGGCCGTATTCCCCGGCACCTCACGCTCGATGTCCACGATCGCTTCAGGACAGCTCGCCGGGATGTCGCGAGCTTCGGCGCTCGAGTTCTCATTTTTCCTTTCGATGCCGACCATGGCCGCCGCCACCGGCTACGATTTGCTGAAATCGCTGATGGGAAAGGGCGACAATCCCATCGGCGTGGCGCAGATTGACACGCATGGATGGATTGTTCTGGCGATCGGGACACTAGTTTCGTTCCTCGTGGCGTACGGCAGCGTGGCGTGGTTCATGGCGTGGGTGAGGAAGCACGGATTCGCATCGTTCGCAGCCTATCGAATCATTCTTGGCAGCGCTCTGCTCATTTGGGTTCTGCGGGCAAGCCACTAGGACGGATTGCGCCCTTGCTTTGAACGTTACCCCCAGACACCCGGGCCGAAGATCCTTGTTGTCGGCGCGAGCCAGTTTGATATATTCATCCTGCCTTTGATAGTCCTCCAGATGGGCCCCGCGCGCCAGCGCCCGCGTGACCCGTTGCCCGCAAAGCATCGCGGGACAGGTTTTTCCTTCCCCAAAACGGGAGAATTGTGTGCGCGTACTGACTCCAACAGAAAATCACCGTCTGAACGAGATGGTGGGCTTTCTCGGCATCACGATCGCCCTATTGATTGCGCTGTCCCTGCTGTCGTACAGCCCGCACGACTCGTCGTTCAACGTGTCAGCGCCGCCGAGCGATGCGCGGCCGGCAAGCAATTGGATCGGCCCGGTCGGCGCGTACGGCGCGGACCTGCTGTTCCAGGGCTTCGGGTACGCGGCGTTCCTGCTGCCCGTGGGAATTTTCGCCCTGAGCCTCCGATGGTTTCGGAGCCGGGCGTACGATTCGCCGCTCGCCAAACTGATCGGCTACGGGATGCTCGTGCTCTCGCTGCCGGGCTTGCTTGCGCTGTGGAACTTGCCGGAAGTGCGAGGCGCAATTCCGCCCGGTGGAATGTTGGGCCACCTAATCGCCTCAGGCATGGCTGCCGCGCTCAACACCGTCGGGGCGAATCTCGTCATACTAGCCATATTCTTTGCTTCCTTGTTTCTGACGACGCAGTTCTCCTTCACCGCCGCGCACAGGTGGCTGCGCGTGCCGATGAACAAGCTCGATCCGATCGGGCGCATTCGCGTTCGCTGGGAAAACTGGAAAGAAGCGCGCGAGGAGTCGCGAAGACAAAAACGGCTCGAGGAAATCAAGACGGTGGGACGACAGCCGATTCCGCCGCAACTGCCAACGGCGAAGACGGCGCTTGCTTCGCCGAAAGACGCTCTTGGCCGAGAGGAATCGGAGGAAGACGCGCTGCGGCCGGGGCTTGTGCTAGTGCAGCCACAGGAGACTCGCAACTCTTCGTGGAGATCCGGCGCCGATTTCAAGATCGCGCGAGGCGTTGCCGGCTTCCGGCTGCCTTCTCCGGGCCTCTTGCGCATGGCGGAGAGCGGCGAAAAGATACAGGAAGATGAACTCAAGGAGTGCGCCCGCGCGATCGAATCGAAGTGCAGGGAATTCGACGTGGGCGGGCACGTCACGCAGATCAATCCGGGGCCGGTCGTCACGACGTATGAATTCAAGCCCGAGGCGGGCATCAAGTACAGCCGCATCACGAGCTTGGCCGACGATCTTTGCCTCGCGTTGCGCGCGGAATCCATCCTGATCGAGCGCATCCCGGGAAAATCCACAGTCGGCATCGAAGTGCCGAATCATCATCGTCAGACCATCAGGCTGCGCGATCTGATCGAAGCGCCGGAATTCGTGAATTCGCCGTCGAAGCTCACCTTGACGCTGGGGAAAGATTTGATCGGGCGCAACCGCGTCTCGGATTTGTCGCAAATGCCGCACCTGCTCATCGCGGGTTCGACCGGCACGGGCAAGAGCGTCTTCTTGAATTCGCAGATCGTCTCGATGCTCTACAAGTGCACGCCGGATGAATTGAAACTTGTGTTGGTGGACCCGAAACGCCTGGAACTCGGCCTGTATGAGGAGATTCCACATTTGCTGGCGCCGGTGGTGACGGACCCCAAAGTCGCGTCAAACGTATTGCGCAACGCGACGCGCGAAATGGAACAGCGGCTGAAATTGCTCGCGCAACGCGGCGTGCGCAACATCGACCAGTACAACCGCACCTTTGCGAAAGGCCAGTCGCTTTCGCTCTTCGAGGACAGCACCGAGAATGAGCACCACCCGTTGCCCTACATCGTCATCGTGATCGACGAGTTGGCCGATTTGATGATGGTGGACACGAACAACGTCGAGCAGGCCATCACTCGCCTGGCGCAAATGGCGCGCGCGGTTGGCATCCACCTGATTCTCGCAACGCAACGCCCGTCTGTGGATGTCATCACCGGCTTGATCAAGGCGAATTTCCCGGCGCGCATATCGTTTCGCGTGGCCAGCAAAGTGGACTCGCGCACGATTCTCGACGCGAACGGCTCGGAATCGCTGCTCGGCAAGGGCGACATGCTGTACCTGCCCGCGGGCTCCGCGCGGCTGCACCGCATTCACGGCCCGCTCGTCAGCGAAGAGGAAATCACCTCCGTCTGCGAATTCTGGCGCTCGCAGGCCAAGGCCGTTTACAACCAGCAATTGCTCGAGCCGCCCCGAGAGGAGGAGCCGGCCGCACAGGAGAAGGCCGAGGAGGGCGGCGGCAGCGGGGTGGACGAAGTGGATGATGCGCTCTACCACGACGCCGTGCGCGTGGTGTGCGAGATGGGACGCGCTTCGACCTCAACTTTGCAGCGGCGGTTGCGCGTCGGCTACGGGCGCGCAGCACGGCTGATCGATCTCATGGAGAAGGACGGCATCGTCGGCCCGGCGGAAGGCACCAAGCCGCGCGAAGTGCTGAAGAAGAAAGATTGGATGCGCGAGTTCGACGAGTCTGTGCACTGACATTGTGCACCGCTTACTGTTGCGAGGTGCTTGCCTAGACTGAGTTCCTCTGATTATTCTGAGTCTTGTCGTGCGAGCCCTTGACGGCTGTTATCAACGAGTTCTCAATAGCGGCAGCGACGCCTGACGAAGAAGAGAACGGCCGATGAAGTACGTACTTGGTCTTGCTCTATTGTTTCTGCTCGCGGTCTCCTCGATTGGTTTGCCTCAATCTACGAACAAAGAACCAGCCACAAACAATTTCAAACTAGACCGTTGCGGCAAGAAGAGCGATCGGCGTTACGCGGTATGTCGCGGGCCTTGGTCTTCAAAGACCGTTTCACTCTTCAATACTTGGGCTTCGTTTGACACGAATCCGGAGCGGAGGCTTCGCTTCCCTTCCCCGGACGGCAAGAAAGTAATCGAGGTCAATGGATTTCATGTTCGCCTTCGGATAAACGGCAAAGCGTTCTGGACACCGTTCGGCGGCATGCATGATGCAGAAGTAGGATGGGCGCCTGACTCCACGCGACTGTTCGTGACGTGGTCAGAAACAGGGGAGTTGGGGGCTTGGCATGTCCAAGTCTTCAACGTGGCGGACGATGGCCTGATCGAGATCAAGGGGGTGACAACGAGCGCATCCAAAGACCTTTTATTGCGGGAGCGCAGGGCCCCAATCCCCAGGTGGGCCAGGCATGATTATCGGCCAATGTGGGGAACGCTGGATTACTGTGAGCCGAATATTGTCGGATCGCAGTGGCTGAATAGTTCTTCCGAGATCCTTGTCTCTGCGCTCGTTGGTCCTGTTGGCGGCTGTAAGTATATGGGAGACTTTGAGGTGTACCGGATCGAGGTCGTTACTGGAAAGATTCTTCAGGCCTACCCAGCTACGGAAGCGCATAGGATATTTGGCGATGACGATCTCCCCATAGTGCTTGATGGCAATGAAGACCTGTAGCGAATAGCGTCGGAGAGCGTGTCTTTGACTCTCCAGCGAGACACCAGTAAAATGCTGCGTTATCCCGGTGCCGGGGTAGCTCACCGGTAGAGCGCGGCCCTGAAAAGGCCGGCGTAGGCAGTTCAACTCTGCCCCCCGGCACCACTTCCCTTCCACGCGGAATATTCGGCGGATCAGCAGAATACGCACAGGCAGCCGCCTACGCCAAGGCTTCGGCGCGCCAGGGGAGTGCCTGCGCTACTAAGACCCGCGCCAAATCGACTTCCCCGGAATCTACAAAGCCGCCTACTCCTGAAGAAAACGGCGCATGGGAGATTCTGTGCTGAAGGCCTGGAGATTTGATCAGTCGCTGAAGGCACCGGCGAGCAAGAAAGCCAAAAAGATGATAATCGTCAGGCCGATTCCACCTATGATCACATACGCCAGCAGATAGCTGGGCGAATTCTTCGGCTGCTGGACCGGGATAGCTGGGCCATAGGGCTGCGGAACCTGCGGATAGTTCTGAGGATAAGTCGGCCGCGAGGCGTCCGGCCGCAGGGACTGCGCCCCGTAGGCGGGCTGTGCGGGAGGCTGCTGCGGCAAAGTCTGGGGCGGCTGGTGCACAAGCGGAGGCGGAGGCTGCTGGACGGCCAGATGCTGGGGCGGGCGCGGCGCAGGCGGCTGCGGAATAGGTTGCGGAACATACTGCGGGACGGGCTGCGGCGGTGGCTGCGGCGGCGGAACCACAACTCTTGGAGGCTGCGGCGGGACAGCCTGTGGCACCGGACGCGGCGGTTGGCCGACCGTCGGCGGAGGCGGAACAACACGCGGTTCAGGCATGGCGCCTCGCCGCTTTTCAGTCGCTTCGTGAGCATCCAACGCCCTGCCAAATTCCTCGCAGGATTGGAAACGCTGGTTCGGATCCTTCGCCAGCGAATGGAGCACCGCGCCTGCGATTCCCGGCGGAATGTGCGGATAGAAGTGGGTCGGCGGAGGCGGCGGAGTCTTCACGTGGTCGTTCATGACTTTGAAGTCGCTGTCGGACTCAAAGGGCACGTGGCCGCTGACGAATTGGTAGAGCGTGATGCCCAAACTATAGATGTCCGAGCGCGCGTCAACGGGCCGGCTCTCCACCTGTTCCGGGGACATATAGAGAACCGTGCCCATGCGTGTGCCGGCGCGCGTGACCTGCCGGCCGCCAGCCACTTTGGCGACGCCGAAATCCATCACCTTCACGTAGCCGGTGCGGCAGACGAAAATATTGCTCGGTTTGATGTCGCGATGAATCACACCCATCTTATGAGCGAAGCCCAGGCCCAGCAGCGCCTGTTTGAACAGGGGGATGGCTTCCTGCCAGGGAATCGGGCCGCGGCGTTCGATCATCTGCTCGAACGTCACACCCTCGAGATATTCCATGACGATCATCCAGCGTCCGCCGGCCTGCTCGAAGGAGTGCAGCGTGGCGATATTGGTGTGGTTGAGGCGCGCCTGCGCCTT
>DASPOJ010000138.1:0-3217 GCA_035626055.1 Candidatus Methylomirabilota bacterium | reverse complement strand
ACAGGCGGCCGGCGGCGTGGTGAACGCGGTAACGCGCTCCGGATCGAACGAACTTCATGGGGATCTCTTCTACAACTTGCGGTATCCGGGCCTGAACGCGCTGGACCCAGTCACGAAGAATAACGGCATTCACACCCAATCGGTTCATCAGCAGCACCAATTCGGTGGAAGCTTTGGCGCCCCAATCTTGAAAAACAAGCTCTTTTTCTTCGGGACCTATGACGGATTTCGCAAGGTCAATCCGATTGTTTACACAAGTTCGACCGCCATTGGTTCGCTGACATGCCCAAGCTGGGCCACGTCTACCGAATGTTCTGCCGCTTCCGGATTCATTTCTACCACCTTGGACGGCGCCTTCCCCAGAGACCTGAGACAGAATGTTTTCCTTGGAAAACTAGATTATCAGCTCAACGACGCGAATCACTTGAGTGCGGTCTTCAACTTCCAGGACTGGGCGGAACCTTTCGGCTACAATACTTCCGCGACAGTGAACAACGGCGGGGCCACTCAGAACGGATACGGTGCGACGCACGAGCGCTTCCTGATTGCCACGTGGACTTCGACGATCTCCACCAGCATGTTGAACGAAGTGCGGTTTCAATGGGGCCGCGACTTCGAGTACGACAGCACCAACTCTCCAGGGCCCGCCGCTTCTCTTTCCAACATCGCATCCTACGGCGAGACGGCCGCGCTGCCTCGCCCCGCCTTCCCGGATGAGCACCGAGACCAGATATCGGACAATTTCTCGCTTCTGAAAGGCGCGCACACCTTCAAGATGGGCGTGGACGTGAACTTCGTCCACGAACTGTTGGTCAACCTGTTCCAAGGCGACGGGAGTTACAGCTACTCGAACACGAATCCCCTCACCGGCTGCACACCTGCCTCGGGTGCCAGCACCGCTTTGCAGCAAGCGCAGTATGTCTATTGCCGCTGGCTGGCCGACATCTTTGGAATCAATCTCGCGGACGGCCTTACGGGGCAGCACTGGTCAACGTTCACTCAGGTCTATGACCCGATTACCCACGTCGGCGCGGACGACTTCTACGATGATGATTATGCGGCCTACCTGGAAGATACCTGGAAGTTGAGGTCAAACCTGACGCTCAATCTTGGCTTGCGCTACGATTTGCAGCGCGTCCCGCCGCCTCCTGCGCCAAACACGTTGACGCCGCTGTTGACGCTCTACACTTCGACGCTCAACCTAGACAAGAACAACGTTGCCCCGCGGATCGGCGTTGCCTGGCAGATCGACAGGAACACCGTGCTGCGTGCGGGCTATGGAATCTTCTATGGGAAGACTTCCAACAGCACTTACTACGCGTTGCGCGTCGAAAACGGCGTCTACCAGATTACTTACACGGGCTCGCCTGCACAGTTTGGTTCCTGCGCCCCGACGTTCCCCAACGTGTTCTTCACGCCGCCTGGCCCTGCGGTCGCGGCGCCCTTCTCGGGAGCGCTGACGCCGACCGTGAAGATTCCCTGCGGCAGCGGGACTCCGTCAAGCCTACCGCTGTCAGCGCAGGCGGTCCACGGGATGGTTCCTAATTTCGTCAACCCCGTCGCGCATGAGGGCGAATTGACCATCGAGCGTTCGCTTCCTGGAAAAATGACGGTCTCCGCCAGCTACTTTTTGACTCGGGGGTTGCATCTGCCATCCAGCTATGACGCGAACGTCGCTCCGAGTACTTCGACAAAGACGTACGACGTCATTTCCAGCGGGACCACAACGGCCTTTACGGCAACGGTTCCGTTCTACACCACGCGCCTCAACCCCACCACGGGCATCATCTTGAACCAGTATAGCGTCGTGAATTCCTGGTACAACGCCCTGGTCCTTACTTTGCGCAAACCGATGAGTCACGACGTCGAATTGCTGTTCAACTACACTTACAGCAAGGCGCTGGACGACGGCCAGACCGCCGGGACGAACGGGACGTTCTTCGGCACCGACGACGTGCTCGACCCTTACAACGTTCGCGGTGACTATTCCTACTCTGACCTCGATCAACGCCATCGCTTTGTCGGCAGCATCGTATGGCAGCCGATGTACGCTCAAGGCATGTCCAGCGAAATTGCGAAGCAATTGCTGGACGGTTGGACCATTGCCGGCATCGTCACTGCAGCGACGGGCCAGCCATTCTCCTCGATGATCGGCACGTCCTTCTTCAACAATGGCGGGATTGACGGCGGGATGACTGGTGCGGAGGTGAGCACGTTCGCGAGCTCGGCGGGCGGCCGGGTTTCCTGGTTGGCGCGCAATTCCAACAACCTGCCGAATTTCTCGAACATCGATTTCCGCATGGGGCGGTCCTTCACGATCCACGAAAGGTACCGCATCGCCTTCACGGCGGATGCGTTCAACCTCTTCAACGAGGTGATTGTGAGCGGGGAAAACACAACCGCTTACACTTACGCGGCGCCCACCACGACCGTGACGACCAGCGCGTGCTATTTGCATACGAACGGCTGCCTGGTGCCATCTTCCTCTTTCCGGAGCCGCACCACCACATCCGGAGCGCTCTACGGCGCGCGGCAACTGCAGATGGGGGTTCGGTTTGAGTTCTAAGGCGCAAAGGGCCTTGTGAACACGCCGCAAACACTAGCAATGAATTAAGTCGAACCAAACAGTAGCAGGACGAAGGGCGGCAACTAGGAAGTCAGGTGCCGCCCTTTCTCTTTGGCTTCTTGGGCGCGTCCGGGCGAGGCGTGCTCAGGTTACTTCTGCGACGGGATGCGCGCGCAAAACAAATCGGCCGTCCCGACGAATCGGGACGGCCGAGGAATGCGTGACGTTGAGCCTCTAACTTACGGCTGTTTAACCGGCGCAGGTTGTGGAGCCGGCGCCTCGGGTTGTGCGTCGGGCGATGTGGAGGCAGAAACGGCGCCCAGGGCCTGTGTACTGTTGCTCACCGGCTCGCGCGTCAGGTAGAGCATGAACGGGGTGATCTCGAACGGCATCTTCTCCCGCTCGGCCACCACACCAGTGGGCTTGCTCTTCAGCATCTCCAGTTGGTCGCTCCATGGATCCATCTTGACCCGCCCACCCAGAGGAAGCGCAACGATCTGTGTCTGCGTGTTCGCCGCGGGCGGCGCGGCGGCAGGGGCCGGAGCCGGGGCCGCGGTCGCCAGCAACGTGATGCCGGTCGTAACGCGGTCGCCCAGATTCGGGCTGATCAAGTTTGGAATCTCCTTCTGCCGCTGGGCCAGCGCCTGGAGA
>DASPOJ010000137.1:0-18185 GCA_035626055.1 Candidatus Methylomirabilota bacterium | reverse complement strand
TAGCGAAGGAGAACCGAATGAAGAGGTACGCCACGATCTTGCTTGCGATTGTTGGAATTCTTGTGCTCGCCCCCGCGGCGTTCGCGCAGGCCGGGGGAGCGGGAGCCGCGCCCGAACCGACGAACTGGGTTGCTATCACTTCAGGTTTTGCGATGGCGATCGCTTCCGCCTTCTGCGGATTCTCACAAGCCAAGGCTTCGGCCGCCGCCTCCGAGGGCATCGCACGGAATCCCGGCGCTGCCGGCGTGATCCAGAACATGTTGATCCTGGCTCTGGTGCTGATTGAATCGATGGCGCTCTACACCTTCGCCATCATCTTCCTGAAGGTAAAGTAATCGAAGCAGCAATTCATCCGCCGCGAATGAAGTTCCGGCCTGAGGCTCCGAATGGGGTCTTAGGCCGGTTTCATTTTAGGAGCGATGCATTGTGAGAAAAGGGAATCGCGTTCATTCCTCCCAGCGCGGTCAGCGGAGCGACGCGGCGGCGCGCATCGCAAGATCTACGACGCGGCCGGGGAACAAGCCGAGATAAACGGTGCCCGCTGCCGCGATAAACAGGGCGAGGCTGGCAGCGGCGGAGATGCGAACGAACGGCCATTCCTGCTTTGGCTCGCGCATGAACATGACGACGATGACGCGCAGGTAGTAGTAGGCGGCGATGACGCTGTTGATCGCGAGCAGAACGACGAGCCAGAACAAGCCCGAGGAAAGGGCGACGCGGAAAACATAGAACTTGGCTAGGAAGCCGGCGGTGACGGGCAAGCCGAGCAGCGAAAGAAGAAAGATGGAGAGGCCCGCGGCAGCGACGGGCTGCCGGCTGCCGAGTCCCGCGAAATCGTCCAAGTCCTGTCTCCCCTCGCCGGGCCCGGAAAGCTGCGCGACCATGAGGAAGGCGCCGAGTTTCATCAGTGCGTAGGCCACGAGGTAGAAAATAGCCGCGGCGATGCAGTCCGCCACCGATTCGTGCGTCGCCGCGGCGGCTGCTGCCGCGACCGCCACCAGGATGTAGCCGGCGTGAGCGATGGAGCTGTAGGCGAGCATGCGCTTGACGTTCGATTGCACGAGCGCCGCGAGGTTGCCCCCGAACATGGAGAGCACTGCCATGCCCCATAGCGCCCAGACCCACACGCCGGATGCGGGCTCGATCGTGCCGACGATTCGCAGCAGGACGGCGAATGTGGCGGCTTTGGGGCCCGTGGAAAGAAAGGCCGTGACCGGAGTTGGCGCGCCTTGATAGACGTCAGGCGCCCAGATCTGGAACGGCGCCGCGGCAACCTTGAAAGCCAATCCGACTAGGATGAGTCCGAGGCCGAGCGGCAGAAAGCGCGACGCAGCATTTACCGCATCGGAAGTGATGAGGTCGAGATGCGTCGTGCCTGTGGCGCCGTAAACCAGGGCGACGCCGTAGAGAAAAAACGCCGTGGCAAACGAGCCCAATAGGAAATACTTCATGGCGGCTTCATCGGCCAGCGGGGAATCGCGGCGATAGCTGACGAGGACGTAACTGGAAATCGAGCTGATTTCGAGGCCAATGAAAACGGTGACCAACTCTTTGCCGCTCGTCATCACGCACATACCGACGGCGGCGAAAAGCACGAGGGCGCAGAACTCGCCGGGCGGGAGATCCTCGCGGCGCAGATAACTTGCCGAGCCGAGCAGGACCAACAGCGCCACGCCCAGAACGATCCAGTGGACGAAGAGGCTGAAATCGTCCACGCGCAATAATCCCGAGAAAGCGTCGCCAGGATCGCGCGCGGGGTAAAGCGTGGAAAGAATCGCGAGCAGAGCGCCAAAAACGGAGATTCCGATGACCCAACCGCCCGAGCGGCGGCCGTCCTTGCGGGAAGCGTCGGCAAACGGCGCAAGAACCATCGCCAGGATTCCAAAGACCGTGAGCACGATCTCCGGCGCGAGGCGAGCCAAGTCTGCGCGGGCGGGAAACATTTTAGTCGCCGGCCCTCCGCGTCCGGTTTGCGTCCGTCTGAGCGCCGGGAAGCGCGGCAGGAGCCGCCGGCAAGGGCCGGGGCCGCGCGCTGGAATCGTATGCCGGGCGCTCCATGAGCTGGAGAACGTTTGCGGTCGAGGTGTCGATGCGACTGGTGAAGGCCACCGAGCCGATGCCCATCCAGAGAATCACGGCGGCCATGACGAACAGGATCGAACGCTCGCGCAGCGAAGCGTCGGGGAGCATGCGATTGCGTTCCTGGGTAACCTCGCCGAAGAAGACGCGCTGGTAGGACCACAGCAGATAGACCGCGGAAAAAACGATGCCGACGGCGGCCCATGCGGCCCAGGCGGCGTGGCGCATAAACGTTCCGGAGAGAATCAGGAATTCCCCGACGAAGCCGTTCAGCATCGGGAGGCCCGCGGAGGAAAGGCACACAAAAAGATAGAGCGCCGCAAGGACCGGCATCGGCGTCGCGAGGCCGCCGAACTCGCGGATGAGAAACGTGTGGCGGCGATCGTAGAGCATGCCGACAACGAGGAACAGCGCTCCTGTGGAGACGCCGTGATTCAGCATCTGATAGACAGCGCCATTCATCGCCGTGGCCTGGAACGAGAAAATGCCCAAAACCACAAAGCCGAGGTGGCTGACCGACGAGTAGGCCACGAGGCGCTTCAAGTCGGTTTGCACCATGGCCACCAGAGCGCCATAAATAACGCCGATGATGGCGAGCACCGCGATTTCGGGCGCGAAGCGGTGCGAGGCCGCCGGGAAGAGCGGCAGGCAGAAACGCAACATGCCGTACGTGCCGAGCTTTAGAAGCACGCCGGCCAAAATCACGGAGCCGGCGGTCGGCGCTTCGGTGTGCGCGTCGGGCAGCCAGGTGTGAAGCGGGAAGAGCGGCACTTTGATCGCAAATGCCAGGAAAAACGCGCCGAAGAGGAGGGTTTCCGTGCGGCCGGAAAGCGCAATCTGTCCGTGAACCAGCACGCTCTCGATTTGCGGCAGATCGAAGGTGCCCGTTAGCTCGTAGAGCCAGATGATCGCCACGAGCATCAAGATGGAGCCGAACATCGTGTACAGGATGAATTTCATCGCCGCGTAAATCCGCCGCTCGTGCCCCCAGATGCCGATCAGCAAGTACATCGGGATGAGCATCACTTCCCAGAAAACGAAGAAGAGGAAGAGATCCAGGGAGACGAAGACGCCGATGATGCCAGTCTCGAGCACGAGCAAGGCCATGAAGAAGCCTTTCACGTGTTTGGTGATCGAGCCCCACGACGCGAGAATCGAAAGCGGCGTGAGAAACGTTGTGAGCATGACGAGGAACAGACTGATGCCGTCGAGGCCCAGGTGATAGTTAATGCGCGGCGAGGCGATCCACGGATGGAATTCCTGGAATTGATAACCCGCTATGCTCGCGCGGAACAGGATCACCGGCACCAGGGAAAACAGAAACTCCGCAATCGCCGTGACCAGCGCCAGCCGCCGAATCCATTCGTGATCCTCGGGAGAAAGTACCAGCAACGCCAGAACGCCCGCGAGCGGCAGGAACGTCAGCACCGTGAGCAAAAGCGGCTGTCCCACGTTAATTCGCCATCCAGATCAGAATTGTCGTAAGCACGACCGCTCCCAGCACGACCCATGCGGCGTACGTTCGCATATTGCCGGAATAGACTCGCCTCAGAATTCCGCCCGAATCCTGCGCGACCTCGGCCACGCCATTCACCGCGCCGTCTATGGCGCCTTCATCCACCGCGTGCCAGAGCAAATTCGTGGAGAGCCAAACCAGCGGCCGGACGATCACGGCCGCATAGAGTTCATCCACAAAATATTTCCCCGCGAGCAAGTGGTACGCGCCGGAGAGAGCAGCAGCGAGGCGCTTGGGGACACCCGGCTTGCGGAGATAGAACCACCACGCGATCAGGAATCCGATCAGCGCCACAGCTGTGGCGGCGGCCATAAACTCCAACGTCTCTCGATAGTTCAACTGTGCGTCTCCGCGGCCGATCGCATACCAAAACGCACTCGGAGTGCCCGCGGCGGGAAAACCGAAATTGGGCGAGAACACAGACGAGAGAAAACGGTCGAAATAGTTGACGCCGCCGAACAACTCCGGCGCAGCCCACCAGCCACCGATCACGGAAAGAACGGCCAGAACGACGAGCGGTGCAAGCATGTTCTTCGGCGATTCGTGGACGTGAACCTTGTGCTCGTCAAATCGCGGCTGGCCGTGGAACGTCAAGAAGAACAGCCGGAACATGTAGAAAGCGGTGAGGCCCGCCGTGAGAACGCCAAGCAACCAGAGGTACATGCCGTTAGGGCCGCCGATGGAGTTCAGGATCGCATCCTTGCTGAAGAAACCCGAAAAGCCGGGGGCGCCTGTGATTGCGAGCGTCGCCATCAGCATGGTCCAGTAGGTCCATGGAATTTTCTTGCGCAAGCCGCCCATCTTGCGCAGGTCCTGCTCGCCGCCCAGGGCATGAATCACGCTGCCCGCGCCGAGAAAGAGCAGGCCCTTAAAGAACGCGTGCGTCATCAGGTGGAAGATGCCCGCGCCGAACGCGCCCACGCCGCATCCGAGGAACATATAGCCGAGCTGCGAAATCGTGGAGTAGGCGAGGATTCTCTTGATGTCGTTCTGGACGAGGGCGATCGTCGCCGCGAAAAACGCCGTGAACAGACCGACGACGGCGACGACGGTCATGGCCACGGGCGCGAGAGAGAAAATCACGTGCGAGCGTGCGACCATGTACACCCCGGCGGTGACCATGGTCGCCGCGTGAATCAAAGCGCTGACGGGCGTGGGGCCCTCCATCGCGTCCGGCAACCAGACGTACAGCGGAATCTGGGCCGATTTGCCGGTGGCGCCGACGAACAGCAGCAGCGCGATCGCGGTGAGGACTCCGCCCCCGGCGAGCTCGGAGGGCATGCCGGCAGCCTGTGTGAACACGACTGAGTAATCCAGCGAGCCGAATGTGCGGAAAATCAGGAACAGCGCGATCAAGAAGCCGAAATCGCCGATGCGGTTCACCCAAAACGCTTTGTTGCCCGCGTTCGTCGCGGAATTCTTGCGGAAGTAGAAACCGATCAGCAGGTAGCTCGATAGTCCGACGCCCTCCCAGCCGACGAACATCAGAAGATAATTCGACGCGAGGACGAGGATCAGCATGAAGAACATGAACAAATTCAGGTAAGAGAAGAAGCGGACGTAGCCGGGGTCATCGGCCATGTAACCGGTGGAATAGACGTGGATCACCCAGCCGACCAGAGTGACGACAAGCAGCATCACGACCGTGAGCTGATCCACTTGCATGGCGAAGTCCGCGCGCAACGAACCGGCGGCGATCCAGGTGAAATAGTCCTGCGGCCAGGGGATTTGCGCCGCTCCGAGCCGGAAGAATTCGCGCAGCAGCTCGAGCGCGGCCAGCAGCGCGAGGCTGGTCGAGCCAATCGCGACGACGTTGGTCGAGCGGCGCACCCAATGACGCCCGAAAAGCCCGTTCAGTGCGGCGCCCGCGAGCGGAAGGAGCGGAATAATCCAAAGATGAGTGAGAACGGGCATTAGAGTTTCATGGAATCCACTCGCTCCACATTGAGCGATTTGCGATTTCGCGCGATCAGAATCACGATGGCGAGGCCGACCGCGGCCTCCGCCGCCGCCACGACGATCACAAAAAAGACGAAAACCTGGCCGTCGAGCTGGCCAAGCATCCGGCTGAACGCGATAAAGGCCAGATTCACGGCGTTGAGCATCACCTCTACGCACATGAAAAGCGTGATGATGTTTCGCTTGAAGACGAATCCCACCACGCCGAGGCCGAACAGCGCCGCGCTCAGCGTCAGAAAATAAGAAACAGGGACCAACACTCCCCCCGCGGCGCGCGCACGCCGCTACGGTTCGCGCTTTGCCAGCACGAGCGCGCCAATAATCGCCACCAGAATCAGAACCGACGTCAATTCAAACGGGAAAACGAACCCGCGAAACAACAGCGTTGCCAACCGGCTCGTCGAAACCGTGCCGCTGACCTGGACCGGCAGCGCCGCGGAACCGCGGCGGATGGACCACACCAGCTCGACAACGAGCAGCGCGGCCATGGGCAAGCCGACGTATTGCGCCATGCGGCTCGCATGGGTGCGTTCCTCCACACCCGCGTTCAGCAGCATGATGACGAAGACGAACAGGACCATGATCGCCCCGGCGTACACGATGATCTGGATCGCGGCGATAAACTCAGAGCCAAGCAGCAGATATTCCCCGGCCAGCGCGACCATCACGACGATCAGCGAAAGCGAGCTGTGGATGGGATGCCGCTGCACGATTAGATTCACCGCGCCGCCGATCGCCAGCGCCCCCAGAACGAAGAACATGACCATCTGCACGTGCATCAGTCCAAGATCCTCACGGGCGCGCCGCCACGGCCAGGCTCGTCAGAATGACGTTGGCCAACGCGAGCGGGAACAATATTTTCCAGCCGAGCCCCATCAGTTGATCGTAGCGGAAGCGCGGCAACGTGCCGCGCACCCAGACGTAGATGAAAAGAAATATGAACAGTTTAAGTAGAAACCAGAACGGGCCCTGCACGAATTCCATCGCCTCCGGCCGCGAGAACATTGCGCCCAGCGCCGCGACGGCCAGACCCACCACTGGCATCAGGATCCGCCCAAAGATCGTGCTGTAGCGGACACCGTACGCGATGATTGCCACACCCGCGATGATGAATCCCGCCGCGGGAATGTACAGCGTCCATGACCAAGTGGGCGCGTCGGGGAAGGGAGAAAGCCATCCGCCGAAGAAGAGAATCGTCGCCAGGCAGGAGACCGTCACCATGCTGGAGTACTCGCCGATGAAGAACATCGCGAACTTAAAGCTCGAATACTCGGTGTGGAAACCGGCACCCAGTTCGCCTTCGGCCTCGGGCAAGTCAAACGGCAGGCGATTGGTTTCCGCGATGGCCGCGGTGAAGAAACAAATGAAGCCGAGCAGTTGCGGAAAGGGCCGCGCGAACAAATTCCAGTGCAGGAAACCCCACGCGGAGCCGCCCTGCGCCTCGATAATTTCGCGGAAGTTGAGCGTGCCCGCCATCAGCAAGACGCCCACAACTGAGAGCGTGAGCGTGAGTTCGTAGCTCACCATTTGCGCTGTGCTGCGCAGACCGCCCAGCAGGGAGTATTTGCTGTTCGACGACCAGCCCGCCAGCGCGACGCCATAAACGCCGATCGACGACAGGGCAAATAGAAACAACAGGCCTATGCTCACGTTTGCGACTTGCAACGGCGTGCGCTGGCCGAAGATGGAGATGTCCATCGGGCCGAAGGGAATCAGCGCGATCGAAGAGATGGCCAGGGAGAACGTCAGAAACGGCGCGAGAACGAATACGAATTTATCCGCCCGGGCGGGCGCGAGGTCTTCCTTGAAAAGAAACTTGATGCCGTCGGCGACCGGCTGCAACAAACCGTGCGGGCCGACGCGGTACGGGCCCCACCGGGCTTGAATGTGCGCAACCACTTTCCGCTCGAACCAGGTGATGTAGGCGAGCGCCGTCATGAGCAATAAGAGAAGAACGATGATCTTCACCAGCGATACGAGCACAAGGGGATGAGCGGCGAACAGCGCGTTCATTTCGCCACCTTCGCTTCCGCGAGCGCGTTGATTTTGTTGCAGTAGCGGCTGATGCTGCCGCTGGTGAACAGCGTGTCGTGGGCCGAAAAAATCAATCCGTCCGGAGGCTGCTCGTTCGGAGTCCCCGTGGTGGCCGACGGCTCCGCAGAACCAAAGAGCAATCCGTCCCATGAGACGCCGTAGCCGGCGACATTCCGCCGAATCTCGTCGAAGGCGGCTTCGGGCGTCCGCAAATGGATGGCCGGGCCCGCGCCTTTGCGAGCCAGTTGGTGCGAGAGGATGCGCAGCAGATCGAAATCCGTGCGCGGTCCCATCATTTCGCCGGCTTTGCGCGCGAGCTGCACTTCGCCGGCCGTATTCGTGACGGTGCCGTCTTTTTCGTATAGCGCCGCCGCGGGCAGGACGACGTCCGCCAGCATCGCCGTCTCGGTGAGGAATAATTCGTGCACGACAATCAATTCGAGCCCCGCCGGACGTTTGGCGCCCGCGCGGCCAAAGGTCTTGACCGGATTCGCGCCGACGACGTAGAGCGCGGGCAAAGAGCCGGAGAACGCAGCTTGGATCATTTGCGGTGCGGTCATGCCCGGCTTCTTCGGCAACTCGGCGCCCCAGAGTTTGCCGAACGCGGCGCGCGCGGCCGAATTGGAAACGTGCGCGTAGCCCGGCAGGCGGTCTGGAAGGAGCCCAAAATCGGAAGCACCGCGCGAATTGGCGAAATCGCCCAGCGCGATGTAACGCGTCGTGCCACCCCGACTTGCCCCATAGGCGACCAGGTCCATCACGGCCGCGCCCGTGACTTCGACGCCGAAGAGAATTGTGAGATCGGATTCCTGAGAGAGCGCGGCCTTGAGCGCTTCGAAGGCCTGCGCGGTTGCGGCGTCGAAATTGCCCTGTCCGGTGGCGAGCCAGTGCGCCGCCGCCGCTTCTCCGCCAGCCGGCACTGCTACGTGTTGCGTGGCCTTGCGAGCCAGTTCGATCGCGCGCGAATTCACCAGGAAGAGCCGCGCGCCCTGGTGGCGAATCGCGGTCCGTATCTGCCACGCGACGAGGGGATTCTGCTGGGTGGGATCATTGCCGAGCACCAGAAAAGCCTTCCCCGCCTCCAACTCGCCCATCGTGGCGAAGAAGCGCCGAGCGTCCTTTCCGTGCGTGGCGCTCACCGCGGAGATCAGGCCCACGTAGTCAGCCGTGCGGTGGTGATCGATGTGATTTGTGCCGAGCGAAGCGCGCGCGATGCGGCCGAGCAGATAATCTTCCTCATTCGTCGTGCGGCTGGAGCCGATGACGCCAATCCCTCCGCCGCCGTGTCTTTTCTTTACGCCGGCAAGACGCGCGGCGACTTCCTCGATGGCCTCTTCCCAAGTGGCGGGGACGAGCTCTCCGTTGCGGCGGATGAGCGGTTCTCGCAGGCGCTGCGGATGACTGGTGAAATCGAAGCCGAACCGGCCCTTCACGCAAAGGAATTCCTTGTTGAAACCGGAAAGATCGCGATTGTTCGCGCGCAGGATTTCGTGGTTGCGCACGCTGAGCGTCGTCTTGCAGCCGTTCGAGCAGTGCGCGCAGACAGTGGGCACATAGCTCATTTCCCAGGGCCGGGTCTGGTAGCGATAGGTGCCGCTGGTAAGCGCGCCTACGGGACAAATGTCAATGCACATCCCGCATTCCTGGCAATCGAGGTGGTCTTCACGATTCGGGATGATGACGGACTGCACACCGCGCTGGCCTACGCCCAACGCCTTGACGTCCATGCCCTCGTCGCAAACGCGCACACAGCGGAAACACAGGATGCAGCGAGGCGCGTCGTAATAGACCAGCTCCGACCACTTCTCTTCCGGCCGGTGCAGTTTTTCCTCCACGAAGCGGCTGTGGTCGGCGCCATAGGTGAAGACCATGTCCTGCAATTCGCATTCGCCGCCTTTGTCGCAGACCGGGCAATCCAGCGGGTGGTTTGTGAGCAAGAACTCGAGCATGGACTTGCGCGCCTGGCGCACCTGATCGGTGTCCGTGCGCACGACCATGCCGTTCGTCGCAACCAGGGTGCAGGCCGTTTGCAGCTTGGGCGCCTTTTCCACTTCCACCAGGCACATCCGGCAAGCGGCCTGAAGCGAAAGCCCGGGGTAGTAGCAGAACGACGGTACTTCGATCCCGAGCCTGCGCGCCGCTTCGATAACCAGCGTGCCCGGCGGCACGACGACGTCCTGGCCGTTGATCTTGAACGAAATGTCCTTTGTGTCGGGCATAGGGCTTGTTCAGCGCAGCGCCGCAAAAACGTGCGCGGGCTTGTAGGGGCAGCCTCCCGAGAGGTGCTGCTCGAATTCCACGGGCCATTTTTTCGCGATACTCATCATGGGCATGGCGGCGGCGTCGCCGAGCGGGCAAAATGTCCTGCCGAGCATATTCTTCGCAAGCTCGCCCACCAGCGGTATGTCCTCGGGGCTGCCGCCGCCGTCATGGAAGCGATCCAGGAGTTTGCGCAGCCAGGCTGTGCCTTCGCGGCAGGGTATGCACCAGCCGCACGATTCGTGCGCGTAAAAATGCATGATCCGCCGGGCGAGATCCACCATGCACGTCTGATCGTCGATCACAACCGTGCCGCCCGAACCCAGCATCGAACCGGCCTTGGCCACGGAATCGAAATCCATCGCGATATCGGCTTCATCCGCCTTCAGCAGCGGGCAAGAGCTGCCGCCGGGAATCACCGCTTTCAACTTTCGTCCGCCGGAAACTCCTCCGGCGACTTCTTCGATCATGCGCTTCAAGTTGTAGCCCATGGGCAATTCGTAAATCCCGGGCCGGTTGACGTGGCCGGAGACGCAGAACAGCCGCGTGCCGCCATTTTTTGGCGTGCCGAGCGAAGCGTACCATTCCCCTCCGCGATGCAAAATCGCAGGCACGGCGGAAAGCGTTTCGGCGTTGTTGATGACCGTCGGCGCGCCGTAAAGGCCGACCACGGCGGGGAAGGGAGGCCGGATGCGCGGGTAGCCGCGCTTGCCTTCGAGCGATTCCATCAGCGCGGATTCCTCGCCGCATTCGTAGGCGCCCGCGCCGGTGTGCGCCGCCAAATCGAACGAGAAGGCGCCGCCCATCACACTGTTGCCGAGATAGCCGGCCTTGTAAGCCTCCTCGATCGCGGCTTCGATGATGTCGAGGACGTAGCGGTATTCGCCGCGCACGTAGACGTAGCCATTGTGCGCGCCCACCGCATACCCGGCGATAATCATCCCTTCGATCAATTGGTGCGGGGCCATTTCCATCAGCGGGCGATCCTTGCAGGTGCCGGGCTCGCTTTCATCGGCGTTTGCCAGGATGTACTTGCCCTTCGCCGATTCCTTCGGTACGAAACTCCATTTCATTCCCGTCGGAAACCCCGCGCCGCCCCGCCCGCGCAAATTCGATTTCTTGACTTCCTCGATCACTTGATCTGGAGACATCGAAAGCGCCTTTTCCAGGCCTGTGTAGCCGTCATGCTCCAAATACACGGCCATCGTGTGCGAGTTTGGAATGCCGAAGAGCCGGCTGATCACGGGAACTTCATCGGGATGCCGCCGGTGGACGGCCCCGGAGGCGGGTTGCGTAGTCACCGGCCGGTCGCCGCGGTCGAGTTGCGCGATGATCGCGTCGAAGCGCTCCACTGTCAGGTTTTCGTAAAAGTCATAATTCACCTGCATGGCGGGCGCGCCCGTACAGGCTCCGAGGCACTCCACTTCTTCCAGTGAGAATGCGCCGTCGGAGGAGGTTTCTTTGTGGCCGATTTCGAGTTTGCGTTGCGCGTGCTCCCACAGCCTATCTCCGCCGCGCAATTTGCAGGACACATTCGTGCACACCTGCACGTGGTTCCGTCCAGCGGGCTTGCGCCGCAGCATCGAGTAATAGGCGATCGTTTCGGTCACTTGCAGCGTGTTGAGGTCGAGCCGCCGCGCGATCTCGCCGATGATCTCATCGCCGAGGAAGCCGAACGCATCCTGCGCATAGATGGCCATTGGCACCAGCGCCGAGCGCTTCACGGGATAGCGCGACACCAGCGTGCGAAATTTCTGCTCGAGATCCGGCGGCAATCGCATCAGCGGTCCACTTCCCCCAGCACGATATCGATCGTTCCGATGCAGGCCACCACGTCTGCCAGGAGCCTGCCCTCGACCAGTTTCGGCAGCGCTTGCAAATTGACGAACGAGGGCGCGCGCACCTTCATGCGATAGGGTTTCGGCGAGCCGTCGCTCGCGACAAAGAATCCCAGTTCGCCGCGCGGCGATTCGATCGTCTGGTAAACTTCGCCCAGCGGCGGCGCGAACCCCTCGGTGAAGATCTTGAAATGGTGGATGAGGGCCTCCATTTCGGTCTTCATTTTTTCACGCTGCGGCGGGACGATGCCGGGCGCATCGGCCTTGATCGGCCCTTCGGCGGGAATCTTTTCCATGGCCTGGCGAATGATCTTCGCGCTCTCGCGCATTTCGGCCACCCGCAGAATGTAACGCGCATAGCAATCGCCATCGGTGCTGGTGGGCACCGCGAAGTCGAATTCCTCGTAGCCCGCGTATGGAAAGGCCTTCCGGACGTCGTACGCAACGCCGGTGGAGCGCAGCACGGGGCCAGTCACGCCGAGCGCAATCGCGTCCTCGGGCGAGATGACGCCGACGCCTTTGGTTCGCGCGTGCCAGATGCGATTGTCGGTCAGCAGTGTCTCGTATTCCGGGAGCCGCGAATGAAACAAGCGCAGGAAGCGATCCACGCGGTCCAGCCATCCGGGCGGCGGCTCGAGGGCGAGCCCGCCGATGCGGAAATAGCTCGTCATCATCCGCTGGCCGGAAACCATCTCAAGAATTTTCAGAAGTTCCTCGCGCTCGCGGAAACAATAGAGGAAGACGGACATCGCGCCCAGATCCATCGCGTGCGAGCCGAGCCACACGAGGTGCGACCCGATGCGCGTCAGCTCGGTCAGCAGGATGCGGGCATACTTCGCGCGAGGGGGCGGCTCGAGTGCGAGCAATTTTTCCACCGCGAGGCAGTAACACAGATTATTGGAAAGCGGGGCGAGGTAATCCAGCCGGTCGGTGATCGTGATGGCCTGCGAATAGGTCAGCGCTTCGCCGCTCTTTTCAATTCCAGTGTGCAAGTAACCGATGTCGGGCCGCGCTTTGACGACCGTCTCACCGTCCAGTTCGAGCAAGACGCGCAGCACCCCGTGCGTCGAAGGGTGCTGCGGCCCCATGTTGAGGATCATCGTCTTGCGTTCGCCGGTGGCGGTCTGGACGGTGGTCATCAGCGGCTGCCTACAGTCGGAAAATCCTTGCGCAACGGATGGCCCTCCCAATTTTCGGGGAGGAGAATTCGCGCCAGATCCGGGTGGCCTGCGAAACGTACGCCGAACAAATCGAAAATCTCCCGCTCGTGCCAATTCGCGGTGGGCCAAACCGGCGTCACTGAATCCGCCACCGGATCGCTTCCCGGCACGCGCACGCGCAACCGCACCCGCGCGCGCTGCGAAATCGAGACCAAGTGGTAGTTCAGCTCGAACCGCGGCTCGACGGGGAACCGGTCCACGCCAGTGATGTCACTCAGCAGTTTGAAATCGAATTCGGGAACGTTCGCCAGATACTCGGCCACACGCCGCAAGAATTCGCGCGGGAGGACGATTGTTGTCTCCCCGCGAAACGCAATCACTTCTGCGACGGCCCGGGGCTCCCACTCGCGCAGTTTGCTGACAATCGGGTTCGGATCTACGTCCGCTGTCTCCGTCACGAAATCGGGTCCCGGCGCCCCGGCGGGCGGTTCCAATCCAGAGCGCCTTTCTTCCACAAGTACAAATAACCCGCCAGAAGAATCACGATATAAAGAAGCATCTCCACGAATCCGAACCAGCGCAATTGCCGGTACACGTACGCCCAGGGATAAAGGAAGATCGCCTCGACATCGAACAGGATAAAGACCATCGCCACGAGGTAGAACTTCACCGAAAAGGGTTCGCGCGCATCGCCGACCGGGTCAATGCCGCACTCATACGGCTGCTGCTTCACGCGCGAGGGCCGGCGCCAGCCGACCAGCGCCGATGCGACCAGAATCGCGCCGGCAAGCGCCATCGCCAGCAATAGATGCAAGAGGAAAGGAGCGTAGCCTTCTAGACCGTTTCCGCTCATGTGCCAGAGTCCTTATAATAATAGCGACGCGCTCGCGCCCGGTCAATCCGCTGCGAAGACTTCCGGGAGACCGGGCGCGGCACAACACGATGAGCTTAGGATTCAACTCCAACGTCAGCGCGGGCGGCATCGATTACCACGTGCAGACCGAGGCGCGCGCCGGCCCGGATGCGACTCTCGACACTGTCGTTTATGTCGCCGGCCGTGTCATTCATCGCGTCATTGCGAGTTACCAGGACCTGTTGGATGGCGGCGCCTCGCGCAAGGACTTGCGCGACCGCGTCGAGCGCCAGCATCAGGAAGTCGTCGCGCAATTGGAGAGCGGGCAAGTGCGCGACGCCGCTCCGCCCGCCATCACCGCGCTCGATCTTCGCCTGCGAAATGCGAGTTCCTGGCTGCAAGGCGGCAACGCGTCGATCGAACTGGGAGTCGTCGCCGCGGATGGGAAGCCGGTGGACGGCGCGACCGTGGAGGCGCTCGTAGAATCTCGGGCAGGTGTGGCGGTCCGCAGAAGCGGCGTCACCGATGTGAATGGCAGCGCAGTTCTTCAATTTGTGCTGCCTTCGCCCATGCCTGAAGGAGCAGCGCTCGTTATCCGCGCGGCGTCGGGCGGCGCGCGCGCCGAATTGCACTACAAACTTAAAGCGCGTCCCGGCACCGCTGGTTGAGCCGCACCATGCACGTCATCGTCAACGGCGACGCAACGGACATCCCCGACGGCTTCACGGTCACTGCGCTGCTTGAGCATTTGAGGCTCCGCGCAGACCGCGTCGCGATCGAACTCAATAGCAACATTCTGCCCAAAGACCGCTGGCCCGACACGTACGTCCATTCCAACGATCGCTTCGAGATCGTGCAATTGGTCGGCGGCGGCTGACGTCGCAGCTCAGGGACGAATCTCTACCGGCGTCCCGACATCCACCTGGGCATAAATCTCTTCGATTTCTTCGTCCGTCACGGCGATGCAGCCATCCGTCCAGTCAACCATCCGCTGCAAACTCCCCACCCAGGCGAAATCTTTTCCCAAGCCGTGAATCTCGATGTCGCCGCCGGGATTCACTCCAAGCCTGTGCGCTCGCTCCCGGTCAGCCGCGTTTGGGTACGAGAGATGAAGCGCGAGGTGAAACCTGCTGTTCGGAATTTTTTCGTCCACAAAGTATTCGCCCTCTGGCGTCTTGTGATCGCCCTGTTGCTCTTTCGGCCCGACCGGCTCCGTCCCCAGAGCTACCTTGTAGGTCTTCAGGGCTTTGCCGTTCTTCATAAGTGTCAGGGTACGGGCGGCTTTCAAAATGACAATTCGGCCCGCTTTCACTGGCGGCGCAGGGGCGTTCTCTTTGCCCCAGCAGGACACGCAGGCCAGCAGTAGCAGCGCGCCAACCGCTCCAAATTGCTTGTCCCACATCAGGTTGCCTCTCGCTCCGCTAGAGGTCCCTCGGGCGCCGGTCGGTCCAGCCGCGGGCTTTTCGGGCCAGCTATTTCTCTGAGCGCGACCAATAATACTCCGGCCGGCCTTGCGTCACGCCTTTCTGGTCGTGCGAAGGAACTTTTGTGCGCGCACAAGGTCAAGGTTGCAGCACAGCGCGGCAAACTCAACTAGCTGACGGATTCGAATGAGACCGGACCATGCGGGCGGCCTTCAAGAAGAAGGGAATGGCCGCGCATTCGAGCGCGACGCACGCCGCGACCGTCGCGCCGAGCGAAACGTCGTACAGCGCCCCAATCAACGCGCTGCCGAGAAACCACGCCACGCCGTACGCGGCCGTGAACAGCCCGTACGCCGACGCGCACCGCTCCCGCGCCACCATCGGAGCCACCGCCGCCGGCACGATGGACTCGTGCACACCCATCCCCACGCCCCAGATGGCGGCGCCCGCGAGCGCAATCCCAAATCCCGCGCGCCCCATACCTCCGAGAAACACCAGCGGCGCAAACAGCGCGGAGAGAATCGTCAGCGGCACGAGCACGTACAGACCAACGCGATCGTACAGGCGTCCGAAGACGAGCGAGCCCGCGCCGCTTGTTCCCATCGCCACCGCATAAAAAATGGGAATCCAACCGCGGGCCACGCTTCCGCTCTTTGCGAAATGAAACGCAATCAGCGAAAAATCCGCGAAGCCCGCGGCCACGAGCGCCGCTCCGGCAAGATAAATCCAGAAGACGCGCGGCATTCCTTCGGTGCGAACGTCCTGGGGTTGCGATTCCATTTCTTCAGGACGCGGGTAGAGCAGGCGCGCCACGACCAGCAACAAGAGAGTGACGGCTGCCGGAATCGCCAGCGCGCCGAAGGCGAGGCGGTAGTCTCCACGTCGCGCCAGGATCGCCGCAATCACCAGCGGCCCCGTCACCGCGCCCGCCTGATCGAGCGCCTCGTGCAGGCCGAACGCCCAGCCGTAGCCGCCCATCTCCGCGCCCGCGTGCGAGAGCATGACGTCCCGGGGAGGATTGCGCGTGGCGCGGCCCGCGCGCTCCAGAACGAGCAGCGCCGCCGCCGCAGGCCAGTTTCCCGCAAGCGCCAGCGCCGGCACCGCCGCCATCTGCACTACGTAGCCAAGAAACGTGATCGGCCAGAATTGCCGCGTCTTGTCCGCCAGCCGTCCCGAGACAATTCGCAAGCCGTAGCCCGCCAATTCCCCCAACCCGCTGACGAACCCCACCGCCGCCCCGCTCGCGCCAAGCAGCAACAAGTACGGCCCCAGCACGCTGCGCGCGCCCTCATAGACAAAATCAGCGAAATAGCTCATCGCGCCGATGAGCAGGACGAATCTCAACGCGTTTGCCTTGGTGTTTGCCGGCATCGTCAGGATTGGCGCAAGGCTGCTCCCAGTGCATCTTGCGGTCAGGAGTTCGACCCGAGGCCGGGATATCGGCCCGCCGTCAGGATAACGAATGTATCAGGCGCCGCAGGGAATCGGGGCTGAGCCGCGTCAAACCGACCGCCACGGCCATCACCAGCACGCCGGCGATCGTGAGAATCGTCACGTAGGGGCTGGGCGAGCGCCGGTGCGCCTCCGGCAGCAAGTCCGAGGTCGCCGTATAGAGGAAGAATCCAGAAGCCACGGCGAGAAAAACCGCGAGCCACTTCGGAGACGGCAAAAACCCCAGGGCCAGAAACCCGCCCACCATCGGCGCTAGCGCATCCATCCCGAGGAACAGGTAGTCGCTGCGCCGCGGCTTCTCGCCGCGCGTGACCAGCAGGATCGTGTTCAGACCGTCGCTCATGTCATGCGCGATGACGGCCAGGGCCACCACAATCCCCACGCGCCAGTTCACCAGCGTTGCAGCCCCGATCGCGGCGCCGTCCAAGGTGCTGTGGGCGATCAGCCCCATTACGCTGAGCCGGCCCAGCCGCCGGTGGGCCTCGTTGAAACAGTCATCCTCCGCGCACGAGTGGAGAACCAAGATGCGCTCCAGGATGTAGAAGCCGAGGAATCCTGCCACCAGAAACAGCAAGATCACTCGCGCGCTCCAGCCCTGCGCTTGCCCCACGTCGATGGATTCGGGCAAAAGATCGAAGAATGTCGCGCCGAGAAGCATTCCGGCGCCAATTCCCAACAACAAGTGAATGCGTTTGTGACCGCGAACGGCGACGATTCCCCCGCAGAAGGTGGAAATCATCGCCAGCCCCGTAAGAAGCAAGACAATCATGTCGCCGTCCATCCGATCCGCGCCCATCTCAGGGTCACGCCCGGTGCTACGAAAGCGCCAAGCATTCTACTCTGGTGTTGCCCATTTTCGTCGTGCATTCCTTGCCGGCACTGCGCTTGTGTGGCCTGGCCGCAGCTGCCCGCTGGCAAACGGCCCTGTACGCTTTGGAATCGGGGCAGTATCCTCTTGTGTTGTGGCGTTTGGGGAGCCGAGGCGTCATGCACCCTGATTTTGGCAGATACATCGCCTGCGCGTGGATCGCGTGGGCCGTCATTTGGCTGATCGGCGCTCTGCGCGTCAAGCGAATTGTCCGCAAGCAATCAGGGGCCTCGAGCCTCTTGCAGGCGGGTTTGCTCGGGGTCGCGTTGTGCGTGCTATTCATGGGCAAGCGGCGTCTTCGCTTCTTGAGCTGGCGTTTGATTCCGGTGTCTCTTGCAATTGGCTGGACGGGCCTAGTTCTCACCATTGCCGGCGTCGCCTTGACGGTCCTGGCTCGCGTCTACCTGGGCGGCAACTGGAGCGGATTGGCCACGGTCAAGCAGGACCACACGCTTGTGCGCACTGGCCCTTACGCCTTCGTCCGACATCCCATTTATTTAGGCGTCTTGTTGGCATCGGTGGGCTCGGTGATTGCCCTGGGGCAGCTTCGCTGTGTGATAGGGTTTGGTTTGATTATTCTGGGCAATATGCTGAAGTTGCCCTTGGAAGAAAGACTCATGAGCGAGCAATTCGGCGACCTATACCTTCAATACAAGCGCGAGACGAAAGCTCTGATCCCGTTCGTCTGGTGAGCCGCGGTCCGAGTTCGCCGCATCGAGCAACATGATTTAGGTTTGCGATGA
>DASPOJ010000136.1:0-10586 GCA_035626055.1 Candidatus Methylomirabilota bacterium | reverse complement strand
CAGGTCTGGGAGCGCCGTGCTCCGGCGGCCTCGTGGCCGGAGGCGCAGTAGCGGGCGCGGCGCTGGGCGCAGACGCAGGCGCCGAACTCGCCGCTGGCGGGGGCGTTGCGCCTGGTGTCTCGGGTGCAGAAGCGGGCGCGGTGGCCGGTGCGGCCGGCGCGGCTGGGGTGGTAGGCGCGGGCGCAGGCGCGGCAGACGTTGCAGGCGGAGGCGTGGCAGCGGCTGGCGCGGCTGAAGTGGTGGCTGCGGCCGGCGGGATGGGCGCGGAGGGGCCGCCCCCGGCGAGCAAATCGTTCAGGTCTTTCGAGCGCGGAATGTCCTCGGATGAGGTCGCGAGGATCGCGGAGTTCGATTCGTCAAGGACCCGCGCAGACAGGTGAATGTGGTCGGCGAAAGGCGTGAGCGTAGCCGTGACGACGGCTTGCACGCCCGCCGCATCGCCCAATTTGCTCACGGTCTGCGGGTCGAGGACGCCGTTCATCGCCAGGCCGGCCCGCTTGAGCGTGGCCCTGAGCTGCGTGCGGTCAATGACCTCGAAATCTTTCGCCGCGCCGGCGGTCGAGGCGAGGTCTGCGGACGTTTCCTCGGCAAGGAAGCGG
Organism: Candidatus Methylomirabilota bacterium; assembly: GCA_035626055.1. Taxonomy (GTDB): domain Bacteria; phylum Acidobacteriota; class Terriglobia; order Acidiferrales; family UBA7541; genus DASPOJ01. The sequence goes on along the minus strand of DASPOJ010000136.1, from coordinate 9,987 downwards.
CCGAGCTCCGTGACGTTGCCATCAAGGTCGGTGAAATCTGCGACCGCGACCGTCTTCTTGCCGGATTTCGAGATGGAATCGGCGAGTTGCGCAGCGAGTTGCTTGAGCTGATCGTCGTAGGCCAGGACGGGCTGCCAGACGATGAACGCCGCGCCGAGAAAAACCAGCGCGCCCGCCACAATTCGATAGATGGCAGTAACTCGCGGCGGCGCACACGCACGCTTCGACGCCCGTTCTACGCTATCCCGGAACATTCCCTGTTCCCCCAGTGATGGCGGCCCCCAAAAACCCGGGTCGAGAGACTTCGTTTGTAGCGTATTCGGCGAAGGAGCGCAAGTTGAGGCCGTGCGCGGGCCTGCGCGGGCAAGGCGAAGCTCGCCGATGGATGTTGGCGGGAGTTGGAGAAGCTTTCTGGAAGGGCCCCCCCCGCCCTGTTTTTGTGTAAGTGTTGAATCCAAAGGACTTGCAGCGAAAAAACACGTAAGTGCTGATTATAAAGGACTTGGCGACCGTTTATTTTCAACGAGATACGAAAAATGAAGCGCGAGTCTGTAAGTGCTGATTCTAAAGAGCTTATGGGCGCGCTAAGTCCTTTCCTCTGTATCACTTTTGAGTTGCACAAAAATGGTGCAAGATTGGGGAGCGCGGAAGGTCCCTCGACTCGCCCCTTGTAGGGCTCGCTGGGGACTCGCAGTCCTGGCCGAATGCGAGCAACCACCGATGGACGCGGATGAACAGGGATGGGAAGGGACAAGAATCGAGAAACTGAGGTCGGAGTCAGGGCGGGATGGGGAACGACCAACACGGAGCAGGGTAGCAGGGAGTATCAACTCTGTCAATAAGAAAGCATGTTGACGCATGTGGAAATTATTTCGAATAGGGAGCGGGGAGCTTTGGAAAACTCCCCACCTTTGCAAAACCACGCAAAGGCGGGGCACCCGGCACGATTTGCCATACCAAGCAATACGCGGCTGGCGATATTCGCACGAACACGGTCGAGTCTGCCTTCAGCAAGCGCGGCATCATGGGTACTTGGCACAACGTCAGCGCAAAGCATCTCGCGGCCTATCTCCAAGAAATGACGTTCCGGTTCAATCGCCGGAAGAACTCAAGCCTATTCGTTGATACGCTTCGCCATATGGTTACGGCGCCTCTTTTGACTTTCCAAAAGTTAACCGCATAGGAGCATGGCTATGAACGAGAAGACTTTACGCGATGTTGTTTTAGCATTGGCGCAACTAGCAAAGGACGACCACCTTTATTGCGCGATGCTGGGGAACGAGATTGCTTCCGTACGGGATTCCCTTCAAGAATTGAGCGAAGGGAAATTCGTTCCGATCTTGAATAGACACCGTGCTCGATTTCAGGAAATAACGGCTCCCGAAGTTCGGCACGACGCGTCAGACTACGACGCACTAATTGAACTATTGAAAAGTGTTTGATTGGTTTGGGCATATTTGTACGCAAAACCGGGCTACATTTTCCCGGAAATCCTTCCACTCATCAGTTTTTCGTTTGTCTGACATTTCGTCGTCAGTTAAGACTCGGAGAAGAGCATAGAATTTGAATTCAACTCCATCCATATATTTCTGCCATTTGTCCGCGACTCCGGGCGTCACTACAAAACTTTTCCCCTTTGTGCCAATTGCCCAAACATCTATCCCACCACCGCACCACTGTCCTTCAAATTTTGCGGCTTGTGAAATGGAGTAGACTGCGGAATATGCTCCCTGAGTAAGAGTCGGAGTAAAGGGAAAATACAAGTACAACTGTCGAAGGAATCTCAAAAGCGATGAGTCGCCACCGCCGATGATCTCACTGCGGTCCACATTGACCACGTCTGTTCCATTGGACATCAAAAGGAAATGACCGTCTCCCCCAGAAGGGCAAAATCCAAGCAAGGTATAAAACGGCTCTTCTTTCTTGGTTACTCGCTTCAAAACGTCTTGCATATAGGCCGTGACCGAAAGACGGGAACGATCAACTGTGGACGCGAAGCGTTCTCTTATTTGGTCTCGGAAGAGCTTTCCTGTGTCACCCATTCCTGCATAAGTCCATGCCACTAATCCTTGTTCAGTGCTGAAACTATCTGTCTTTTCTTGGGTGAATGTATGGCTGTCTTGCACGGTCATTTGACGGTCGGAACCAATCACGATTCCATCTCGGCAAAGAAACCCAACGCCAATCGTCATGGAACACCCTCGCGCTAACGACCCCTTGCGTAGTGGTCGCCTGATTTCAAGTCGAGGGTAACGTGCTTCTTGAACTTTAGCCAAGTAAATCATCCTGCATGAAGCTGCCTGTTTTCAGTGAGATACGAAAAACGCGGTGCGAATTTGTATGTGCTGATTCTAAAGGGCTTATGGGCGCGCTAAATCCTTTGCTGTGTATCACTTTTGAGTTGCACAAAAATGGTGCAAGTTTGGGGAGCGGGGAAGGGGAAACCGTAACCACAGATGGACACAGATGAACACGGATGGGGAGGGACAAGAACCGAGAAACTGAGGTCAGAATCAGGCCGGGATGAGGAACGACCAACACGGAGCAGGGTAGCAGGGGGTATCAACGGTGTCAATGGAAAAGCATGTTGACGCATGTGGAAATTATTTCGAATGGCGAGTGGGGGAGCTTGGGAAGAATCCAACGTTTGCCAACTACGCGACGGAGGGCAGCCGGCAAGCCCGCTCGCTATTTGGGGCTCTGCCATGTGCCTGGCGGAGTTTTCAGTTACAATGGGCACAAAGGGATTCCGATGGGACTGGACTGGTCAAAATGTACGGCGGTAGAAAGCGTGCCGGGTAAAGTTGGGGGCGCCTGGGTATTCCGCGGAACCCGTCTGCCGGTCGCGGTTGTCTTCGAGAATCTCGAGGATGGCCTCACCATCGACCAAATCGTGGCGCTGTTTGATGGTCTGACCCGCGAACAGGTGAACGCTGTCCTGAATTTCACCGCCCAGAGTCTGGAAGCATCGGCCTTCATCGAGTAATGCTGATCCTGCTAGACCAAGGAACTCCGATTGCAATTCGAGAGGCCCTGGAGGGACATACTGTCCGGACGGCAAGAGAACAAGGCTGGAGTACCTTACTCAACGGCGAATTGTTGCGCGTGGCAGAGGAAGCCGGCTACGACGTGCTTCTCACGACCGATACGAATCTTCGCTACCAACAGAACTTGCAAGGCCGGAAACTCGCGATTGTGGTTCTCAGCAGAAGCAGATGGCGCCTGTTGCGTCCTGTGATGCTGCGGATTGTCGACGCGGTCAATTCCGCAAAGCCCGGGACTTACACCACGGTGGAGATTCCCGCAAGATAAACGGGGCGCTCGATCCGGAAAGAGAATCGAGCGCCCCGTGATTGTTGCTGCTTCGGCGAGTCGCCGCAGGAACGGCGCGACGGCCTGCCGACGGAACTGGTTTAGTACATGCCGCCCATGCCGCCGGGGCCACCGGCGCCGGCGCCCATGGCCTTCTTATCTTCTTCCTTGATTTCGGCCACCAGAGCTTCGGTGGTGAGCATCAAGGCGGCGATGGAAGCGGCGTTTTGCAAGGCGAGCCGGGTGACCTTCGCGGGGTCAACCACGCCGGCCTTGATTAAGTCTGCGAATTCGCCCGCCTCGGCGTCGAAACCGAAATCGGGGTCCTTCGATTCGCGGACCCGTCCGACGATGACGGCACCCTCGGCGCCCGCATTCTGCGCGATCTGGCGCATGGGCTCCTCGAGCGCGCGCTTGACGATGTTGACGCCGATGGCCTCATCGCCTTCAGTCTTCAACTTGTCCAGCGCGCCGAGGCAACGAATCAAAGCGACGCCGCCGCCCGCCACGATGCCTTCCTCGACTGCGGCGCGTGTGGCGTGCATGGCGTCTTCGACGCGGGCCTTCTTCTCCTTGAGTTCGACTTCGGTTGCGGCGCCGACTTTGATGACAGCAACGCCGCCGACGAGCTTGGCGAGGCGCTCTTGCAGCTTTTCGCGGTCGTAATCGGAGGTGGTGTCCTCGATCTGCGTCCGAATCTGCTTGACGCGGCCCTCGATCTCAGCGGTCTTGCCCCCGCCCTCGACGAGAGTGGTGTTGTCCTTATCGATCGTCACCTTCTTGGCGCGGCCGAGGTCCTCGATCTTGACGTTTTCGAGCTTGATGCCGAGATCCTCGGTGATGGCCTTGCCTCCGGTGAGGGTGGCGATGTCTTCGAGCATGGCCTTGCGTCGATCGCCGAAACCGGGAGCCTTGACCGCGGCGCACTGCAAGGTGCCGCGGAGCTTATTGACCACCAGGGTGGCGAGGGCCTCTCCCTCGACGTCCTCGGCGATGATCAACAGCGGCTTGCCCATCTTGGCAATCTGCTCGAGAAGGGGAAGAAGATCCTTCATGGAGCTGATCTTCTTTTCGTGGATGAGGATGCGGGCATCCTCGATGGTGCACTCCATGCGCTCCGGATCGGTGATGAAGTAAGGGGAGAGGTAGCCGCGGTCGAACTGCATGCCTTCGACCACTTCGAGCGTCGTCTCCATCGTCTTGGATTCCTCGACGGTGATGACGCCGTCCTTGCCGACTTTCTTCATAGCTTCAGCGATGATGCTGCCGATCTGGCGGTCGTTATTTGCGGAAATCGTGCCGACCTGGGCGATCATCTCGCCCTTGACGTCGCGATGGAGCTTCTTGATTTCTTCTACCGCGACTTCAACGGCGCGCTCGATGCCGCGCTTGAGAGCCATGGGGCTGGCGCCTGCGGCGACAGTCTTGACGCCCTCGCGAAAGATCGCTTGTGCGAGCACGGTTGCGGTGGTGGTGCCGTCGCCGGCCACGTCGGAGGTCTTCGAGGCGACCTCGCGAACCATCTGCGCCCCCATGTTCTCGAGCGGATCCTTGAGTTCGATCTCCTTGGCAACGGTCACGCCGTCCTTGGTAATGACGGGGGAACCGAACTTCTTTTCGATCACGGCGTTACGTCCCTTGGGGCCGAGGGTGATTTTCACCGCGTCGGCCAGGATGTTTACGCCGCGAAGGATGGACTGGCGGGAATTCTCACCAGTCACGATTTGCTTCGCCATAAACTTCTTCCTCCTCTAAGATTTGCGAACCCTAAGAGTTGCCAGTTGCAAGCCTCGCAAGGGTCTGTCCGCCGGGGGCGGATGATCCGCGCGAGGGAAAGGTTACTTCCGACTCGAAGCGGCCTTGGCGGCGCCCGTCAACTTCGCGAGAATCTCTTCTTCGCGGAGGATCAGGTACTCTTCGTCATCGACACGGATTTCGGAGCCACTGTACTTGCCGAACAGGATGCGGTCGCCCACCTTCACATCGAGAGGGACGCGCTGACCCTTTTCGATTTTCCCGGCGCCGACAGCGATTACTTCTCCTTCTTGGGGCTTCTCCTTGGCCGAGTCGGGAATGATGATGCCTCCCTTCACGGACTCCTTCTCTTCGACCCGCCTGACCAAAACGCGGTCGTGCAGGGGTGTGACGTTGACAGCCATCGTTCTAATTCCTCCATTCGAGCGGTGAGGATCTATCGCAACGAGAGCGTCCGAGGTATTTAGCACTCCTCCCGGACGAGTGCTAATATAGGGAGGGCTGGGGGGCTTGTCAAGAGGGAATTGCGGAGGGCCTGAGAGAAACTCATGGAGTAGTCCAGCCTAAGCTATTGTAAAATAAGGATTTAAGTCCAAACTGGGCGCTCGATAGACTTGAGTGGCTTATTATCAATGATTGAACCGGGTGTTCCGCGCGCCTCCGGTCACCGAATTCAGACCTGCCGAAGAAAATCGTTTGATTCTGCCGCAGGCCTTGGGAAGAATAGGGGCGCGATGAAGCTTGAAGGAAACGCCGGGTGTAGAGGCAGGTGCGTCCGATGAGCGAGGCGTACATCGAATTCGACCATGTCAGCAAATCGTTTGAGGACCGCAAGGTGCTCGACGACGTGAGCTTTGATGTCGAGCGCGGCGAGACGTGCGTGATTATGGGACGAAGCGGCGTGGGGAAATCGGTCACGCTGAAACATATTCTGGGATTCTTGAAGCCCGACTCCGGGCGGATCCGCGTGGCGGGCGAAGACATTACGGATTGGGGAGAGCGGGAACTGGCGGGGCTCCGACGGCGGGTGACGATGGTCTTTCAATCGGGCGCGCTGTTCGATTCGCTGACGGTGGCGGAGAATATCGCGTTTCCACTGCAGAGCCGGGAAGGCTGGACCGAGGAGGAAATGGCTGCGCGCGTGGAGGAACTCTCGGCGATGCTGGAAATCTCGCAGCTTGAGGACAAGCTGCCTTCCGAAATCAGCACCGGCACGAAACGGGCCGTGGCGATCGCTCGCGCGCTGGCGGATGATCCGGAGGCGATCCTCTACGACGAGCCGACTACGATGGTGGATCCGATCATGGCCACGCACACGAGCGACCTGATTCTGAAGCTGAAGCAGGCGTTTCACAAGACGTCGGTGGTGGTGACGCACGACACGCACCTGGCCAAGAAGCTGGCGGACAGGCTGGTATTCTTGCAAGAAGGGCGCGTATCGTTTTTCGGGCCGTGGGCCGAGTTTGAAGCTTCGACCGACCCTTATCTCAGGAACTTTCGTTTGCAGGACGAGCTCGTACCCGCGCTGGACGTCACGCTGTGAGCCAAGCGGGCGTCTCCAGTCCGAAATCGCAGTTGCGGCGCGTCATGGGTTTCTGGGACGTGCTGCTCTTCAATATCGCGACGGTGCTGGGGCCGCGCTGGATTGCGGCCGCGGCGCACAACGGCACATCCTCGATCAGCCTGTGGATCTTGTCGGCGATCTTTTTCTTTTTGCCGTCGTCGCTGGTGATCCTCGAATTGTCCACGCGGTATCCGGACGAAGGCGGGATCTATGCGTGGGTCAAGCAGGCGTTCGGCGAATTCCACGGCTTCGTGACGGGATGGACGTACTGGGTGTACACGTTTTTTTATTTCCCCGGCCTACTGATGGCGAGCGCGGCGATGTCCGCGTACGTGGGGGGAAGCGGCGCGGCGCACTTGGCGCAGAATCGGACATTTCTTCTTTGGTGCTCGTTCGCAATTCTTATTGTCGCAGTCTTGCTCAACATCATTGGATTGAATGTGGGCAAGTGGCTGCAGAACGCGGGCGGCGTAGGGACGTACGTGCCGTTGCTGATGCTGGTGGGGCTGGCGGGTTATCTGTGGTACGTGCACGGAGGGGCAGCGGAGCACTCCACGTTGGCGAGCCTTGTGCCGAAGTGGAATTGGGCGACGGTGAATTTTTGGCCGCAGATCGCGTTTGCGTTCACGGGCCTCGAGCTCTGTTCGGCGATGAGCGAAGAGGTGCGCGATCCGCGGCGGACGTTCCCGCGGGCGATTCTGGGGTCGGGCGTGTTGATCGCGTTCATGTACACGATCGGGACCGTCGCGCTGCTTGGGATTTTGCCGGCGGCGAGCGTGGACCCGAAAAGCGGCGTGTTTCAGGCGCTGACGGTGGCGTCCACAACGCTGAAGATCGGCGCGTTCGGAATCATCGCGGCGATTCTGGTGACGTTCGGCAACGCGGGCGGGGTAGGCTCAACCGTGGCAGGCGTGGCGAGGGTGCCGTTTGTGGTGGGCGTGGACCACTACATGCCGGCGGCGTTCAGCTGGATTCACCCAAGATGGAAGACGCCGTGGGTGTCGATTCTGGTGCAGGCGGTGATCTCGGGAATCATTCTCCTGCTCATTCAGTTGAACGAGACGGTGAACGGTGCGTATCAGATACTTGTGGATGCGACCGTCATTTTGTACTTCATTCCGTTTCTCTACATGTTTGCGGCGGTGATCCGGCTGGCCTATCGCGGGAAGCGGGCGCGCAACGAAAACATCGTGCTGATTCCGGGCGGAAAACCCGGGGTGTGGATCGCGGGAGCGCTGGGCTTTCTGGTGGTGCTGGGCGGGATCGCCCTTTCCATGATTCCGCCGGGCGAGGCAAGAAGCGTGTGGATGTTCGAGGGGAAGCTCATCGGCGGGACCGCGGGATTCATCTTGCTGGGGTTGGTACTGTATTTCCGGGGCGCGTGGCAGAAGGCGCGCGAAGCGCGGGGCTAGAAACCTTCCTCTTTCAAGCGGGCGATGGTGAGGCGGGAGGCCGCCGGGACGCTCTCGGACTGCATCATGCGCTCGACGTACTTCGCCAGGATGTCACACTCGAGATTTACGGGGTCGCCGACGGCGAGACCTCGGATGTCGGTTTGCGCGTAGGTGAAGGGGATGATGGCGATCTCGACGACGCCATCGTGCCAGCCCGCGACGGTGAGGCTGATGCCGTCAATCGCGATCGATCCTTTCATCGCGACGTAACGCGCAAGTTCGGGAGGCACGCGCACGCCGAGCCACCAGTTCGCGCCCTCGGCGTCAAGGCGCGTGACGCGGCCCACGCCGTCCACGTGGCCCTGGACGAAATGGCCGCCCAATTCCTGTCCGGCGCGCAGCGGGCGCTCCAGATTGACGCGCGAGCCGGCTTTCGATTCACCGAACGAGGTGCGGCGCAGCGTTTCTCCGGAAAGATCGGCGGAGAAGACTTGGCCATCGAGCGCGACGACGGTCAGGCAGCAGCCGTTGACTGCGATGCTGCTCGCGACGTGCAGGGTTTCCGCGAGCGATCCGGCGTGAACGCGGAGGCGCGCGCCCCCTTCCACGCTTTCGATTGCTTCGATCCGGCCGACGGCTTCAATGATTCCGGTAAACATCGCGCAAGTATCCCTCAATCGAGATGTCTGGGCCAAACGTCTGGGACGTGACATTTTGTAGCGCGTGCGGTTTCGTCATGCCCCAGCCCGCAAACGCTGGCAGCGCCGCGCGCGCGCCGACGATCCTCGGCGCAACGAACAGCCTCATCTTATCCACAATTCCCGCCTCGAGCGCGGCGCGATTCAGAGTTGGGCCGGATTCGAGGATGACGCTCAGGATCTCGCGCCGGCCGAGCTCGCGCATCACGGCGCGAAGATCGAGCTTGCTCCCGCGCGCCGGGACGCGAACAATTTCGACGCCGGCATCGCGGAGCCGGCGGGCGCGCGCAGAATTCGCGGGCACCGAGGTGAATACGAGCACGTCGCCTTCGGCGGAGCGCGCGAGGCGGGAGCGAAGCGGCAGGCGGAGTTTGCTGTCGAGTACGACGCGCAGCAAATTGCGGCGGCGAGGGAGGCCGGAGCGATCAGTGAGCAGGGGATCGTCGGCGAGAATGGTGCCGATGCCGGTGAGAATGGCGTCCGAAGCGTGGCGCATACGATGGACTTCGCGGCGCGACTCCTCGGACGTGATCCAGGGCCGACGGCGCGCGCGGCCAACACGCAGCAGCGCCGCTTGGCCATCGAGGGTGATAGCGGTCTTCAGGGTGACGAACGGCTGCCCGGTGTGAATCCACTTTGCGAAGGACTCGTTCAATTTGTGAGCGTGGCCGCCGATGTCGCTGATTTCCACTTCGATCCCGGCCTTGCGCAACTGGCGAAAGCCGCGGCCGGAGACCGCGGGGTTCGGGTCGGCCATCGCCGCGACTACGCGACGCACGCCCGCCGCTATGATCGCCTTTGTGCAAGGGCCCGTGCGGCCAGTGGTGCAGCAGGGTTCGAGATTTACGTAGAGTGTCGCGCCGCGCGCCTTCTTGCCAGCTGCTTCGAGGGCAATAATCTCCGCGTGCCGCATTCCCTCATAAGTGTGAGCACCTTCGCCCACCACTTCGTTCCCCCGGACCAACACCGCGCCGACGATGGGATTGGGGCTGGCCAGGCCTTCGCCTCTACGCGCGAATTCCATCGAGCGCGTCAACCAAATCCAAGCGCCGGAATCTTCGCGAGCGGGCATCATCAGTCGAAAAGGGAATTGACGAACGTTTCGGCGTCGAAGGGAACCAAATCGTCGGCAGATTCGCCGGTGCCGACGAAACGCACCGGCAAACCCAACTCGCGCACAATCGCGACGACGATCCCGCCCTTCGCCGTGCCGTCGAGTTTGGTCAGAACGATTCCGGTGACGCCGGCGGTCGCGGTGAATTCG
>DASPOJ010000135.1:0-10083 GCA_035626055.1 Candidatus Methylomirabilota bacterium | reverse complement strand
GGAAAGCGCATCGCGATTCGCGGCGCGCGCGTTGCGGTGCAGGAGTACGGCGTCTCGAATCCGGAATTGCTCGCCGGCCTCAACGAGCGCGGCGCGCATGTCGTGCGCGTTCCCGTGTACCAGTGGGCTCTGCCCGAAGATCTCGCCCCGCTGGAGAACGCGATCCGCGCGATTTGCGAGCGGCGCCTCGACATCGTGCTCTTCACCACAAGCGTCCAGGTGACCCACATGATGCAAGTGGCGAAGGAGATGGATTTGGAAGCCGCACTGCGCCGCGGGCTGAACGGAATGGTGATCGCATCGATCGGCCCAAGCACGACGGAATCGCTGCGCCATCAGGGTTTCGCGCCCGATCTCGAGCCGGTGCATCCGAAAATGGGCTTTCTCGTCGAACTCGCGGCTACGCAGGGCCCAATCCTGCTTGCGGCAAAACGCAAACCTTCACAAAACTGAAACGCTTTCTTAATACTGGTACGCTTCGGCAAACTAAAGAAAGCAAACCTCTTACGCGGATTTTTGGCGATTGCAACCGCAAAAAATCGGACGCAAGAAACGAAGATTTGCGTTGGACAGTTCGGCCGTGCAACGACTAACGTTGTGGCATGGATACTAGCTCAGTAGCTGTGCTCGACGCACCCGAGATAGAACTCCTACACGCGATCTCCAGCAGCTTTGCAGCATCGGATTCTCTGCACAAAGTGCTGGGGCAAGTCGTCAACTTCATTTCCACCCTGGTCAAATGCGATTCGTGCTTCATCTACGTCCTGGAAGGCAATGATCTGGTCCTGCGCGGCTCGAAGAACCCTCATCCGGAAGTCGAAGTTGTGGATCGCTTGAGGCTGCGCGTCGGCCAGGGCATCACCGGATGGGTCGCACAACACAAACAACCCGTGGCTGTCCCACGAAACGCGGCGCGCGATCCGCGTTTCCAACTGTTCAACGAACTCCCGGAAGACCATTTCGAAGCATTTCTTTCCGTTCCCCTGCTTTGCCGGAACAAGTTGGTGGGCGTCATCAACGTTCAGCATCGCCAGCCGCACCACCACACCAAGCGGCAAATCCAGATCATCTCAACAGTCGGCTTTCTGGTAGGCGCCGAAATCGAAATGGCGCGGCTGGAGAGTGAAAACTCCGAACTCTCCGAGCGCCTGGAAACGCGCAAGGTTGTGGAACGCGCGAAGGGGATTTTGCAGCGCGAGCTCAAAATGACGGAGGAAGAGGCGTACCTTTCACTTCAGCGGCAAAGCCGCCAGAGGCGCAAACCGATGAAAGAGATCGCCGAGGCCATCGTCCTGAGCGAGGAGGTACGCCGGGGCCAAACTCAGGTCTCGTAGAAGAGCGCGCTCAGTCCTCTGAATGGAGACGTGTGGCGGATTCCTGCGTTGGGGGAATCGCGTTTTCGAATTCCCGCAGCCGAATCTCGAAGAAGCTCCCAGGCGCGGGATCGCGCTTCGCGGCGAGCTTTTTGGGGAGTTTGGCGCAAACTTTTGCGGCTTCCACAGATGCCGCGTGCGTCCCGGCTACGGCGCCCAGGATCAAGAGCGACGGAGCCGGCACTTTGGGCAATTCCGACATCTCGAAGAGAGTTGTGCGGATCATCCGCTGGTCCGCCAAGCCAGCGCGAGAAATCAGCAAGCAAGGCGTCTTCGGCCCGAGGCCGCATTGCATCAACTCGGCCACGTGCCGGGAAGCGTCCTCACCCGGCATGTAAACGACGAGGGTTGTGTCCGGCGTCGCGAGATCGCCCCAGCCGAGGCCGTCCTTCTGGCGCGAGTGGTGATTGGTCACGAAGACCAGGCGCGACGCCACCCTGCGATCCGTGAGCGGAATCTGCGCCGCCGCCGCAGCAGCGAATGCAGCTGAGATACCGGGCACAATTTCAAATTCAATTCCCGCTTCGCGCAGTGCGTCCATTTCCTCACCTGCGCGACCAAAGACCAGCGGATCGCCGCCCTTCAAACGCACCACCGTCAGACCCTGAAGAGCGTAGAAGATCAGTCGCCTGGCAATTCCCTCTTGCGTGATGACGGCTCTGCGGCAGCGCTTGCCGACGTTTTGCACTCTCGCGCTGGCCGGAACGAGTTCGAGCACATCGGGTGAGATGAGATCGTCGTGGAGCACGACATCGGCCGAGCGAAGAAGCCGCGCCGCGCGCAGCGTCAGTAGCTCACGGTCGCCGGGCCCCGCGCCCACGATATAGACCTTACCTGGAATGGTGAAACGCCGATTCATGGCCCACCTCACTTGCCGCGGAGTCAAAGACTTCTGTGGCAGGATGGAACTACAGGGCGAAGAACTGTCAGCGGGACGAATCCGCAGCCCCATGACAGGCTATCACGCCGGCGAGCGCTACGCCTTTGGAAAACCCAATCGGACGAATCGAAAATTTTGATGTGGGCCGGCGGTATTCTTTTGCAAGCGCGGAGTTGTGCGACATGAGATTACGCCGGGCGCGGCGGGCGAGCCAGGGCTAAGCCATCAGACGATTCGTTCAAAGAGGTAACCAGCCGACTTGAGCGCGGCGATCAGCTCCTCGACGTGCTCGGAGCCACGCGTTTCCATCGTGAGGTCGATCGCCGTGTCGCCGAATTCCACGCCGAAGTAGGCGCGATCGTAGGACGTGGCGACGATGTTGGCGCGGTGTTCGGAAAGCACCCCGGTCAGCCGGTGCAGCGCGCCGGGATAATCCGGCAGGTGCACGCGCAAGCGGATGAGCCGGCCATCCTTCACCAGACCGCGCTCGATAATGCGCGAAAGGATGGTGACGTCCAAATTGCCGCCGGAAACGATGACGGCGACGTTCTTCCCGGAGATTTTCACCTCCTGATTGAGCAGGGCCGCGAGCGGCGCAGCGCCCGCGCCCTCGGCAAGAATCTTCTCGCGCTCAAGGAGCAGCAGAATCGCGTTTGCAATCTCCTCTTCCTCGACGGCGACGATCTCATCCACGTATTTCTGCACGATTGGAAAGGTCCGGTCGCCCGCCCTCCGCACCGCGATGCCATCGGCCAGCGTGGTTGCGACGGGAAGCGTCACGGGATGGCCCGATTCGATCGCCTTCTTCATCGAAGGGAGCCGTTCGGTCTGCACTCCGATAATCCGCACGCGCGGGTGGGTCTCTTTCAGCGCACAAGCGACGCCGCTGATCAAGCCGCCGCCGCCGATCGCCATGATTACGACGTCCAGCTCGGGCCTCTGCTCCAGCAGCTCGAGCGCCAGAGTACCCTGCCCGGCGATGACGGCGTAATCGTCGAACGGATGCATGAAGACGAGGTTGCCCGCCTTGGAGCGCCGCAGCGCCTCGTCGCAGGCCTCGTCGTAATTTGCGCCGTGGAGAATCACGTCGGCGCCGAATCGCCGCGTGGCCATGACCTTATTGAGCGGCGTCGCCAGCGGCATGCAAATCTGCGCGGGAATTCCCCGGCGAGTGGCGTGGTAGGAAACGGCCTGGGCGTGATTGCCGGCCGATGCGGCGATCAAGCCGCGCCCCCGCTCTTCTTCCGTCAAGGCAAGGATCCGGTTGAGCGCGCCGCGCTCCTTGTAGGAGCCAGTCATCTGAAGGTTTTCAAGCTTCAGGTAGACCGCATTTCCGGTGAGCTTGGAAAACGACTCAGAGCGTGAACAGGGCGTCTCGCGAATCGACTCGCGAATTCGGAGTCGCGCGGCCTCGATATCCTTCAATGTGACCATGGATTCCTTCTTCGGCTGCTTAGAAGCTGCCGCCGTCTGTTTCCCCGCCGGAACCAGAGCGCTTCCTCAGAGTCCGCGCCCGCTGCGGGGAAGGCATCGCCGCACCGGCGGCTAAGCGGTGCAGCAGTTTGCGCTTCGTCTCCGGATTCAGATTCTTGCCGCGAATCCGTTCGCGCGATTCTCCCAATCGCTTCACCCAGGCGGCGTACTCGGGGCCGAACTCGCGCTGCAAACGCTTCCGCAACTGCTGAGCCAGCGCCGGGCTCAGCCCGCCGGTGGAAATGGCGATCTGAAACGCGCCACGCCGGACCACCGCCGGATAGTAGAAATCGCAGTGCGCCGGATCGTCAACGACGTTGCAAAGTATCCCGCGTCGCCGAGCCTGTCGAAAAATGAGCGCGTGCAATTTCGGCGAGGACGTCGCCGCAATCGCCAGGAACGCGCCTCGCAAGTCCGCTTCCCGATACGAGCCGCGGCGCCAAATGATCCGCCTTGCCCGCGCCCATCGCTCCACGCGTTGGGTCGCGCGAGGCGCGACGACCCGGACCCGCGCGCCCGATGCCAGCAAGCTGGCAATCTTGGATTCCGCGATGCTTCCCGCGCCGACGACCAGACATCTCCTCCCCGCCAGCTTGAGGAAGAGCGGGAACAGAACTGGCGTGTCCCGGTTGACAGCGCTCATGCGATCTCTCGTCAGAGCGCGGACTCGCCGCGATCGTCGTTGCGGATGCGAATCACGTCTTCCAGGTCGTAGACAAAAATCTTGCCGTCCCCGATGCGGCCGGTGCGCGCGGCGGCAGATAATGCCTGGATCACCTCGTCCTTGCGCGCGGCCGGAACCACGATCTCCAGTTTCACTTTGGGCAGCAGATCCACATTGTATTCGCGGCCGCGGTACACCTCTCGGTGCCCCTTCTGGCGGCCGTGGCCGCGCACCTCGGAGGCGGTCATGCCCTCGACCCCGATCGCGATCAAGGCGTCCTTGACTGAATCCAATTTGGAAGGCTGGATGATCGCTTCGATTTTTTTCATGCATCGCCCCTTTCGAGTGGTTCCGGGAGCCGGCGGCAGAGACTCGGAAGCGCCCTAAGCGCTGGAATATAGTGCATTTTACGAACGCGCGGCTGAGAGAGAGGCTATCGAGAAATTTTGCATTTAGCCAATTGAAATTTTCCGTTTCCCCCGCCGAAGTGTCAAGCGTAGAGTGCGTCCATCGCGACTCCCTGGGCGTTCCTGTAGAGGAATCGCCAAAACCAAGAGGAGTTGCGGGTCATCGCTTAGACCCTACGACAGCGAGCGAAGAGACAGGCGGAACTCTCAATCATTCGGGGCCGCCTTGGGGAGGAGGCTTAACAGAGCCATAAACAAACGCTAAATACTCGCTCCACATTCGATGAAGGACAGTAAGTCTCCGGACATTCCGGCCGAGGAAGAGTCTCAGCCGGAAGCCGTCTGCAAGTCGTCGCTCGATCCTCTACAAGCGGGTGAAACGACAAGCTGAGACCTTGTTTTCCTCAGGTCCCTCTGAGGGAGGAGGCTTACTGGAGAGATAAACAAACTCTAAATGGGAGCTAAAGATTTCCTTGCGGCTTCGCTGGAAGATGGCTCCTGAGGGGGAATTCTGGATTCAGGGTGGTAGGCACAGCCCCGTTTCGTACGGCGGCTGAAATTTCTTGAGGAGGGTATTGCAATTGAGTATGCGCTCAAAAGTTCTTCTAACACTGGCGATGATTTCGGCAGCGTGTCTCACGGCGCGGGCTCAGTCAACGGCCCCCACCGACAGCAGCACGACACCGGCGACGCAAACGACTACTACACCGGCGGCGCAAACGACTACGACACCGGCACCCACGCCGACTCCGGCAGCCACGCCCGAGACTCCGCCAGCGGCGGCTCCCGCGGCGGCTCCGACGTGGTCGGTCGGCCCGATTGATTTCAGCGGTGAAGTGAGCGGGTACTACTCGTTTAACGCGAATCATCCGCACAATCAGGGGGTCCTCTCCCCGTCGTCCTCGGACACGGGGAACAATCTTTATAACTTCGACTCACAGGCCAACACGATGGACTTGAGCTTCGCCAAGCTGGCGATGTCGCACTCGCCGGATCCAGTCGGCTTCGAGCTGGATTTTGGTTTCGGCCGCACGGCCAATATCATCAACGCCGCCGAGCCCGTGACGAACGGTTTTCAATACATCGAGCAGGCGTACATCGAATGGAAGCCGGCGAAAGCCAAGGGCTTCGAGATCGACTTTGGCAAGTTCTCAACCAGCGCCGGGGCCGAAGTCATTGAGGACTACAGCAACTGGAACTACTCGCATTCACTGCTGTTTTCCTGGGCGATCCCGTATTACCACTTCGGGGTGCGGACGTCCTTCCCGATCGGCAAGCACTTCACCGGCGGCGTTCAGGTCGTGAATGGTTGGAACATCGTCACCGACACGATCAACACCGGGAAGACAATCGGCCTCACCGGCGCGCTGACCTATACGAAATTCACGCTGAACCTCAACTATTACACGGGGCCCATGAATCAGGGCACCAACAAAGGGTTCCGCAACTTGTTCGATACGACGTTGTTGCTGACTCCTCTGAGCAAGTTGAGCGCCTACATCAACTTCGACTACGGCAACAACGCCAACAGCCTATGCAGCACGTGCACCGCGCCGTCAACGAAAGCATCCGCCTCCTGGTATGGGGTCGCGACTGCGGTTCATTTCCAGATGACGCCGAAATGGGCCGTAACGCCGCGAGTCGAGTGGTTCGACGACGCCGAAGGCTACACTCTCTCCGGTGCATTGCCGTCGCCTATTTGGGATCTCGGAGGCGCCGTCTCACAACAAGTCAAGGAAACCACGATTACTCTCGAATACAAATTGCTTGAGGGGCTTCTGTGGCGGCTGGAGTGGCGGCGTGACTGGTCTACCTACCCGATGTTCGAGCGGGGCTTGGCTCCCATCAGCACTGATGAGTGCAAATACGAGATCGACTGCGAAGAGGGGACGCCTCTCCCCTTCAACAATCCGGCAGGACTCGCAGGTTACGCAAAGTCGCAGAACACGGTGACGATCGGGGTCATCGCGTTCTTCGGGCCGAAGCGATAAGGCTACTCTCTCTCCAGGGAAGGGCCAATTCACGAGACTTCCGGGCACTTGGAAACAAGTGCCCGAAGTCTTGGCCGTTCTTTTTATGGAGTTTTCATAAAGATTCAGGTCCCGGGCGTTCGACTTCCGGTTGTCGAAAGGTGGCGTGAGACGGTATGATTTCGAGTTCCACGAAAGCGAGGAGCGGGTTCCCATCGTCCGTGGCGCGTTATTGGATGGGGGCGCGTGAGGAAATGGCGGCCGGGTTGGCACACCTACCGGCCGCGGATTTTTATCCTCAGCTCGGACTTTCATGGAGGGTGCTCTCTTCTCCGAGGGCAGAGGAATTGGACAAGCACTCAAGAACTCTTCTGGCGCTCGCGATAATTTCATGCGCGCCGCACCCGGCCCGGGCGCAATCGCCGGGTTCTGCCGGAAGCAGCTCGCCCCCTGCGACACAAACCTCCGCGGCTCCGGGACAGACGGGCCCTGATGCGAGTTCGCCGTCGCAGGCGCCTGCGCCATCGACGCCTCCGGCGGCGAGTCCCGCAGCGAGCCCGGCGTGGTCGGTGGGCCCGATTGATATCGGCGGCGAACTGAGCGGGTATTACACTTATAATGCGAATCATCCGCACAATCAGACTGACAGTGGTTTCGCGTCCTCCGACTGGGGCAACAATCTCTATGACTTCAACACGCAAGCCGACGCCCTAGACTTGAGCTTCGCCAAGCTGGCGATTTCGCATTCTCCGGATCCGCTGGGCTTCGAGCTTGATTTCGGTTTTGGCCGGACGATTGAGGCCATCAACGCCGGCGAGCCGACTTGGCTGGGCTTCAAATACATCGAGCAGGCGTACATGGAGTGGAAGCCGGCGAAAGCCAAGGGCTTCGAGCTTGACTTCGGCAAGTTCTCGACCAGCGCCGGCACCGAAGCGATCGAAGAGTACAACAACTGGACTTATTCGCACTCGTTGATATTTTCCTGGGCGATTCCCTATTTCCTAGTCGGCGTACGAGCGTCTATCCCGGTGGGCAAGCACTTCACCAGCGGCTTCCAATTGGTGAACGGCTGGAATAATGTCTCCGACGATGTGCATTCCGGGAAGACAATCGGCCTCACTGGTGCTCTGACGTACACAAACTTAACGTGGAACGTCAACTACCACACCGGCCCCATGAATCAAGGCACGAACACGGGATTCCGGAACTTATTCGACACAACGCTATTGCTGACGCCCCCCGGCAAGCTTAACGGGTACCTCAACTTCAATTACGGCAACAACGGAAACAGCTTGTGTTCCACGTGCACTGCGCCCGCCACGCAAGCATCCGCGTCTTGGTACGGCCTCGCCACGGCGGTTCACGTTCAACTCAACTCGCGATGGTCCTTTGCCTCTCGGGCCGAGTGGTTCGACGACGCCGATGGCTACGAACTCGCGCGCGCATTGCCGACGCCCATTTCGAATCTCAAAGGCGCCGTGGCGCAGGAAGTCAAGGAAGCGACGGTCACGGCCGAATATAAATTGTTCGAAGGCCTTCTCTGGCGGGGGGAATGGCGGCATGACTGGTCTACCTATCCGATGTTCGAGCGAGGTATGGCTCCCATCTCGACGGACGAGAGCAGTTACAGCGGGGGGAATGGGTCGACGGGATTGCCGTTCAACAATCCGGCAGGACTCCTTGGCTACGTGAAGTCCCAGAATACGTTGACGTTCGGGCTCGTCGCGTTCTTCGGTCCGAGGCGATAGCCCGCCTCTCCCCCGAAAGGAGAGTGGTTCGGCGAGGCCCCCGGGGCAGTTGAAATAAAGCGCTCGGCGCGCTCGCCGCAAGCAGTTGTAAGGATTTTATAAAGAGGGAGGGCCGCGAGGTTGCAGCTTCAGGTTGTAGAAAGGTGCCCAAAACCTATATCATCTCGGGTTTCATGATCTCGGGAATCGTTCGATATCGGCGAGCGGAGAAACCAAGGTATTCACCGCATGCGTTGCGGTGTGCTTCACACTGGATACGGGAGCGAGTGCAGAGTTGTCCAATTTCAACTTAACGAGCGAGGAGCGTAAATGGCAAAGGATGCGACTGAAGTATTGGATTTTGTAAAGAAGAACGACGTCAAGCAAGTGGATCTTCGATTCATTGACTTGCCCGGTGTACAGCAGCACTGTACGTACCCCATCAGCCAACTGGAGAAGAGCTCCTTCGAGGAGGGCTTCGGGTTCGACGGATCGAGCATTCGAGGATGGCAGGCCATCAACGAAAGCGACATGCTGCTGATCCCCGATCCCACGACGATGTTCGTTGACCCGTTCAACGAGGTCAAGACGATCGCCATGGTGTGCGACGCCCTCGACCCGGTCACGCGCCAGCCCTACGGCCGCGACGCCCGGTGGGTGGCCCGCAAGGCCGAGCTGTACCTGAAGAACAGCCATCTTGGCGACACAGCCTATTTCGGCGCCGAAGCGGAATTTTTCATCTTTGACAGCGTTCGCTTCGACCAGGATTATCAGCACGGGTTCTACTTCATCGATTCCGATGAGGGCCGCTGGAATTCCGGACGTGAGGGCGCGAACCT
This sequence comes from Candidatus Methylomirabilota bacterium, assembly GCA_035626055.1. GTDB lineage: Bacteria > Acidobacteriota > Terriglobia > Acidiferrales > UBA7541 > DASPOJ01. The sequence goes on along the minus strand of DASPOJ010000135.1, from coordinate 750 downwards.
CGGCTACCGGCCGCGCTACAAGGAAGGCTACTTCCCGGTCCCGCCGACCGATCATCTGCAGAATATTCGCAGCGAAATCGTGCAGATTATGCTCGCCTGCGGCATGGACATCGAGTGTCATCACCACGAAGTCGCCACCGCCGGGCAGGGCGAAATTGACCAGCGCTTCAATACGCTCGTCAAGTCCGCCGACGGGATGACGCTGTACAAGTACATCATCCGCAATGTCGCCGTTCGGCACGGCAAGACCGCCACATTCATGCCCAAGCCGATCTTTGCTGACAACGGCAGCGGCATGCACGTCCACCAGAGCGTCTGGAAGCAGGGGCAGCCTCTGTTTGCGGGCGACCGCTACGCGGGCCTGAGCGAGATGGCGCTGCACTACATCGGCGGATTGCTGAAGCACGCTCGATCGCTTTCCGCGATCATCGCCCCGACGACCAACAGCTACAAGCGCCTGGTCCCCGGCTACGAAGCGCCGGTCAACCTGGCGTATTCCCGCCGGAACCGCTCGGCCGCGTGCCGCATCCCGATGTACTCGGCGAGCCCCAAGACCAAGCGAGTCGAGTTCCGCCCACCCGACAATGCCTGCAACCCGTACTTGGCGTTCGCGGCCATGCTGATGGCGGGGTTGGATGGCGTCCTGAACAAGATCAACCCAGGCGAGCCTCTCGACAAGGACATCTACGACCTCTCACCCGAGGAATTGAAGGCGGTTCCGTCGATGCCGGGGTCGCTGGAAGAAGCGCT
>DASPOJ010000134.1:0-3162 GCA_035626055.1 Candidatus Methylomirabilota bacterium | reverse complement strand
TGTGTCCGCCGGCGATCAGGGCCACCGTCTCTTCATCATTCATCGCCATGCGGCGGAAGGTTTCGCGAATATCTCTGGCCGCCGCGACGGGGTCCGGGTTCCGGTTTGGCCCTTCCGGATTCACGTAGATCAGACCCATTTGCACGGCGCCGAGAGGATTATCGAGCTGACGATCGCCGGTGTAGCGCTCGTCGGCGAGCCACTTGCCTTCCGGGCCCCAGAAGACGTCCTCTTCGGGCTCCCAGGTATCCTCGCGCCCGCCGCCAAAACCGAACGTCTTAAAGCCCATCGACTCGAGGGCGACGTTGCCGGCAAGAATCATGAGATCGGCCCAGGAGATTTTCCGGCCGTATTTCTGCTTGATCGGCCACAGCAGCCGGCGAGCTTTGTCGAGGTTCACGTTGTCGGGCCAGCTGTTGAGCGGGGCGAAGCGCTGCTGGCCGGCTCCGGCGCCGCCGCGGCCGTCGCCGATGCGGTACGTGCCGGCAGCGTGCCACGCCATGCGGATGAACAGCCCGCCGTAGTGGCCAAAGTCCGCCGGCCACCAATCCTGCGAGTCCGTCATCAAGGCATGCAGGTCCTTGATCACGGCATTCAGGTCGAGAGTCTTGAACTCCTTGGCATAGTTGAACTTCTCTCTCATCGGATTGGAGAGGGTGGAGTGCTGGCGGAGAATCTGTAGGTCCAACTGGTTCGGCCACCAATCGCGGTTTGTGTGCGCGGAACCTCCTCCTGCGAACGGGCATTTGGATTCAGTAGGCGCCCCTGTTGCGGTGTTGAGTTCTTTGTCCATGTGTTCACCTTCCTTCGAATTAGTCAAAAACTGTTGCGAACTGCAAACTCATTCTCGGTCCTCCATTCGCGCAATCGCCGGCCGCGCTTTGGCGACGCGCGCCATTCATCGGGTGCCCACGCGCCTGCGACGCTTAACAAAAAACGTGTCGCGGAGCGCGCACTTCGCGCAGAGTCCCCGGAAAATGAGTTCGCATTCGCGAAGAATTCGCTTACCCAGAGAGCGCGAGGCAGGCCTGGGCACGTCGTACCACTCGATGTCCTCAACATTGCCGCAACGGTCGCAGATGAAGTGGTGATGGCGCACGCCTTTCGCATCAAATCGCGCGGCGCGGCCCTCGGCGGCTACTTCACGCACCAGACCCGCCCGCACCAAGTCCCGCAGATTGTTATAAGTCGTAGCCCTTGAAGAGCGCGGATCCTTGCGATTCACCGCTTCGAAGATTTCCGCAGCCGTGGGGTGCCTGTTCTGTTCCATCAAGAATGCCATCACGGCGTAGCGCTGCGGAGTGCACCGCAACCCGCTGCCCTGGAAGGACCGTTTCATCGCTGGGGCGTCCATGAAGTAATTAGACTATGTCCGATATAAGATTGTGTCAAGACTTATGCTTTTAGTGGCTGCAGTGAGCAGAAGACTGGCGGATGCTGTAGGGAGTATCCTTATCGAGTGGCCTCCCGGTGGCTCTTCCACGTCGAACGGTTGCGACGTTGCGCCCGCGGGGTTTTGAGACGACCAGGGTGGTGGGCGACAGATTAGCGCGGCATAATGAGGCGCGATTCCCCTGAATAGCACCACGTTCGGAGCGACCACCCGCTGCCTCGCGCAGTTGTGTCCGGATGGTCGGCAACTCCGAACTTATCGCTAGGCCGCGTCGCCAAATCTTGGTTGTCGCATTCTCGGAAACTGACCCGCTGCCGAAGCTGTCGGCCATTTGGCTAAACTGTCGGAATGGCGCTACACTGTGGAGTTTGGGCGGGACTTCCGATTCCGCCGGGAGAAATCATGGCACAGAAATGCGAGCTTTGCGGGAAAATCCCGCACTACGGCAACGTGATCAGCCACGCCAACAACACACGGCGCCGCCGCTGGAATCCAAACTTGAAGCGCGTCCGCGCGGTCGTGGAGGGAGCCACAAAGCGCATCCGCGTTTGTGCCTCCTGCATACGTTCCGGCCGCGTCCGCAAAGCTGTGCCTACCGGCAGTCAGGCGGCGTAGTCAAATCCGTCCAAGCCCGGTCTGAAGGGGGTTGCAGTGGCGAAACGCGCGTTAGCAGGGGTGGTAGCAGCCGCCATGTTGGCGGCGGGGTGCCACAAGGCGGGGACTCCGTCGCCCGGGGTGTGGGCCGTCGTGAACGGCACTGAAATTCAGCGTGCCGAGGTTGAAAAATACTATCGCCTGCGCGTCAATCCGCAGGGGCCGGCGCCGTCGCAGGAAGAGTCGCTTTCGCTGATGCTGAATATCCTCGACGCGCTGATCAACAATCAAATTCTCCTTCAGCGCGCGCAGAAACTGGGGCTGCAGGCGAGCGATGGCGAAGTCGAAGACAAGTTCACGGAATCCAAGAGTCCTTACACGGAAGACGAGTTTCAGCGCCAACTGCAGGAACAGCACCTCACCGTGGATGATTTGAAGAACGGCATCCGGGAAGAGCTGTCCATCCAGAAGCTGATCAACCGCGAGGTCGTGGCGAAGATCACAATCACGGATCAGGATGTCGCCGAGTTTTACAGTCAGAACCGGCAGCAGTTCGACGTCCCCGAGACGCGCTACGAGCTCGCACAGATCGTCGTCACACCGCGCAAGGACCCCGAGGTGCGCAATCGCAAAAACGACGACGCCACCACCGACGTTGAAGCTCGCCGCAAAATCGCCGCGCTCTACCAGAAGCTCCAGGGTGGCGCGGACTTCGCCGAGCTCGCGATGGATTACTCCGAAGATCCGCAGACGACCACTTCCGGCGGTGAGATGGGCTTCTTTCCCGAATCCGCCATTGCCAGCGATCCCGATCTCAAGAAGGCTGTTATGGGTTTACAGCCGGGGCAGTTCACCGGCGTGATTCAGTTCAAGGACGCTTACCGCATCATAAAGCTCATCGCCAAGCAAGCCCCCGGCCAGCGCGAATTGAGCGACCCGCAAGTGCAGCAGACCATCCGCGAAGCCTTGCGCAGCCGCAAGGAACAGCTCTTGCGCGCGGCCTATCTCGCCGAGGCTCGCGACGACGCGAAGGTCGTGAATTACCTTGCTCAACAGGTGATGGAATCAAACGGTCGTCTGCCGGTAATTTCCCCGCCTTCTCCCGCGGTTGGATCTTCACCGGCTCCGCAGACCCCCTAGCGGATTGCCCGGCAACTCCCGCGCTCGCGCGATCA
>DASPOJ010000133.1:0-2841 GCA_035626055.1 Candidatus Methylomirabilota bacterium | reverse complement strand
AATGGGGCGCGGGACACTTTTCGTGCCGGCTCGCGAAGGCACCTCTGCGGGCACTTGATGCAAATCCAAGACTGGTTTAACAAGATCCTTGCTCGTTTTATCGGAACCAAGGACGAGCGCGACATCAAGAAAATCCAGCCGCTTGTGGATGCCATCAACGCGCTCGCCGCGGAGTACGAGCTCCTGAGCGACGCCGAACTCGCCGCGAAGACCCCCGCGCTCCGCGCGCAAGTCCAGGCCGCCCTGAAGGACCTCAACCCGGATGACCCCCAGTACAAGCAGCAACTTGCCAGCGCGTATGAGCCGGCGATCGTTCCCGCGTTTGCGGCGGTGCGCGAGGCGGGCCGCCGCACTATTGGCATGCGCCATTTTGATGTGCAGTTGATCGGCGGCGTCGTCCTCCACCAGGGAAAAATCGCAGAGATGAAAACCGGCGAAGGCAAGACGCTGGTTGCCACGCTACCCGCCTATCTGAATTCGCTCGGCGGCCAAGGCGTGCACATCGTCACCGTGAACGATTATTTGGCCCGCCGCGACGCCGAATGGATGGGGCCGATCTACCGCGCTCTCGGACTTACGGTCGGCGTCATCGTTCACGATCTCGATGACGCGCAACGCCGGACCGCGTATGCCGCCGACATCACTTACGGCACGAACAACGAGTTTGGCTTCGATTATTTGCGCGACAACATGAAATACGACCTCGCCGATTGCGTCCAGCGCGGACATTTCTTCGGTATCGTGGACGAGGTCGATTCGATTCTCATCGATGAGGCCCGCACGCCGCTGATTATTTCCGGCCCCGCCGAAGAATCCACCGACAAGTACTATCGCATCGACAAGATCATCCCCAAGCTCATTCAGGACATCGATTACACGCTCGACGAAAAGCACCGCACCGCGACGCTGACGGAAGAAGGCGTCAGCAAGTGCGAGCGCCTCCTGAGCCTCTCCAACCTTTACGACCCGGCGCATATGGAGACAATCCACCACGTCTACCAGGCACTCCGCGCACATTCGCTTTATAAGCGCGACGTTGACTACGTGGTTAAGAACGGAGAAGTCGTCATCGTCGACGAATTCACCGGCCGCGAAATGCCCGGACGGCGCTGGTCGGACGGCTTGCATCAGGCCGTGGAGGCCAAGGAAAGCGTCAAGATCGAACGCGAAAACCAAACCCTCGCGACGATCACCTTTCAGAACTACTTCCGCATGTACAAGAAGCTCAGCGGCATGACCGGAACCGCGCAGACCGAGGCCACCGAATTCGACAAGATTTACAAACTCGAGGTCTGCTCCATCCCCACCAATCGCCCGCTCCGCCGCGAGGAATTTCCCGACGTCGTGTACCGCACCGAGGCTGAAAAGTTCGTCGCCGTGGTGGATGGAATCCAGCAGGAGGACGGTTCCCTCGGAAACGGCATCCGGCAAATCCACGCCTCCGGTCAACCGGTGCTGGTGGGCACCATTTCAATCGAGAAATCAGAGCATCTCGCGGAGTTGCTTCGGAAGGCGGGCATCCCGCACCAGGTACTGAACGCCAAGCAGCACGAGCGCGAAGCGAAGGTCATCGCACAGGCTGGTCGTAAGGGAGCTGTGACAGTCTCGACCAACATGGCGGGCCGCGGCACCGACATTCTCCTCGGCGGTAACCCGGAAGCTATGACGCGCGAGCATTTCCTGAAAAACAAACTCGCCATTCCCTACGCCGCGGCTCCAGCGGTTATCGGCGCGGAAAGCGAGCAAAGCTCGAATGCGGGTCCCGCCCCCAACATGGTGCTCTTCCAGCACGAAGGCCGCATCTTCCAGGCCCCATTCGATCAGTGGAAACCGGCTTACGATGAGTTTGTCGAGCAATGCAGGGGAGAGCACGACGAAGTGGTGGACCTCGGGGGGCTGCACATTCTCGGCACCGAACGCCACGAGGCGCGCCGCATTGACAATCAACTCCGCGGCCGCGCCGGCCGCCAGGGCGACCCAGGCTCGTCGCGATTCTTCCTTTCGCTTGAAGACGATCTATTGCGAATTTTCGGCGGCGAACGCGTGAAAGCCTTGATGTACCGCCTTGGCATGACGGAAGGCGTTCCAATCGAATCGAAGCTGATTACCAGACGCATTGAGAACGCGCAGATGGCCCGCGAGGCGCAAAATTTTGAGGCGCGCAAGCACCTGCTGGAATACGACGACGTCATGAACAAGCAGCGCGAAACGATCTACTCGATTCGCCGCGCCGCGCTCGAAGGGAAGGACCAGAAGCAATACGCACTGGGAATTGCCGAGGACATTGCCGTCGAGTTGGTGGAAACCTTCTGTCCCGCGAACGAGCACCCGGAGAAGTGGAACCTCTCTCAATTCGCTCTTGAAGTACTCAATCAATTCGGCCTCGATCTCAAGTCCGCCGGAATTGACCCCTCTCAGTTGAGTCATCCGGAACTGGTTGAAGCGCTCATTGAGAAGCTCAAGCAACGCTACGACGAAAAAGAAAAGCTGTTCGGCGCCGACCTCATGCGCTGGCTCGAGCGCCGCATCGTTCTGGATCGCGTGGATACTCAATGGAAGGACCACCTTCTCACTTTGGACCACTTGAAAGAAGGCATTGGCCTGCGCGGCTACGGCCAAAAGGACCCTCTCGTCGAGTTCAAGAAGGAAGCCTTCACTCTCTTTGAAGACATGATGGGCCGCATCGACTCTGAAACGATCCGGTATCTCTTCTTGGTTCAGCCGACCAGACCGGAGGATCAGGCCCGCGAAATTGAGCGCCGCCAGCGCAGGCAGCAGCAGGAGTTGCAGTATCAATCCGGGGCCGCCCAGGCCGAAACTCCGAAACCCATTCGCACGGGC
>DASPOJ010000132.1:0-5226 GCA_035626055.1 Candidatus Methylomirabilota bacterium | reverse complement strand
AAGTGTCCAATGGCGAGTGACGAGTGGCGAATCATGAGTCCGGCGTTAAACAATCGGCCCGTAGCCGCTGCGCGAGGAGTAGGGGCGTCGGCGGCGAATCGTGTTCTGCTCGCGCTGCACGGCTCGGGCGACCAAATCTTCTAGCGCGTCGTCGCCGGCGTCGTCCCAGCGCTCGGCGAGCGGCGAGCCGCGCGAGGCCGACGCGAGCGCCGCCGTGTAATACGCAATCACTTCCTGCGCGTTACGGATGAGCACGGGACTGGTGCCGTCAACCAAATCGGGAAACGCCTTTTGATAGCGCAACCGGATCTGCGTGTCCTGCGTCGCGCCGAGGAACCACAGTCCGTCAGCGCGCCACTCCCACAAATCCAGCGTGAGTCCCTGCTCTTGTGAGGGCAGGCCGCCGTGATCGGTGAGGTCCACCATCTCGACGAAATCGTCGGTCGAGCCGTTCACGCGCTCCCACAGTTTCATAGGCACGACCAGATCGTTCGGAAGCTGATTCGGCGGCGGCGTGGAATCGGTGATCGAAACTTGCAGCGACGGGTCCACGCCCGCGACGGCGGGCAGGACGAGCAACACGTCGTCGGAGAGAAATCCGGCCGAACCGATATTCGCGAGTCCCCGCTGCACTTTGCGATACGCCGCGTTAGCGTACGGGATCAACACCGTGTCCGTGAACAGATTGCCTGCGGCGTCGTTCAGCAGCGACCGCACGAGCGAAGTGATCTGGCCGGCCGTGTTGTATGCGGATGTGCCGAGTACCGGCATAGGAACCTCCAGAGAGCGATGCAGGGACGCAAGGCGTCCAGGAAGCGAGGTAAGAGCGAGGCGCTACTGCCCGCGGAGTTTCTTGCCGATGTAGATGGCGGCCGCCCCGCCGAGGAAGAAAGCCGCAATGACATAATGATGAATGCTCAGAATCCCGCCGGTGATGAATGCTCCGACTCCGGCGAGTTCGGCGATTTCACCGATTCGCTGCACATGCGTGGTCGTTGTCATATTGATCTCCTGGAAAGATTAGGTGTCAATTCTGCGCCCTACGCCGTTGCGGGCTGCGGGTGATGGTGCTTGGCCCGCGTGTGGGCTGGCGGCGCGGGGGCGTTGGCGTCGATTGAATCGCCTGGGCTAGCCGCGGCGGGCACGAGCCCGAGTTGCGCTGCCTTCTCGCGATTGAGAATGGCGCCGCACGATTTGCAGACAGCGACGTTCGGCTTCAGGCGTTCGCCGCAACCGGGGCATTCGGCCGATTCGCGCAATTCGTAATTCCATTCGCGCTCGAGCCCGAGCATGCGCGCGGCGCGACGCTGCAAGTCGTCGAGAAAGAGATGCGAGTGCGAGCGCGCCCATTCGCGATCGGCTTCCGCGACTTTGCGGCGATAAAACGCCTCGAGGCGCCGACCGGCCGCGGCGAGTTCCTCTTCGGACGGCTCATCGCCCGCGCAAACGAAAACTCCGAGGAAACTGTCTTCGCCGGCATCGCCATTGATCTCGCGACATAGGTCCTCCGCGATCTCGCGCGCGCTGACGTGAAGCTCCATCGTGCGCCTGTCGCCGAGATCCATGACGCTGGTGCGCGGCGTGACCACGGTGAGCGCGCAGGCGTGCCGCGATGCGGGGGTTCTCCCTTCGGGGCCGGGCGCATCCACATCGCCCGCAATAGGTTCGCGCGCCGGCACGCCTTGAATGAAAAACGTGCCGTAGGTGCGATGCAGCGTCCAGCTATTTTCGGTTACGTTTGCGATGACTGCGGTTTCTGCGGACATCGAATGCTCCTTTGAAATTCAGAGACAAAGATGCAGGAGACACGGAAGTAAGGAAGGAGAATCTGGGGCGATGTCTCCTTGCTTCCCTGTTTTCTTGCACCCTTGCTTCATTTCTCAGTGAACCGTGACAAACGGCGCGCCGTGGAATGCGCACGCGGGGTCGCTCAACACCGCGTCGGCGTACGCGTCGTAGCTATGCTCTTCGTGCTCGTTGCGGCGCGTGAGCGCCGACTTGCGCACCGACGGCGCGAGGCCGCGTGACCATTCGATCGCGCGCGCGATGTGCGCGATGACCTCCGGCGTGAGCTGCACGAATTCGCCGCGCGGATCCTCGAGCGTGAAACAATGCTCGTATTCGCCCCGCGAGGGGTAGGGGCCGAGCGCCGGAATGCTAAGCCCGTTTTCGATCTCGATTGTGTTTGCGAACCACGCGCGCGGCGAGCCGTAGCCCTCCGGCGGGACCCACCGCTCGAGGTGCCAGCGGTCGGGCGGCGCATATTTCGGTTCTTCGCGCAGTTCGACGACTTCGCGCAGCAAGTCGCCCGCGGAGTTTCGGTCTTCCCACTTGCCGCCGATCCACGTCAGCCGGTTCCAGCCCCACACGACCCGGTAATTGTTGCGGCCGAAGCGATTGACGCCGCCCGCCAGGCGCAACGCGCGCGTCGCCCAATCGGGCGTTTCGTGCGTTTCGCGAACAACGCGGATCATCGCGCTAGGTCAGTTTGCGGAAGACGGCGGAAAACGTGATCGTGTCGCCCGTGGCGGAACTGGGATACGCCGAGCCGCCCGTGAATTCCGCGCCGCTCGAGCCGCTGGTGTAGGCTCGGAGTTTCCAAGTGTTCGGAGCGGAACCCTGTTGCATATTGTAAATGTTCGGCGTGCCGCCCTGCACAGTGAACGCCGCCTGCACCGGTCCGAACGCAGGATTCGCCATGCTGGACGCGACCGACTGGCCGTCGTAGCCGAGCTGTGTTCGGATGCTGGTCCAATCGACGGTATCACCGCCGCTCGGATACGTGCCGGAGAGCGTGGCCGTGCCGAAGACGTAAATCAGGCCGACGCCAAGATCCACGTCGGTGACATTCAAAGTGACTGCCATGTGAATCTCCTTTTTTGAAATTTCAGCCGCGCCTATAACGCGGACACCATGCCGTTCGCGATTTGCCTCAACCCTGACTGTTGAGGCGGGCGGTCGCCCACCCAGCTGGAAGGCGAATTCTTTGGGTACCACGAAGAGTACGACCGGGAGCCGAGCTTCGATGACGTCACCGGCGAAAAGCACGAATATAGTTAGGTCCCGCGCAAGAGTTGCGGGTGGTGCGTGAAGGAAATGGTGTCGCACTGCCCTCGATGTAAAGCCCGTCTAGAAGCCCTGCCGCAATGGAACAGGCGTTATTGCGACTGCGGTACGGACCTGCTTTCCATCGTGATTGACGCTGAGGCCGAATTCGGCGGGACACCAACGGCCCTCCCCGAATAATTCCGACCCGCTCGCTCGAAACCACTAGATTCTTCGGGCCGATGCAACATCGGCCCTCAGAATGACAGGAATATTGCTTTGCGTTTGCGATTTAACGTCGCAAGCAATGGTGGCAGAATCGCGCCATGCGGGAACACCACTACTACGTCTACATTCTTGCAAGTGCCCGCCGTGTGCTGTACATCGGCGTCACGCACGACCTTCTAAACCGCGTCCTGCAGCACAAAACCAAAGAGATTCCCGGCTTCACTGCTCGCTACAACGTGAATCGCCTCGTGTATTACGAATTGTACGGCCACGTTAGAGATGCGATCGCCCGCGAAAAGCAACTGAAGGTTCAGACTCGGTCTAAGAAGAACTCGCTCATTGAGAGCACGAATCCTAGCTGGCGCGATCTCACCTCCACGCTGTCCTGAACGAAGCAACAGGCTGCCTATTCCAGATCCAAGCCACAATTCCTGTCATTCTGAGGGCCCGCCTGCCCGCCTAAGGCGGGCGGAGCGGGACCGAAGAATCTAGCGGTTGGTCAAATCCGGCATGGCCCCGCCTTTCGCGTGAAACTGCGAGATCCTTCGGGCCGACTCCGCGTCGGCCCTCAGGATGACAATCGCTAGGTTATTGCCGCCGGGAATCAGTAGCCGGACGGGCGAGCCAACGTATCCACGTAGCTTCCGCTGCGCGGGCTGTCGTTCCACACCTGGAAGCCGGTGTCGAAGTAGAAGATGAAGGCCGCGGCGATACCGCCGCTTGTGCCGTAGATCGGGAAGACGGTCTGTCCGCCGATCTCGAAGTAATCAATGTCCTTCATGACCGCGCGTCCCCAGTGCGAGAGATCGAGGAAATCCACGCGCGTCTGATCGGCGTTGATGGAACTCTTGATGGGAATGCCGGACATCGTCTTGCGTCCGCTAAAGAGCAGATCGAGATCGCTCGTGCGTCCGCCGGAGCCGCCTTCCTTGATGATTTGGCTGATGGTGATGCCGAGGTTTTCCCAGGCGTGTTCCTGCTCGACGCTGGTGTAAGCGATGAGTTTGCCGAGCTGCGCGATGCCCAGGGCTTTGCGCACCTTGTTGATGGCGAGACGAACGTAGCCGGGCACGAGCGCCGAATTGCCGCCGTTGACGCGCGGCGTGGCGAGCTGCTGCGGATACGTTGCGCGATTGAGGTTGAGCCATGTGCCGGTGGTCGCGTTGTTCTGGTGATACTTCAAGCCGAACAGCGACACGGGCTGCGAGCCGGTGAGCCCGTCGTGCACGATGACGTCGTTCGCGGATGTGCCGGTGGGCACGTTGTCCACGGTGATCGTCTGCGCGTTGACAGGATCGGCCGCGAGCACGGTCGTCACGACGCCGGCGGCGGTGTTGCGGTTGGTCGTAAGCGTGGGGTCGTAGATCTGAATCGTCTGGCCGACGTACACGAGCGCGGCCCCGGTGGGCACCGTCATCGTGAAGGTCGAGCCGCCGACCGAGGCGATTGTGCCGAGCACGCCGTTGCCGCCGGTTTGGATGAGTTTATCGAGGAAGGCGCGGAACTGCTTCATGCCGTTGGCGACTTCGCGCTTGGTCGCGTTCTCGATCGCCTTCTCGCGAGCGTTCGTGGCGTAATCGACGAGTTTGCTAATTTCGATTGCGAACCGGAAGAAGATCGGCGAGATCTGCGCGACGTCGTAGCTGGTGCCGGAGCCGCGGCCGAGATCGCCGCCGTCGGCGTTGTAGGAGCCGGCCTTGCCGCCGGGATTGACCTGCAGGGGCAGCCGCATGTTGCGCGAGCTGACCTTTTCGACGTCGCCGCGCTGCTGGATCATGGTCAGGAGCACATCGTCCCGCTCGTAGAGCAGCGGCACTTTGTCCCGCACCTTTTCCAGCTGCAGCGCGATGGTTTGAGCGTTCTGCTGCTGTGCCATGGTGTTGTCCTTTCGTGTGTGTCTGTGGGAATGTCCCGCGTCTCAACGCGGGCGAAGCTCTCCGAGCGAAGGCCCCC
>DASPOJ010000131.1:0-11407 GCA_035626055.1 Candidatus Methylomirabilota bacterium | reverse complement strand
GTGTAGAACGTCCAGCCCGTGTCGATTCCTCCGGTCAAGATCGCATAAAACGTGAAAAGAGCGCCGATATTGAAGACGTACCAGCTCAACAGGTTCAGTCGCGGGAACGCCAGATCCTTCGCCCCAATCATCAAGGGAATCAAGAAGTTGCCGAGCACGCCCGGGATCGCGGGAATCAAGAAAAAGAAAATCATCACGATGCCGTGCATCGTGAACAGCCGGTTGTACGTGTCCGGCCCCACGAGCCAGCCTTCCGGCGTGAGCAGTTGCAGACGGATCAAGAGCGCGAAAACGCCTCCCAGCGCGAAGAAGGAGGTGATCGAGATCAGGTACAGGAGCGCAATGCGCTTGTGGTCCGTAGTAAGCAACCAAGAGCGGACGCCGTAGCTTGCGTTCAGGTAGTTTTCGCGCGGAGGCTGCGGGGGACTGGGGGCCGCTGCCGGGCTTGCCGTCGTCGTGCTCATCTTCCCGATAACTCCTTGCCTGCCACGGAGCGTTGCGCTCCGGCCGGCGGTACGCCCAGTGACTTCACGTAGGCGATCAGCTGAAGCAATTGATCCTCGCTGATCACTCCTTGAAACGTCGGCATGATCGGGTCGTATCCCGCAACGATTTTCGCTCGTGGGTCGAGAATGGATTCGCGAATGTAGGCTTCGTCGGCGAGCACCGTCCGGCCGTCCGAGAGTTTCACCTTCGAGCCATACACGCCGCGCAACGCGGGCGCGCGCGGACCCGGCCCCTGCCCTTCGCCGTGACACGAAACGCACGCAAGCTGCGTGAAGAGGGCCTGTCCCGCCTGCTCGAGGCTTTCGCTACCCGAGCCGCCGCTCAGCCAGGCTTGATAGTCGGACGGCTCCATCACGATGACCCAGCCGCCCATGTGCGAATGCTCGGTGCCGCAGTATTGCGAGCAGAAAAGATGATATCGGCCGGTCTTGGTCGCGCGGAACCACAGCGTGGTGTAGCGGCCGGGCAGAACGTCCATCTTGACGCGAAACGCGGGCACGAAGAAATCATGAATCACGTCCTCGGAAATCATGGTCAGCTTGATATCACGATTCACGGGAACGTGCAGTTCGTCGAACTCGCGGCGCCCGTCGGGATGCTGGACCTTCCACATCCACTGTTTGCCGACGACGTAAATCTCCAGCGCGTCCGACGGCGGACGGCGCATCTCGACATAGAGTTTCGAGCCCCACGCGAACATGAACATCGCGATCACAAACGGCACAGCCATCCAGGCGATCTCCAGAGAGAGCGAGCCGGCCACGATCTTGCCCACCGGATTGCTCGCGGTGCGCCGATGGCGAAACGAAAAGTAGAGAATGCCGACTCCGACGACCACCGAAAAGAAAAGCGCCACCAGCACCAGGAAGATAAAAAAAGCGTCCACGCCGCCGGCGAAGCTGGAGGCTCGCTCCGGAAATAAGGGAATGCTCTGATTCACGTACTCATCTCCCTCCCGTCGGAAGATGGGCGGGGGCGTGAGCGTCGCGCCAAAAATGACCGATGGTGTAGACGCCAAGCGCCAGCAAAACCAAAATTCCAAAAAGGCGAATGACATTCAGGATCGTCACGCTATAGCGGCCGGTCGTAGGATCGTATTCGCAGCAGAACAGCAGCAAATGATCCACGGGGCTGCCGATGCGCCCCTCCGAAGCTTCCACGAGGCCCAATTCGACGTCGCGCGGCGAAAACTCGATCCCGTAGAAGCAACGCGAGATTTTTCCGTCTGGCGTAAGCACGAGAATTCCGGTCGCATGCGCATAGAGCCCCGTTTTCGGGTCGTACACATAGCGGAAGCCGGCCGCTTGCGCGACGCGCCGAACATTCGGGTCGTCGCCGACCAGGAAATGCCAGCCGGATTCCGTGCCGGGATGATGGTAGTAGTCCGTGGCCTCCTTCTTTTTTTCCGCCGCCATCTCCGGGGTTTCGTTGGGATTGAAACTGATGAATACGACGCTGAAATCCCGGCCTGGGCGGAATTTCACCACCTTCAGCACGCTGGCGATGCCGCGCTGCACTTCCGTGCAGAGCATCGGGCATTGGTAGTAGCCGAACGCCAGAATCACCGGCTTCGAGCCGAAATAATCGCCCAGTTTCACGGCTTGGCCCGCGTCGTCGTGAAACTGCGCGTCCAGCGGGAGCGTCCCTCCGAAGGGCGGCTTGAAATCCACCTGCGACAATACGGAAGGAACGCTGTTCGACGGCGGCGCGGTTGGCGGCTGTTCCCCGCCGGCTCCGAACATCCCATTCTGCGCGTAGAGCGACACGGCGCCGCACGTCGTCAGCAACGCTCCGATTCCAATCCATCCCATCTTCCTCGGCTTCATTGACCCTTCTTCCCTGTTGCAGCAGCGGGCGCGGCATTCTTCGGCGCTCTGCCGGGCACAGCCGGCTGTGGCAACCCCTGCACGGTTAACATTTTCATGGCTTCCTCAATGGGAATGTGCGCGACGTTGTGCTGTGCATCCACCCAGCCGTAGGCGTTCAACTCGGCCGCGGCGGCCGCCTGGAACTGGCGTTGCTGTTCGGGCGGTGTGAGCGTATCACCGGGGATTCCCTGCATGCGGGGAGCGGGCGGCAACTCGCGCCCCCGTGCGCGAAGCCCCGCCGCGATTTCCGGCGTGCCCGCAGGCTGCTGTCTCGTATAGAGGTACAACGTTCCGCCCACGACGGCAAGGCTCGCTAAAATCACGATTACCAGGATAATTCCCGCGCGCTCGACCGCGCCGACGCTGACGTCTTCGGACTCGTAGGCAACCGAGGGATTCACCGGCGAGCGGGCGTCGAGCGGCCGCTGCTCGGGAGCAGGCGTGTGTTCAGGAGTGGGCTTCATGTGCGATTGCCTTTGCAAGAGAACGCTCGCCCAAGGGCAAGAGCGGCAATTGCCGCAACTGCCGGGCGTAATACGCGAGCCAAATCCCGCCAATTCCCACCGGAATCAGCGCGTCCATCCAATGCAGGTGAATTCCGCCGGACCAGAATTCCGGCGCCGTCAGCCAGTAGATGTCCAGGACGCGCGCGACTAGGAGCAGCACGGCAACCCAGACGAGTCGCGCGGGCCGCTGCTTCAAATCTCGGGAGAGCAGCAAACTGAACGGGAGAACGAAATGAAGCACGACCACCAGCAATCCAATTCCGCGCCATCCGGTGGCCATCCGGATGGTGTACCAGGGAATCTCCTCGGGCAGATTTCCCGACCAGATGATGATGAGCTGCGAAACGGAAAAGTAAGCCCACACCATCACGAATGCGAACAACAGTTTGCCGAGATCGTGAAAGTGCCGCGACTGGTAAACGTCCGCCATTGGCTTTTCGCGCGCGAGCACCACGAGTGTGGCGATCATCATCGCCATCCCCGAGACGAGCTGCCCGCCCATTATCAGCATTCCGAAAATGCTCGAGTACCACGATGGATCGAGCGACATGATCCAATCCACCGCCGCGAACGAGACGGCCAACCCGTAAAGAATGATCCCCGGCCCAGCGAGCATCGTCAGTTTCTTCTTCCTCTTGTTTTGCGCGTCGCCGCTGGCATCCTGCCGCCGCGACCAGTGGTTCACCAGCCAGGCGAGCGCCAGCCAAATCGCAAAGTAAATCCCCGCCCGAACGAGAAAGAAATGAATCGTCAAATAGTCCGCCTTGTGCGGCGGGAGCGCTTCTCCCGAAGTCCATTCATACACGTGCCGCATCCCGAACGCGAGCGGCACGAAGAGCAACAGGCCGAGCGGCAGCGTCCGCGTCGCGGCTTCGAGCGGCCGCCGGATCACCATGCCCCAATCGCCGCCCGTAAGATACTGCAACATCAATATCGCCAGGCACCCCAACGGAATTCCCAGCCAGAAAAGAAAGCCGACGAGATACGATTGGAAAAATTGCGTGGGATTCGAGATGCCGCCCGCTACCGAAATCGCGAGCGCAAGAACTCCCACGGCCAGCGCGGCCCGTTGCCAGCGCGCGATGCTCGGAGGCGCCATGTAGGAAGGAGCGTTCATCGCGGCGCGTTCTCCTGTGCGGGCTCCTGCTTGGGCCTCTGGTCGAGGTTCGCGCGATCCTCGGGCGAAAGGCGCGCCGCCGGAACGTTCTGGCTCAGTTGCAGCGCGCGGATATACGCGATGATGGCCCAGCGGTCGCGCGCAGGAATCTGCGAAGCGTAGTCCGGCATGGCGCCAAATCCGTTCGTAATCACGTCGAAGAAATGGCCAAGCGGCGCGTTGCGCAAGCGATCGCTGTGAAACGTCGGCGGCTCACGGAACCCGCGCGTGGGAATGAAACCGTTGCCGTCGCCGATTTGCCCGTGGCACGGCATGCAGAAAATGTTGTAACGCTGCTGGCCGCGCGCAAGCAGCTCCGGGGTGAGCGGAAGCGGAAAGGTATTCGAGTTCGCCGGAAGATATAAGGGATCGAGTTCGATGCGCCCTTGGGGCAACGTTCCGGGGACCGGCTGTCGCGCCGACATCGCGTCATCAAAATAATCGCTCTTGGCCAGAGGCTTGTACCGCGGCTGCTGCGCCATCTGCTGCTGGCAGCTCACGAGCGCAGCGCACGCCGCCATCGCGGCGAAGAGTCGCATTGGAAACCGGAGCGGCCTCACAGGTTTTCAACCTCCATCACAGCCTGTGCCCCGAGGCTCTCGAGATACTGGCGCGTTTGCGCGCGGTCGAAGCGCGGGTCCCTCGCTTCGATGCAAAGGAAGAAGCGATCGCGCGAAGCCAGCGCAAAGCGCGGCTCGTTGAAGAGAGGATGATGCGGCATCGGCAGGCCGTTGAGGGCCAGCATCCCGAGCACTGCGGAGAGCGCCGCGCCCAGAATCGTCATCTCGAACGTGATCGGAATGAACATCGGCCAACTGTTGAACGGCCGCCCGCCGACGTTGATGGGATAGGCGATCTTGGAAACCCAGTATTGCAGGAGGAATCCGGCGGCGCCCCCCACTAGGCCGCCGCACAGCGTGAGCATCGGGACGTGCGTCGAGCGGCGGCCGAGCGTCTCGGCAAGCCCCTCCACCGCGAACGGCGTGTACCCTTCCATCCTGCGGTAGCCCGCCGCGCGCGCCTCGCGAGCCGCGACCACGAGCTGCTCCGGCCGCTTGAATTCGGCCAGCAAACCGTAAATGGGCGGGCGGCGCGCCATCAATCGCCTCCCTCGTGCGCGCTGGTTTCGCTTGCCAATTCGCGCATCTCAAAAATGGAAATCATCGGCAGGAAGCGGATGAACAGGAACAGCAGCGTCACAAACAGGCCGATCGTGCCGATGAAAATGAACCAATCCCATCGCGTCGCCTCGTACATCCCCCAGGACGACGGAAGAAAATCGCGATTCAGGCTGGTCACGACAATCACAAACCGCTCGAGCCACATTCCCACGTTCACGACGAGCGACATCCCGAAGAGCACCTTTACGCTGCGGCGAATCTTCGAGGACCATAGCAATTGCGGCGCGATGAGGTTGCAGAAAATAAGCACCCAGTAGAAATGTTTGTACGGCCCGAACAGCCGGTTCATCGCCACGAAGAATTCATAGGGATTGTCGCTGTACCACCCCGTGAAGAATTCCATGACGTAGCCGTAGCCGACGATCAATCCCGTGGCGAGCATGACTTTCGCCATATTGTCGAGGTGGCGCATGGTAATGAAGTCTTCCAGACCGTAAGCGGCACGCAGGGGAATCGCGAGGGTCAGCACCATCGCGAAGCCGGAGTAAATCGCGCCGGCCACGAAATAAGGTGGAAAGATCGTGGTGTGCCAGCCCGGTATGATTCCGACTGCGAAGTCGAAACTCACCACGGTGTGCACCGAAACCACCAGCGGCGTGGCGAGCCCCGCGAGCAGGAGATACGCTGTCTGGTAGCGGTACCAGTGTGTAGCGGAGCCGCGCCAACCCATTGCCAAAATGCCGTACACGATCTTGTGCGCGCGTCTGGTCGCGCGATCGCGCAGCGTCGCAAGGTCCGGGAGGAGCCCCACGAACCAAAACAACAGCGAAACAGTGAAGTACGTGGAAACCGCGAACACGTCCCACATCAATGGACTTCGGAATTGCGGCCAGACGCCCATCACGTTCGGGTATGGAAACAGCCAGTAAGCAAACCACGGCCGGCCCAAATGCAGCATGGGAAACAGGCCCGCGCAAGCGACCGCGAAGAGCGTCATCGCTTCCGCAAACCGATTAATTGACGTGCGCCACGTCTGGTTCAGCAACAGAAGAATCGCGGAAATCAGCGTTCCCGCGTGGCCGATCCCGATCCACCAAACGAAATTTACAATCGCAAATCCCCAGCCGACGGGAATGTTGATGCCCCAGATTCCCACGCCCTTCACCAGCAAAAAGGTCACGCTGTACAGCAGGAGCAGCACCAGTGAAAACGCGAGCAGGAATCCTGCCCACCAGCCTTTTCCGAACCGACGCGTAAGGACGATGGAGCCGATCTTGTCGGTCACGGATGCGAACGTGTAGCCCGGCTGAATGAACGGGGAGCGCCGCACCGTGGACGCGTTCGTCGGAGTGGGCAGCTCAGGCGCCACGGCCGCCTCCCTTTTCCAATTCGGGATTCGGATTGCGGACCGCCGCGAGGTAGGTCGTGCGAGGACGCACCCCGAGTTCGGCGAGCATGCCGTAGTTCCGCGGATTCGCCTTGAGCGCCGCCACGCGGCTCGAGCGATCGTTTTTGTTGCCGAAAACGATGGCCTCCGACGGGCAAGCCTGCTGGCACGCGGTGACGATCTCGCCGTCGCGCACGGGCCGGTCTTCTTTGTCCGCCGTGATTCGCGCCTTCGAGATTCGCTGGATGCAATACGTGCACTTCTCCATCACACCGCGGCTTCTGACGGTCACTTCCGGATTGCGCAGCATTTTCAGCGCGGGCGTGTCCCAGTCCGCATAGGCGAGGAAATTGAATCGCCGCACTTTGTACGGGCAGTTGTTGGAGCAGTAGCGCGTGCCGACGCAGCGGTTGTACACCATGTCATTGAGTCCCTCGGGGCTGTGGTTGGTCGCGCCGACGGGGCAAACGAGTTCGCAAGGCGCGTCCTCGCACTGCATGCACGTCACGGGCTGGAAGTGCGTTTCCGGATTTTCGAGCGCGGCGGGTCCGGCTTCGTAGTAGCGGTCGATGCGGATCCAGTGCATTTCGCGACCGGCCATCACCTGCTCTTTGCCGACGACGGGAATATTGTTCTCGGACTGGCACGCCACCACGCACGCGTTGCAGCCGTTGCACCGGTTCAAATCGATCGACAATGCCCAGGCATTGCCATTGTATTCGTGCGCGTTCGGATAGAGCGTCAGTCCTGGCGGCGGCTCTTCCATCATTTGCTGTGCGAACTTCGGGTTGGCGCGAAATTCGTCGAGCGTCGCGACACGCACCAGCTCGCGGCCCTCGATCGCGGAATGGAATTGGACGCAGGCGAGCGGATAGTCTTCCCCACTCAGCTTGCTGATCCGCGCGCCCGCCCCGCCCCACGGCGCGGCTGAATTCCGCAAAGCGTTCGCGTTGAAGCCCAGGCCTTCGCCGACTTTTCCCGCGCGCGAACGGCCGTAGCCCAAGTGCAGCACAACTAACCCATCCGGCAAGCCCGGCACAATCCAAGTCGCCGCATCGAGCGTGCGCCCCAGATAGGAGAGTCGCGCTTGGTCCACGCGAATCTGGCCGTGCTCGCCGCCGGTCGAATCAATCGTGTAGGAAAGCTCCAGCGCCTCGGCCGTCTTCGGGCTCACCATCGCGGCGTTGTCCCAAGTCAGCCGCGTGATTGGCTTAGGCAGCTCTTCAAGCCACGCATTATTCGCAAATCGCCCGTCGTAGACGGTAGGATCCGCCCGAAGCGCAATTTCGGGCAGGTCATCAGAGACTGCTTCCGCGGTGCCCGCGGCCCTGCGAATCGCATCCACCTGAGGCGTCACGCTTAATTCCGGTAGCCGCGTGCCTTCGATGAACCCGTCATTCAACGCGCGCCGCCAAGCTGGCTCGAAATCGCCGCCGAGTTGTTTCTTCCAGTACGCGCGCACGATGTCGTATCCGGCCGCCTCGGGCTGGCCCGCAAACGCGGCAATCAATTCGTGGACGGACTTTCCGCCGTAAAGGGGAGCAATCAGCGGCTGCACGATGCTTGCCGTCCCATCGTAGGCGCGCGCGTCGCTCCACGACTCCAGAAAATGCGTCATCGGCACGTGCCATTGGCAGAGCGCGGAGGTCTCGTCCGGATAGGGACTCAGGTGAATCCTTCGCCCAGCTTTCAGCAGCTTCTGTTCGAATTTGAGATCGGCCGGCGCGTCGTACACGGGATTGCCGCCGAGAATGACGAGCGTCCGCACGCGCCCGGCATCGAGGTCCTCCGCCAAATCCGCGAGGGACGCGATCTGATTCGTCGGCCGCGCTTCGATGGGATCGGTGTGGAAGACTGTGGCGCCGGCATTGCCCAATGCGTGATTCATCGCGTGTGCCAGCGCATGAACCTCCGCGGGTTGCTGCTCGCCCGCGATCACCAGACTCGCGCCGCGATGCTGCTGCAAATCGCGCGCCACAGCCGCAATCCAATCCGCGATCGCTCCGCCGCCCACAGAGTTTTCCGGGACGATTCCGAGCTTCGCAGCGAGCGCTGCTGCGAACCGGCTTACCTCGCTCGGCCTCAGCGGCAACCGGTGATCGGCCATGGCGCCCGTGGAAGTCGGCATCGATTCGGCCGCGTAAAGGCGCGTCATCCCGCCGGGCGCGTCGGGCAGTCTTCGCCGCGCAAATTCGCGCGCATAGCGCAGGCAGCCGGCGCCGCTCGTCAGGAAATCCGTATCGAGCGCAACGATGACATTGGCCCTTTCGATGTTGTAGTACGTGTTGACGTACTTGCCGAAAGCCAGCCGCGCGCCTTCGCGCACCGAATCGCTTCCGGCCGCTTCCCATTGATGCCACTTCGCCCCTGGAATCGCCGCAAGCAACGCTTCCATCTGGTCCGCGAGCGTCGGCGAAATGATCGTCCCCGTCAGGAATCTCAGCCCGGCGCCCCTCACACCGTTTTGCTCGGCAAGCGCGGTTTGGATTTCCGTGAGCAGGGCGGACCTCGTGCGAATCTCGCCCAAGTAGGTCACCACGCTCGATCGATCAGGATCGTAAAGCTCGAGGACGGACGCCTGCGCGAAAACATCCGTCGCGCCAAGGCTCGCCGGATGGTTGGGATTTCCCTCGATCTTGGTCGGACGGCCTTCGTGCGTTTCGACCAAGAGCCCAATCGCCGAGCCGCCGAGCGTCATCGTCGTCGCGTAGTACTGCGAGACGCCGAGAATCATTCCCTCCGGCTGGCGAACGTAGGGCACGATTTTTTCTTCCGGCTTCACGCCACAGCCCGCAAGCCCCGCAAGCGCCAGTGACGCGCCCATCACCTTCAGGAATCCGCGCCGATCCACCCCGGGACGCAATTCCGAGGTGTGTCGCGGGAATTCGCGGTGCAACATCTCCTCGAAGCGCGGATCATCCGCGAGTTCTTCGAGGCTGCGCCAGTAGTGCCGCCCCCTCTTGCCTTCGAGCTTCGCGCGAACGGCCGCCAAGTCGAGCGGCCTTGCGTCGTGATGCTCCGGCTTCTGGTCTCCACAATTCACGGTTTCACCGGTGACACGTCGAGCAGCTCGTCAACTCCTGCGCGCTGCGAATGTGATATTCCTGCTTCAATTGAAGCCCCAAAGCGATTTGATCCGGCGGCGCTTGGTACGCCATGTTGAACACTTGATCCTTCGGCCGCAGATATTTTTCCGGCTGCCGGTGGCAATCGATGCACCACTCCATTTGCAGCGTCGCCACCTGGCGCACCAAGGGCATCTGTTCCACCCGCCCGTGACACGTGGCGCACCCCACGCCCTTCGCAACATGGATGCTGTGGTCGAAATAGACGAAGTCAGCGAGCTTGTGCACGCGATTCCATTCGATCGGCGCGCCCGTGCGGTAGCTTGCGCGCACGGGTTCGAGGAACGGGCTGTCCGCAAACAGAAGCGAATGGCAATTCATGCAGGTCCGCGTCGGCGGGATGCCCGCGAAGGCGGAATCCTCGACGGCGGTATGGCAGTAGCGGCAATCGATTCCGTCGTCGGCGACGTGGTGCTTGTGGCTGAAGGGTATCGGCTGCTCCACCACCACGTTCGCGGACGTGATATACCCCGAGCGCTGGATTCGGTCCGTCACCATCAAGAGAACGCCCACAACCACGAGCGTCAGATATATCGTGACTCGAGATATTGTGTTCGTGCTGCGGTGAAAGATCTGTGCCATGCAGGTCTATCGCTTTGCCAGGCTCCCCCTGATGTGGTTCGGATGGGGCGCGACGCGGGTCCCGGGATTCCCAGAGCATCCGGCTGTTCTCGCGCCCAGACGCACTACAAATTCCCTCAAAAAGTAAACCAGTTTACACTAGCTTCGCGCTCCCGCAAAATCGGGGTGCGCGGTCCATGCGAGTTCTTGAAATCAGGCCTCAACATGCAATTTCCCGTGCCGCTCATCTCGCGTCGCGGGATAGCGCCGCGACGAGATTGCAGACACCCGCGGCCGTTCTTGGACACAAACAGGAACGGCGACCGCGCCCGACCAGATTCATGTCAGAATCTCAAATTGAGCAGGCGCCGTGAGCAACCAGACCTCGTCGTCTTCTTGCTTTCCTTTTAGGCGATTTGCATTCAGTTGCTTTCGGCCTGCGCGTCGATTCATTACCGAGTTGCTGGTCCACGCGGAGGCCCTCAAGATGTGGGCGCGCGAATATGAGATGGGCTGGGAGCTCTGCCTCTGATAGTTGACGAGGCGGGGATTTGCGCGAGCGATAACTCTCGCGAATAAGGAGCAGCCGTGCGAGGTCTCGTCGGCATTCTGGGATTGTTGCTTCTCCTCACCGTCCTTTGGGACGCCTTCGAGACCGTAATTCTGCCTCGCCACGTGACGCGATCCTTTCGTCTCGCGCGTCTCTTCTTTCGCACGACGTGGGGGCTCTGGACTGCCTTCGCTCGCCGCGCTCATTCTTCCAAGCGGCGAGAGGGCTACCTGAGTTATTTCGGGCCGCTCTCCGTGTTGCTCCTGCTCGTGTTTTGGGCCGCGGTGCTGATGTTTTCCTTTGCGCTCCTGCTGTGGTCTGGCGGATCGGCAGTGAGGCTCGCGGGTGCAACGCCCACGTTTCGCACGGACCTCTACTTGAGCGGAACCACGTTTTTCACGCTCGGCATGGGAGACGTCACGCCCGGCACCACGCTGGCGCGCGTGATCACAGTGGCCGAAGCCGGTACAGGCTTTGGATTCCTCGCGATCATGATCGCGTATCTGCCGACGCTCTACGCCGCCTTCTCACAGCGGGAGGTGAATATCTCTCTCCTGGACGCGCGCGCCGGATCACCGCCGACGGCGGGTGAATTGCTTCGGCGTCACGGGCGGCTCCGGGTCCGC
>DASPOJ010000130.1:0-22103 GCA_035626055.1 Candidatus Methylomirabilota bacterium | reverse complement strand
TGCACGGAGCCGAACATAAGCCCCATAGAATAAAGAAAAAGGCCAGAGCAGCCACGAGAGAATGGCGGGCGGATTCACGACGCGCTCCGGGCAGCGGTGGTAAGTTCCTGGGGAGATTCCAGCATGGCGACGACGTGGGTGAGTACCTTGTCGGTCGCACCGCGATAGCGCTCCACCAAGTCGCGCGCGGAAGAGCCCATCTGGGTACGGCGAGGCACATCGCCGATCAGGGTCGTCCACGCCGCAGCAAGTTGCACGGAGTCGCTCACTTGCAGGCCTGCGCCGGATTTCAAGAATCGAGCCGCGACATCCTTGAAATTATCCATCGATGGACCGAAGACTGGCGGGCGGCCCACAACGGCAGGCTCGAGAATATTGTGGCCACCGGCCGAGACGAGGGAGCCCCCGACGAAGACCGTGTCAGCCAAAGCGTACAGTGATGAAAGCTCGCCAACGCTGTCGAGCAGGAAAACGCTGCGGGGCGCGGCGAGCGCACTAATCGAGCCTCCGTCAAAGGACAATGCGCTGCGGCGCACGGCTTCGCGGCCGGAGTTCCTCACTTCCGCTGCGACGGCGTCGAATTGATCCGGTTTGCGTGGCGCCAGGACCAGCAGTGCGGCCGGCCATCGCTTCTTGATCTCGTCGAACGCGGCGAGCACCGGCGAAACTTCGCCGGCCAGAACGCTGCCCGCCACTACCAGCGGACCTCTCTTGGATGAGCGCATCTCTGCGGCAAGCCAGCGCGATATGTCGGTTTCGTGCGGAGGAGCAAGGTCGTATTTCAGATTGCCGCTGACCACGACGCGCTCCTTCGGCGCGCCCAAATCGAGCAATCGCGCGGCGTCGGCCTCGGACTGCATCAAGTAGATCGACGCGTCCGCGAGAACCGTTCTCTGAAAATTCCCCAGCAGGCCAAGCGTCATGGAACGCGCGCGAAGAAAACCCTTATGGGAGCGAACGGAAAGGCGGCCGTTCACGAACGCGACGGGAATGTTTTCCCGACGGGCCTCGCGCAGAAAATTGGGCCAAATCTCGGTTTCGGCGACCAGGATCACTTCCGGGCGCGCTGCTCGGAGCGCGCGCCGCACCGGCCCGCGCCAATCGAGAGGAAAATAGAACACGACGCTGGCAAACGGCATGCGCTCGCGCGCCAGGCGCTGCCCAGTCGCGGTCGTCGTCGAAACCACGAGCCGCCGATCCGGCAACTGCTCTTTCAGGCGCCGCGCCAAGGGCAAGACAGCCAGCACTTCGCCGACGGAAACAGCGTGAATCCAGATCGAACGGCCTTCCGAGGAACGCAGTCCGGGCGGATAGCCCCAGCCGAATCTCTGGCGCAAAGAACCCAGGGATTGTCCGCGACGAAGGCCGGTGAAAAGGAAGTACGGCGACGCAAGCAGCATCCCCAATGCCGTCAGCAAGCTGTATAGGAAATACATACGCTGGGTGGCTCAAGACCCGCTTTGTGGCGTGGCCCCCGCCTGCGGCTCCTTCGTGGCGCGTTCCGCGCGAGCATATTATAGTGTCTGGAGCCAAGCCGCGATACCGGGCAACGTTTGCCGGGCTGCGGCATCTCAACTCGCAAGATGCGACAATTTCACACTTCCCTGCTGATTGCGGCCGTGCTGGCTTGCGCCTTGCCCGCGTCGGCGCAACTGGATCCCACGAAACTTCCCGCGCAGGACGCGCACGAGAAACTCATGATCGCGGTGAGCCCATGGCTCGACGCAGGGCGCTACAAGGACACTTTCGGCAAGAAGAACCCGTACGAGTCGGGCATTGTGGCGCTCGACGTGTATTTCAAGAACGATGGCGACGAGCCCATCAAAATTGATCTGAGCACGATTGAGCTGATTATCGAAGCACCGGACGAGCCCAAGCAGCAGGTCGAGCCGCTCAAGCCGGAGGATGTGGCCGACCGGGTACTTCTCACGACGAAGAACCCCAGCAACTCGCCATACCCACACTTCCCCCTCGGCTCGCAGGGCGGCCGCGATAAGAAGTGGCAAGACCTGGCTGATGCTCTAAAGGCGGCTGGACTTACGAGCGACGTCCTCGGACCCCACACCACGACGCACGGCTGCATCTACTTCGATATGAACCACCACTTCGAGCTCTTGAACGATTCAGAACTCTATATTCCGGATCTCACCGCCATGGTGAACAATCGCGCGTTGCTCTTTTTTGAGATCGAGCTCGCGCCCGCGATGAAACACTGAGGTAACTGGCGGCCGCCAACGGTTCAGTGCGTCTGCCGCTGCCGCGCAACCTGCGTAGTCCGCTTATTTGTCTCCATCGAGATATTCGCCGGGGACATCGTCCTCTGGCAATTCGTGCGTGTGAACCTCGCTCTCATCGGCATCATCGGCGTCTTCCACGCCCTTCACCACCTCGGCCTCGAAAGCGTTTCCTTCCTCGAGCAGCTCGCCCACACTCTCAGAATCCGCACCTTCGAGGTTTGACAATCCCTGCAAATCTCCGGTGAGCTCGCCCGGCCGCGCTTCCCACGGCTCCGCTGGGAATGCCACCGTGTCCACGCTCTGGCTGTTCCCTCGAACCTGCACAGTAATCACGCGGGACCCCTCCCTGCCGGTTTTCTTCTTGCGGCCGATCCTCTTTCTCACGCTCGCCTTTTGTGGAGCAAGCTTCCTCTTCGCCGGCTTCTTGTTGTGCATCGTTCTTTTCTTGGCGAGCTTCTTCATAGCCGCTTTCTTCACCAGCGCCGCCTTCTTGCCAACACGTCTCTTCGACCTCGTCGGTTTCTCCTCGCGTCTCTTTCTGGCGGCCATGCGGGCAGTCTACCACCGCTAGGTCACGTCGAGTGCCTCTTGCGCGATTTGCCGCAATCCTCGGCGTCCGTTAGAATCGAGAAGACCTGCGACTCTGCCCCCATCATGTCCCTTCTCGACGACCTGAATCCGTGCCAACGTGAAGCCGTACTTGCGGTCGAAGGACCCGTGCTTGTTCTGGCCGGCGCGGGGACCGGCAAGACGCGCGTGGCAACCTATCGCATCGCCCACTTGATCGCGACCGGCGTGCCGGGGGATGCGATCCTCGCGGTGACGTTTACGAACAAGGCCGCCGAGCAGATGCGCGAGCGCGTCGGCGCGCTGCTCTCGCGCGAAGGCAAGCCGCTCGCCGAGCCGTGGGTCAGCACGTTCCATTCGTTTTGTGCGCGGCTGCTTCGCCGCGAGGCGCCGCGGCTGGGGATCCCACGCGACTTCACCATTTACGACGATGAGGACCAGACAGCGGCGGTGAAACGCGCGCTCGAGCAATTAGGCTCTTCCGACTCAGGCGACCGGCCGCGCGGCCTGCTAGAGCAAATCAGTTTCTTTAAGAATCATGCGATTTCGCCGGAGACGGCCGCGGTTCGAGCGGGCGACGATCGCGACCGCCAGCTTGCCCGGATTTACGCAATCTACGAGAACATCCTGCGGCAAGCGCGCGCTCTTGATTTCGACGACCTTTTGCTGCGCGCCGGGCAGGTACTGCGCGATTTTCCGGACGCGCGCGCCGCATGGACCTCGCGCTTCCGCTACGTCCTGGTGGATGAGTATCAGGACACGAATCCCGTGCAATATGAATTGCTCCGGCTGCTTCTGGGACCGGAAAGGAATCTGTTTGTTGTCGGCGACGAAGACCAATCCATCTATGGATGGCGGGGCGCCGATGTGGGGAACATCCTTCGATTCGCGGCGGAGTTTCCCGGCGCGCAGGTGATTCGTCTGGAAGACAACTACCGCTCGACGCAAAACATCCTCGATGCGGCCGCCGGCGTGGTGCAGAAAAACCAGAAGCGGCTCGGCAAGAGTCTGAAGGCCACGCGCGGGACGGGGCCCAGCCTGGAGTTTTTCGAGGCGCGCGACGCCAAGGCCGAAGCGGAGTTCGTGGCCGAGCGCACCTCGGGGTTCCTCAGCGAAGATTCCGGCGGGCACATCGCCGTCTTTTATCGCACGACCGCGCAATCGCGCGCATTTGAAGAGGCCATGCGCTGGCGCGGCGTGCGGTACCGCATGCTCGGGGGATTCTCTTTTTACCAGCGCGCGGAAGTGAAAGACGTTCTGGCGTACGCCAGGCTCGCGATGCATCCCGAAGACGACATTGCGCTCCTCCGCGTGCTCAATACTCCCCCGCGCGGAATCGGCAAGACCACGGTGGACGCGCTGCGGCAACTCGCGCGCGAACGCGGCCTGCCGCTTTGGGAGGCGATCGCGGCATACATCGAGGGAGGCGGAGGGCGCCGCGCGCTGGCTCCTCTCGCAGGCTTCCGGCAATTGATCGAGGAACTGCGCGAGGACGTGCCTCTGCCGCCGGCCGATTTCCTGAATCGAGTGCTCGAGCGAAGCGGATATCTCGAAATGCTTTCGCAGCGGGACACTTCCGAAGACTCGATGCGCGTCGAAAACGTTCGTGAGTTGCTTTCCGCGGTGACCGAAGGCGCAGAGCGCGGCGAGTCGCTGGCCGATTTTCTCGAGCGGGCCGCGCTGATCAGCGACGCCGACTCCTACGACGAGCGCGCTTCGGTGACCCTCTCGACCCTGCACAGCGCGAAGGGCCTGGAATTCGATCACGTCTTTCTCGCGGGCCTCGAGGAAGGCCTCTTCCCCCATAACCGCTCGCGCGACGATCCCGACGCCATCGAAGAGGAGCGACGCCTGTGCTATGTCGGGATGACGCGCGCGCGCAACACGTTGACGTTGACGCGCGCGGTGTATCGCCGCATCTACGGAAATGAGCGGCTCCAAGGCTCGCTTCCTTCGCGATTCCTCGCGGAAATCCCCGGCGAGCTTATTGCCACGGCCAAAGGTTCCCTCGCTGACGCCGGCGAGACAAGGCGGTATGAGCCTGATCCCGAGTATTCGCATTCAGTGGAGGAGTTCACGCGGCGTGCGCGCGTGCCCTTTCGCGGCAGCGGGGGCCGCGCGGAAGCTTCGTCCCCGCGCGAGCCGCGCGCTTCCCGCGCAGCATCTTCGCGCGAGGGCGGTCATCCGCTCATCGGCCAGCGCGTGCGGCATCCGAAGTACGGCGTTGGAATCATCGTTGACGTCGAAGGAGAAGAAGAGGAGCGCAAATTCAGTGTCCGATTCTCCGACTTCGGCACGAAGAAACTTGTGGAGCGCTATGCGCAACTTAAGTGGGAGTAGGGATGCCGCGGCCACAAGAGCTGCCCTGTCGGGCTCGACGCGGGAATGGTTGCGCCGCGCCGCTCTAGAAGGTACAGTTTTGCTTCACCGCTACTGAGCGGGATGGGGTGGTGCCGGTGGCCTCCGATCTCTTCCGCGTCAAGAACATTGACCAACTCATCTCCGACGCCGATCATCCTGACCGCCGGCTGAAGAAGACCCTCGGCTGGATCAGCCTGACCGCACTCGGCATCGGGGCCATCATCGGCACCGGAATTTTTGTCCTGACAGGAACTGCGGCGGCCGGCGAGAAGGTCCAGGAGCCTTCTTTGCTGAAGGCGCCATTGCTCCAGGTGCTGATGCACGGAGGGCACGCTGCCGGCAGGGCTGGGCGTCCCGGAGCAGGACCCGCGATTGCGCTTTCCTTTTTTCTGGTGGCGATTGTCTGCGGATTTGCCGCACTTTGTTACGCCGAACTTGCTTCCATGATCCCCATCGCCGGCAGCGCCTACACTTACACCTACGCGACGCTGGGCGAGTTGGTGGCCTGGATTATCGGCTGGGATCTGATTTTGGAATACGCGGTGTCGAACATGGCCGTGGCGGTTGGTTTCTCGGCCTACATCAAGAGCTTGCTGAGCACGTTCGGCATTCACTTCCCGGCTTCACTGGCGACTCCCGCCTACACTCCCGAGGCTGGATGGCATTTGCATTTTAATATCGTGGGATTCCTGATCGTCATGCTCTTGACAGTACTTCTCGTGATCGGAATCCGGGAATCGGCGGAAGCCAACAGCGTCATGGTCGGCATCAAGTTGATCGCCATTCTGATTTTCATCTCGTTCGCGGCGAAATACATTCATCCCGTGAACTGGAAGCCTTTCATGCCTAACGGCTGGCAAGGTGTCCTGACGGGAGGCGCGATTGTTTTCTTCACTTACATCGGCTTTGACTCTGTCTCGACGGCGGCGGAAGAGTGCAAGAATCCGCGGCGTGACCTGCCCCTAGGCATTCTGTCTTCCCTTCTCGTGTGCGCGATCCTCTATGTCACGGTAGCGGTTGTGCTCACGGGAATTCAGCCCTTCCGGATTTTTCTCGGCGATGCCGCACCGGTGGCTACCGCTCTGCATAACATCGGCCTGCCGCACATCCAGCAATGGGTGACGGTCGGCGCGCTGATGGGCATGGTTTCCTCCCTGCTGGTGTTCCAGCTCGGGCAGGCGCGAATTTGGTTCGCCATGTCGCGAGACGGCCTGTTACCCCGCACGTTCTCCCGCGTGCATCCGCGATTCCGCACCCCCAGTGTGGCGACGATTGTGGCGGGAATTTTCGTCGGGGTTCCGGCCGGAATTTTCGATATCGGGACGCTTGCGGACCTGTCGAACATCGGCACATTGTTCGCGTTCATGCTGGTCTCAATGGCCGTCTTGATCCTGCGCCGGACCCAGCCGGACCGGCCTCGAGGGTTTCGCGTCCCCATGGTGCCGTTGCTGCCCATCCTGTCCCTTCTCTCCTGCCTCTTGCTGATGGCCAGCCTCACGGTTGAGAATTGGCTTCGATTTATTGTTTGGCTCGCCATCGGACTCGTGATCTATTTCATATACAGCCGCAAGCGCAGCGCTTTGGAACCGGCCAGGGCGGAGGGCGTTCGATGACGACGCGGATCCGCACGTGTGCCGCGGTGGTCTGCATGTTCTCTCTGATCGCGCCGGCAATGAGCCGTGCCTGGGGCTCGAATGCGGAGCGGCTTATCGCCAACAAGGCAGTGGACACGCTGCCCCCCGAAATGCAGCCCTTCTTCGACGCGAACCGCGACTTTATTGGGCGGCACGCGACCGACCCGCTCGACTGGCTCGACAAGAGTCCGGCCACGGAGCAGCGCAATCATTACATCATGCTCGACAAGTATGGAAAATTTCCGTTCGCTATGCTTCCGCGCAATTACAAGGCCGCGGTGACAAAGTACGGCAAGACGAAAGTTGTGGCGAACGGCGTCCTCCCGTGGCAGATCGGCGTTTACAGCGAGAAGCTGACCGACGCGCTTCGCAGTGGGAACTGGGAGCAGGCAAAACTTGCGGCGGCTTGGCTCGCCGGGTACGTCGCGGAGTCCTACGATCCGTTCGACACGACCGAAAACTTCGACGGTAGGATTTCGGGCCAGCCGGGAGTGAATCAGCGTTTCAGCTCCGGGCTGGTGGACAAGTATTCCCTGTTCTTCCCGCTGCGGCCCAACGACGCCAGCTTCATCAGCGATCCCACCGATCACGCGTTCGACGCCTGCCTTGATTCTTATGCCTGGCTCGACAACATCCTGCTCGCGGATGCCCGCGCCCGGCGCGGATTGAGCGACTACGGCGACGATTATTACGATCGGTTCTACAATCTTGCGGGCGCCATCGTGATTCGCCAGCTTTCGGACGCTTCCACGGACGTAGGCTCCTATTGGATGACCGCGTGGATCAACGCCGGGCGCCCCGCGTTGCCCTCGCACTAAGTTACGCCACACTGTGAGACTCCCGCTGAATCTGCAGGCGCTGCCGAAGGCCGAACTCCACGTGCACCTGGAAGGCTCGATTGAGCCTGCCATCGCCTCACAACTTGCTTCCCGTTACGGTGCGGCAATCTCTGAGCGGGAGGTCACCGAGCGTTATGCACCGGGCGATTTCGCCCGATTTCTTGACGCCTTCAAGTGGGTCACGTCGTTCCTCCGCGGGCCGGGGGACTACGCACTGGTCGCGAGGCAGCTTGCGGAATCCCTTGTCCGCCAAAATGTTCTGTACGCCGAGGTGACGCTTTCGGCCGGAGTGATGCTGCGTCGCGAACAGGACCCGCTTGTGAACTTTGCAGCCGTCCGCGAGGCCGCCTCCCAAGTTCCGGGCATCCGCATTAACTGGATTTTTGACGCCGTCCGCCAGTTCGGCCCGCAAGCGGCGATGGAAGTGGCTCGCCTCGCGAGCTCCGCGCGGTATGACGGCGTCGTCGCCTTCGGGATGGGTGGGGACGAACTGGCGCTCCCTGCGGAGGACTTTCGCCGCGTATATGAATTCGCGGCCGCGGAAGGCCTGCACCGCCTCGTGCACGCCGGGGAGATGGGCGGCCCCGAGCAAGTGTGCGACGCGGTTGACCTGCTCGGTGCGGAGCGCATCGGCCACGGGATTGCCGTCATGCGAAGCGAGCGCACGATGGATTATCTGGCGGCGCGGGGCGTGACGCTGGAAGTTTGCCCCACCAGCAATCTGCGCACGGGCGCTCTGGCGCGGCAGCTCGAAAAAGCCGGGGCGCGTCCTTCCGAACATCCACTCGAACTTTTCTTGCGGCGGGGCTTGCGCGTCACGCTGGGCAGCGACGACCCGGCAATGTTTGAGACTACGCTTACGGCGGAGTACGAACTCGCGCGGTCCATGGGCTTGCGGGAGCCCGAACTTGTCGCCCTGGCCGAGGCGGGCTTTTCGGCGGCGTTCCTGTCCGAGGAGGACCGCGCGGGCCTTCTCAGAAGCTTCCAACAACGCCGGGCGTTAGCGGAGACGCAAGACTTGGTATAATGAATTCGATGAAAGCACACGTCTGGGTCATGCTAAAAGGCACGGTGCTCGATCCGCAGGGCAAGGCAATTCAGAAGGCCCTCGAATCGCTCGGTTATCAGGACGTGCGGGACGTCCGGCAGGGAAAGTTCTTTGTCGTGGACCTGGACGGATCTACACGCGACTCCGCGCAGAAACAGATGGAGCGCATCGTTCGCGACGTTCTGAGCAATCCAGTCATCGAGGAGTACCGTTTCGAGATCGTTGAGTGAGTTCGCCGGCCCGGCCCGCCGGCTGCTATCGCATTGGGAAATGGTTGCGCCCGACCCCGTCGTCACCCTTTCTGTTTGTGCTAGTCTGAAACGAGATCGTGGAGACACCTCCCGCAGAGGCGCTCCAACCTGATTCCTTGGGAGAACAACTGTGTGCGGAATTGTAGGTTACATCGGCCCGAAGAAAGTAGTGCCAGTAATCATTGACGGCCTTCGCCGGCTCGAATATCGCGGCTACGATTCGGCTGGAGTTGCCGTAGTGGACCAGAGCGGCCATCTGAATGTCCGGCGCGCTCCCGGCAAACTTCACAACCTCGAGGAAGTTCTCCGCCTTTCCCCGATTGACGGAATTTACGGCGTAGGCCACACGCGCTGGGCCACGCACGGCCGCCCCACTGAAGAGAACGCTCACCCGCATCGCGATTGTTCCGGGGAAATCGTTGTCGTGCACAACGGAATCATTGAGAACTATGTTGAGCTGAAGCAGCAGCTGGAAGCGGAAGGCCACAAGTTCGTCACGGAGACCGACACGGAGGTCATCGCCCACCTCGTCGAAAGACACTCGAACGGCTGCCCGCTCGAAGAGGCCGTGCGGAAGACCGTGCGGGAACTGAACGGGGTGTACGCATTGGCGATTATTTCGACGCGCGACCCCAACAAGATCCTGGCGGCGCGCCTCGGCCCGCCTGCCGTCATCGGCCTGGGACAAAACGAATATTTCGTGGCCAGCGACATCCCGGCCGTGCTTTATCACACGCGCGACATCTTCTTTCTCGCCGATGGCGATCTCGCCGTATTGACCCCGCAAGGAGTCCGCCTCATCGATTTCGATGGGCGTCCGATCGAACGTCCTGTGCAGCACGTTACCTGGGACCCGATCATGGCGGAAAAAGGCGGTTTCAAGCATTTCATGCAGAAGGAAATCTTCGAGCAGCCGCGCGCCGTGCGGGACACCCTGCTCGGCCGGATGTCGCTCGATTCCGGGCGCGTCTTCCTGGATGAAATGGACATCACGGAAAAGGAGTTTCAGGAATTCCGCAACGTCAAGATCATCGCTTGCGGCACGAGTTGGCACGCGGCTCTGGCGGGCAAGTTCATGATCGAGAAGATGGCGCGCATTCCGGTGGAAGTGGATTACGGCAGCGAATTCCGCTACCGCGACCCTATTGTGGGTCCGCAGTCGCTGGCGATTTGTATCAGCCAGTCCGGAGAGACGGCGGATACGCTTGCGGCGCAGCGTGAAGCGAAGCAAAAAGGCGCGAAGTCGCTGGCCATCTGCAACGTTACGGGCTCGATGGTGACGCGCGAGGCCGCCGGCACCCTGCTGACGCACGCTGGCCCGGAGATCGGCGTCGCCTCGACCAAGGCTTTCACCGCGCAGCTCACCGCTCTGATGTTGATCGGCATTTATCTTGGCCAGGCCCGCGCCCGGCTCAATGGCGACGCCTCCAAGAAACTGCTTCAGGAATTGACGCGGATTCCTCTTCGCATGGAAACGATTCTGCAGGGCGATGAGGCCGGTACCTACGAGAAATTGGCGCGGGATTTTTTCCGTTACACGAATTTCCTCTATCTCGGCCGCGGAATCCATTATCCGATCGCGCTCGAAGGCGCGCTGAAACTGAAGGAAATCTCTTACATCCACGCGGAAGGATATCCGGCCGGAGAAATGAAGCACGGCCCCAACGCCCTGATTGATCAGAATCTGCCGGTCGTGGTGATCGCCACGCGCGATGAATCCGACCGCGAGTCCATGACGCGCTACGAAAAAAGCGTGTCCAACATCAAGGAAGTCAAAGCCCGCGACGGCATCGTCATCTCGATCGTCACCGAGGGGGATCATCTTGCGCGGGAAGCTTCTGACCACTCCGTTGAGATTCCCCCTGCGCCGGAGATCATGGCGCCCATTCTGGAAATCATTCCACTGCAGCTTCTGGCCTACCACATCGCCGTCCGGCGCGGCTGCGACGTGGACCAGCCTCGCAACCTGGCCAAATCCGTCACGGTCGAATAGCACGCAAGCGGACTGCCCCGCTTCTCGCGGAGAATTACGCCCCAACGCGTCGTTTCGCGTAAAATGAGGGCCGTGCACGCCCGACGCCATCTTCTTTTCCTCTTTGCTCTGGCGGCGATTGCGATCGCCGCGACATCCGGCGCGGCAACCCCGTCGCCGCAGCAAGCGGCCCTCGCGGGGACGCTGAAGACAATCAAGATCACGGGGACCCAACGCTATACTTCCGACCAGGTTGGGGTGGCGAGCGGGCTGAAGATTGGCCAGGCCCTGAATCGCGACATGCTCCAAGCCGCCGCCGACCAGTTGGCGCAACTCGGTCTTTTCTCCAAGGTCAACTACCGGTACACAACGTATCCGGACCAAAGCGTGGAGGCTGAATTCTCGCTGGAAGACGCCCCGACGGTCCCGGTGGACTTCGACAATTTCCCGTGGTTCACCGACGAGGAGCTGACGGCGGCCCTTCGGAAATCTGTCTTCCTGTTCGACGGTACGGCGCCGCAGGGTGGCACGATTCTCGACCAGATGACCGCCGCGCTTGAGGCCCTTCTACCCTCGCGCGGTGTTCAAGGAACAGTGGAGCGCACGCTTATTACGGAACCCGTCGGCGAAGGCATGATGATGCAATTTCGCGTCGAAGGCGCCAGCCTGCCGGTCGAATCTGTTCAATTCGGAGATGCTTTGGCGTCGGATTCACCC
The DNA here is from genome assembly GCA_035626055.1 of Candidatus Methylomirabilota bacterium. Taxonomy (GTDB): domain Bacteria; phylum Acidobacteriota; class Terriglobia; order Acidiferrales; family UBA7541; genus DASPOJ01. Next base: position 10,477 of record DASPOJ010000130.1, on the reverse strand, counting down.
AAGTTGCAGGATCGGCTCTCGGACATTCTGGGGAAGCCGTTTTCTCGCTACATGCTCGAAGTGTTTGAGAGCGAGCAAGTCGCGCCGCTCTACCTCGCGGCGGGGCATCTTCATGCCAAGTTCGCGCAGCCGATTCCCCGGTTCACGGGTGATCCGAACGGCCCTCCTCCCAAAAGTCTTGTCGTGATTTTCCCGATCGAGCCCGGGCCGCTGTATCACTGGGGCGGAGCCCAGTGGAACGGGAACACCGTGCTCGATGCCGCGTCCCTGAACGAATTGATCGGTTTGAAACCCGGAGACGTGGCGGACGCGATGCAGATTACGGGTGCCTGGCAACGCATCCAAGATGCCTACGGCCACGGTGGCAGACTGGACGCGACACTCACGCCGGTGGCGACGTTTGATGAGGCGGGCGCCCGCGTGACCTACAGCATTTCCGTGGAGGAAGGGCCACTCTATCGCATGGGCGATCTCATTATTACGGGCCTCTCTCTGGATGCGGAGAACCGAGTCCGGGCAGCGTGGCGATTGCTGCCGGCGCAAATCTTCGATTCCGCGTACTGCGACCAATTCCTCGACAAACTCCAGAAACCCACGCGAGAAATTTTCGGAGACTTGCCGGTTCACTACAACGACGTCGGTCACTACGTGAGAAAAGACCCGGACAAGCACATCGCCGACCTCCTGCTGGATTTCAAGTAACGAAGAAGCGTTCCCCGCCCAGGTGGGTCGCGGTTCTCCAAGCAGAATCCAAGCGGATTCCGGGAAAATTGCGCGCCGCGCGCAGCCGCTGAAACTCCCGCGTACCTGCTCCCCCGTTCGATCTGAAATCAGGTTACAATGCCCGCACGATGAAAATGAGCGCATTTGGAGTTGCGGCCCTGAGTCTTTTGCTTGCTGCGACGGTTCTCGCGCAGCAACCCGCTCAACAACCTGCCCCACAATCTCCGCCGACACCGGCGCCCTCGACGCCTCAGCCCGCGGAGCAGCCACCGGCTCCGAGCCCGGCTCCCACGCAGCAACCCTCGCAGCCTGCCTCGCAGCCACCGACTTCGAGCCCGGCTCCCGTGCCCGCGCCGGCGCAGCCACCTTCGCAGCCAGCCGCGCAGCCACCGCCAAAAAACGCGCAGAGTCCAGCCCAGGCGCCGCCCAAGCCGGCGCCGCACGCGCAGCAAACACCTCCTCCGCCGAAGCCGCCCGATGCCGAGGCCGAGCTCGAACGAGCGGTCCAGGATGCGAACAACGACAGCGCCAAGATCGTGCGCAACCTCGAAGATTATCTGAAGCGCTTCCCCGACTCGCCCCGAAAGGCGGACATTTACCGCGCCATTGTGGAATCTGCGCTTCAGGTGCGCGACTCCGCGACCGCCCTGGAATACGCCGAGCGACTCATCGCTCTCGACCCGAACGACGCGCAGATGATGATGCAGGCATCGCTCATGCTCGAACAAAAGGGCGATGAGGAAAGTTTGAAGCGCGCGGTGGACTATGCTTCGCGCGTACTCGATCAAATCCAGAAGGCGAATCCGGCGGAGCGCTCCCCGCGCATGTCCCAGCAAGAATGGGAAGCGGGCCGGAAGCGCGCCGAGATGTCCGTCTACATATTGCGCGGGCATCTGGAAATGGACCTGAAGGATTACGACGACGCTCAGAAGGATTTCAGCAGCAGCATGCAGTTGTACCCCAATCCCGAAGCCGCGCTGGCCATGGGGGAGATTGCCGAACTGCTCCACCGGCCCGATGACGCCATAAAGTTTTATGCGGATGCGTTCGTCATGCCGGATCAGGAAGGCGCGAACGTGGACCGCGCCGAAATCCGACTAAAGCTGGGCAATTTGTGGCGCGAACGGCACGGGAGCGAAGTTGGCCTGGGCGAGCGGCTGCTGCAAGCCTACGACGAGACAGTCGCCGTCGCCGCCAAACCAGAGGCCCAGCCCGTGCCCAACAAGGGAATTAAGGATCCACTTGCATTCGTGCTGCGGCGGCCGGACGGCTCGCCTCCATTCCAGATGAGCGATTTGAAGGGGAAAACGATTGTGCTCACGTTCTGGGCGACCTGGTGCACGCCCTGCCGCGAACTCGATCCCCTGCTGGCGCAAGTCTTGCAGGAGTACGTCGGGCGCAAGGATTTGGCATTCCTCACCCTGAATACGGATGAGGATGAATCTCGCGTCCTGCCGTTCCTTCAGCGGCAGCACATTCCGGGCACGGTGCTCTTCGCCGACGGCCTCGACGATTTCTACAACGTTCATTCTTTGCCGACGCTCGTGATTCTGGACCGTGCCGGAAAGGTTACCTATCGCGCCGAAGGTTTCGATCCGGATACGATTGTGTCCGAGTTGAAAGACGCCATCCAGCACACGCTCGCGGCATCACCTTAGCTTCCGAACAGGGTTATCGCAACGGGGGGGCTCTGGAAAGAGCCGCGGTAAGCAAGAGTTCAGCCCTGAGCGCCGCGCGGATACCGGCGCGCAACTTCGGCCGCCGCGCGCACAGTATTGACGTGGATTCTCACAGTGTCGTCCACGCGGCGGGCGTAGCCGCCGGCCAAAGTGCTCATGACCGGGATGCCAAGATTGCGCGCGTGCTCGAAGACCAGGCGATCGCGGCGCTCGAGTCCTTCAATCGTCAGTGCCAGGCCGCCGAGTTGGTCTTCGCGGTACGGGTCTGCGCCGCCGATATAACACAGCAGGTCCGGATGAAACGAATGTAAGGAGCGCGCCAGCCCGCCCTCGAGGCGCGAAAGATACTCGGTGTCGCCCGTGCCGTCCGCGAGACCTATGTCCAGATCCGAGATCTCTTTCGGGACCGGGTAATTGTTTTCCTGATGAATCGAAAGCGTGAAGACGTTTGGGTCCTTTCTGAATATCGCGGCGGTGCCGTTCCCTTGATGCACATCCGTATCCACGACCATGGCCGTCTTGATGGCCCCATCGGCCTGTAGCCGGCGAATGGCCACAGCCACATCGTGAATCATGCAGAAACCTTCGCCGTGCCCCGGGTAGGCGTGGTGGAATCCACCGCTCAAATTCACTGCGGAACCATCCGCGAGCGCATGCCGCCCCGCGAGAAGCGAGCCGCCCGCGGAAAGCCAGAACGCCTCCACGGTCTCCGGTGAATAGGGAATCTCCACGCGCAGCCGCTCGGAGAGCGTCAGCGTATCGCTCTTCAGTTTCGCAACCCACTCGGCGGTGTGGACGAGCAGGACGTCTTCGTCGGCGGCAGGCGCGGGCGCGACGATCTCTTCCGGCGCGGCCAGGCCTTCCGCGAGTAACGCGTCACGAATCAGGCGGTACTTCTGCGAAGGAAAAATATGCGCGCCGAGGTGCAGGTCGTAGTGTTCGTGATAGACAATTCGGAACGGCAGGATCGGGGTCACGAGGTCAGTTGTCGCGATCGAGAATGAAATCGGGCATGGCCTGCAGGGCGCGGCCGAAATCGCCGGTGGCGTTTCCATTGAGGCAGGCCTTGGCGCGAAGCGCGTAATCGCGAGCCAGCTGCCGGGCGCGATCGAGAGCGCCGGATTCCCGCACGAGTTGCGTAATCTCTTCAGGACGCACGCTGGTGAAGCCGCCCTCCTCAAGCACTTTGGCAACCAGGCGCCGCGCCTCCGAATAGCCGTCGTCGAGCGCGTAGATGAGGGGGAGCGTGACCTTGCCTTCTTTCAGATCGCTCAAGACCGGCTTGCCGAGCCGCTCCGGAGACGCGGTGAAATCCAGCAGATCGTCCACGAGCTGGAAGGCGAGCCCGGAGAAGCGTCCGTAATCCGCCAGCGCTTGTTCGCCCCCATCGTCAAGGCCGCCCAGCACCGCGCCGAGCCGCGCGCAACCGCTGAAAAGGCAGGCCGTCTTGCGCGCCGAGAGCTCGAGTGCATCCGTTTCGGTCAAATCCATGCGGCCGAGCTTGGCGAGCTGCAACAGCTCGCCTTCGACCATGTTTTGCGTCAGCTCGATGAGGATGTCGAGGACCTTGAAATTGCGCTCCCCGAGCGCCAGTTGAAACGCCTGCATGTAGAGCCAGTCCCCGGCGAGCACGCTGCGATGATTTCCCCAGCGGGAATTGGCGGAAGGACGTCCCCGCCGCGTGTCCGCGCCGTCGATCACATCGTCGTGAACCAGCGTGGCACTATGAATCAGCTCCACCACCGCACTCAGCCGGACGGCGCCTGTTCCCCGGTAACCCGCGTAGCCCGCCGAAAGCAGCAGCAGCGCAGGCCGCAGCCGTTTGCCGCCGCTGCCCAACAGGCAACCCGCAATATCCGAGACCGGGACCGGCGCCGTGCCGCTCTGCAGGGCAAGCTCCTGCTCGACCCGGACCAGATCGTCCCGGACGAGATCGAAGATTTCCTTTGTGGTCAGAACGGCGATGGCTCCCTCCCCTGCACGCCCTGGGGCCTGCTGCCGGAGGCCGCGACGAGGCCGAAAAAGCGAAGGAAGTTCGCGGCCGTGGCCGCCGCAACTTCGTCAGGGGCCAAGTTTCTCACAGTTGCCAGCGTTCTTGCTACCTCCGCGACATAGGCGGGCTCGTTGCGCCGCCCGCGATGCGGCTGCGGCGCCAGATAGGGGCAATCGGTCTCGATGAGCAAGTTCTCCAGCGGGATTTCGCGAGCCACGTCGCGGAGGCCCTGTGCCTTGGGGTATGTCGCGTTGCCCGCGAACGATACAAGGAAGCCCATGTCCAATCCGCGGCGCGCCTCCGCCAGCGTCCCGCTGAAACAGTGGAGTATTCCGCCGAGCGCCGATGAGCGCCAGTCAGATTCAAGAATTCGCAGGCAGTCCTGCCAGGCGTCGCGACAGTGGATGATGACGGGCCGCTTGGCCGCCCGGGCCAGTTCGAGTTGTCGGCGAAATACTCGCGCTTGGACCTCGCGCGGAGAGTGATCGTAATGATAGTCGAGGCCAATCTCTCCCCAGGCGATCACGCGCGGTTCGCTCATCCATTGCGCGAGCGTCGCGAAATCGGCTTCCCCGAAATCCTTGGCGTCGTGGGGATGAATCCCGGCGGCGGCGTAAATCCAATCGTGCTGCGTGGAAAGTCGTAGCGCGCCGCGAATCTCATCGAGCCTGCGGCCGGTGCCCACCGTTAGCAGCGCGCGAACGCCAGCCTCTTGCGCGCGGCGGAGTGTATCGTCGCGGTCGGCGTCGAAATCGGCCGAGTCCAGATGCGCGTGTGAATCAATCAGCTCCAACGCCACTCTAGCCCCGTTTGGATTCGTATGATGTCATTCTGAGGTCCCGCCCCGCGGGACCGAAGAATCCAGCGGTTAGCTGCCGCCAACTCGGCGCACGCCAAACATAGTCAACAAGGGTCCCGCAACCTGGCGACTCACATTGTGAGCTTGCCGGCCGACAGGCAGGCGAACGAGGCGATCCGCTCTTTCTCCGCGCTCCTCTGCGCTCTTGGCGCCTCCGCGTTATCTTTTCCTGCGCGCTTCTACGGCTCACCGATTCCCGCGAACGCTCACTTCAATCGCGAGCCGACGGGCACGTCCTCAAGAAAGCCCGCTAGCACGGGCGAGCCGTCCGGCCCGCTGGAACCAGCCAGTACCATGCCGTTCGATTCGACGCCGCGGAGCTTGCGCGGCTGGAGATTCGTCACCACGATGACCTTGCGCCCCACGAGCTTTTCCGCTTCGTACACCGTGGCGATGCCCGCGACGATTTGCCGCACTTCGTCGCCGATGTTCACCATGAGCTTGAGCAGCTTGTCGGCATTCGGCACTTTTTCCGCCGATTCAATCTGGCCGACGCGCATCTCGACCTTCGCGAAATCGTCAATCGTGATTTTCGCCGGCGCTGTTGCGGGAGGGATCGCGGGCGTTGCGCCCGCTGGCGTGGGCTGGCCCGGAGTCGCCGCCGAAGTTCCGGCAGCGGGCGCCTCGCCTGGTTTCTGTGGTGCCTGTTCCATGGCTTCTATCCTTTCAATCGCTTCGGCTTTGTCTACGCGCGGGAATATCGGCTCGATCTTGCCTATTCGCGTGCCCGGCTTGAGTTGCCCCCACGCCAGCTCCTCGATCTTGTGGTCAGCGACATTGCCAGCCAAGCCTAGTTGCTTCCAAATCTTCTCGGCAGCGACGGGCAACACAGGATATGCCATCACCGAGATGATCCGAATTGCGTCGGCCGCACAGTACAAGCTCGTCTCGAGATAAGGCCGCTGTGCGGTCTCTTCCACCATGGTCCATGGCTTCGCCTTGGTAAGATGCCCATCGGTCTCGGCGACGAGCTCCCAGATGCGTTCCAGCGCACGCGAGAATTTCAAGGCCGAGTAGTCGGCGTTGACGGCCGCTACTGTCGCACCCACGATCGAAGAGACGTCAGGACTATAAACCGACGCGGTCACTCTTGGCTCCTTGTCAGGGGTAGGGATTGCCCCGCCGCAATATTTGTCGATCATCGTCAGCACGCGGCTCGCAAGATTCCCCAGCCCGTTCGCCAGATCCCCGTTGTAGCGCGTGACGAGCGCGTCGTAACTGAAATTCCCGTCCTGCCCAAACACCGTTTCGCGCAACAGGTAATACCGCAGCGCGTCCATCCCCAGCACATTCACGATCGGCAGCGGCGCGACGACATTCCCCTTCGACTTGCTCATCTTCGCGGCGTCGATCAGGAACCACCCATGCGCCCAGATTTGCTTCGGCAATGGCAGCCCCGCGGCCATCAGAAATGCAGGCCAATAAACCGCGTGAAAGCGGATGATGTCTTTCCCGACCAGGTGCACGTCCGCCGGCCAAAAGCCGCGCTGCGCGTATTCGGGTCCCCCGACCGCGCTGAGATATGCCGTGAGCGCGTCGAACCAAACGTAAAAAACGTGAGGCTCCTCGCCCGGCACGGGAATGCCCCAGCGGATCGTCGTCCGGGTGATGCTCAGGTCCTTGAGGCCGCCCTGGACGAAGCTGACGATTTCGTTGCGCCGCGATTCGGGCTGGATGAATTCCGGATGTTGATTGTAAAAATCCAGCAGCGGCTTCTGAAACGCCGATAATTTGAAAAAGTAATTCTCTTCGGTCACCGTTTCCGTGGGCCGCCCACAATCCGGGCACGAGTCTCCCGGCTTCGCTTCCGGGACAAACGCATTGTCGAAAATGCAGTATTGCCCCGTGTAGTGGCCCTTATAGACATACCCAGCATCGCGGCACAGCCTGAAGAGCCACTGCACGGTGCGGACATGCTCGAGGTCCGTGGTGCGAATGAATTCATCCGCGGCGAGGCCGAGCCTGTCCCACAGCCCGCGCCACTCGTCGGCCATTCGGGCGACGAATTCCGACTCCGGAATGCCCGCCTTCTTCGCAGCGCGTTCCACATTCACTCCATGCTCGTCCGCGCCGGTCGTCATCACGACATCGTAGCCGCACATGCGCTTGTAACGCCGCACAGTGTCGGCCACGATCGTCGTGTAGGTATGGCCGACGTGCGGCAAGCCGTTCGTGTAGTAAATGGGCGTCGTGAGGTAGAACTTCGGCCTGGTGGGATTCGCGCTCATCGGTGGATGCGGAGACGCTCGCACAGTCCGCCGCGCGAGCGCAGCCTAAGCGCTCGATACTAAGCGCCGCGTCGGGGACTGTCAAATCCGTGCAGCGCGAGGCTGCGCGCGACCGGTAGTGAGTCAGTCTTCGGTCATCCGAGCGTCGGCGGCGTCAGGTGATTTCACGCCACATTTCCTTTTTGAAGACTGTGTAGGGGGTCGTATCATCAAGCGAGCGCCAGTATTCGTGCGACTTCGAGCGCAAAACCTGCTAGTGGAGGTTTCGACCCACTGGGTCAAGTGCAAAATCAAGCGAATCGAGAACTGGTCGCTGACGAGCTTGCAGCAAGGGTCGGTGAAGACGGGCGGGCGGCTGGTGAAGCATGCGCGGTACTACTGGCTGCTGCTGGGCGAGAGTCACCTGACGCGACGCCTGTTCGGAACGATGCTCCGTCGGATCTGGGCGCTGCAGGTCCCAACGGGCTGACGCGCGGCCGGCTGCGAGACTGCCGGGGAAAGAAAGTACTCAACAGGGCAGGGGTGTCGGAGAAATGCCTCGGAAGTGGCAGTTCAAGTTGGTTATGCGAATTGAGTTGCGGCCATCCAACTGGAAGATCGTGCGACGAAATCAATTAGCTTCACTTCGCGGAGTGCCGGGTGTATGTAATTGCCCATGCGGGAGATCAAAATGGGAATCCCGGTTGCAGTGGAAAGGTAACAAGCTATTGCAGCCTATCTTGATGAAACAGATGGTGACGAAGGAGGCTTATCGTGACGAGCATCCGAATCAGTTCCGCTGCAGCACTGCTCTCGGTGCTGCTATCTGTGCCACTTTCCGCCGTGGCTCAAGACAAACCCACTGCGCCACACGGCACGATCTCTGGTGCGGCAGGCGAAGCCCGCGCGCCAGAGACTACGGCTCAGGCGACCAGTACGTCGGTGAGTCCGAGCCCACTTGCGGTGAGTACCGGGGGGGACGTCTACTTCGGCTCAGAGGGCAGCGGTTATTTGCTCAAACTCGACCCCCAAAAAGGCCTCTTGACGCGAGTCGGGGGGAGTAATCTACATGGGTACTGGCTGGGTATTGCCGTAGACGGGAACGGGGCTATCTTCGTTGCTGAGAGAGACAGCAACAGTGTTCTCAAAGTGGCTCCGGACGGGACGGTATCTACCGTGGCAGGCAATGGAACCGCCGGCTACTCGGGTGATGGAGGCCCGGCCACTCGCGCGCAACTCAAATTCCCTCAAGGTCTTGCCCTCGACTCTGCGGGAAATCTGTACATTGCCGACAGCTCCAACCACCGTGTTCGCAGGGTGGCCCTGGACGGCACGATTTCCACCGTGGCAGGCAACGGTACCCCCGGTTACTCGGGGGATGGAGGCCCAGCCACGGACGCCCAGCTGAACGCGCCAATTGGGATTGCCGTAGACGCTGCCAACAACCTCTACATCGCGGACTACGGCAATGAACGAGTGCGCAAGGTGGGCTCAGACGGCATCATTTCGACCGTGGCGGGTAAAGGACTTGGGGACGGCCACTGCCAGACTCCGCCAGCGGATGGGGGGCCGGCCACGAGTGGCCAGTTGTGTGGGTTGGGCACGGTCGCTGTGGACATGAAGGGCAACGTGTACATTTCGGATAGCGGCAACCAGCGCGTCCGCAAGGTAAGCCACGGGGTGATTTCTACGGTGGCAGGCAATGGAACCGCTGGCTACTCGGGTGATGGAGGCCCAGCCGTACGCGCGCAACTCAACTTCCCTGATGGTATCGCGGTGGACTCTCTTGGCAACCTATATATTGCGGACTCTGCAAACATGCGCATTCGCAAGGTTGCGCCGGATGGGATCATTTCGACGGTCGCAGGGAACGGCGTCGGCGGATTCACCATCGTTGGGAATTCGTGGGTTAGCTTGGATACCAAGTGGCCCGACCAGTAGGCCGACGGGACCGGAGGGTCTGACTCGCTCCTCGCAGACATCATCGGGCGTGTCAGGCGCGGTGGGAGGGCGACCCGCTGCCGGACATGAGCCCGGTGTTCCGCCTTCGCTTCTCCGGCTAGCCAGCTAGATAGACAGGTGACGGCGAGCCAAATTGCCAAATCGAGAAAAAAACGAATCGGCCCCTCGACGAACGTGATTCGCGCATCGCCTCCGGGATTTCACGGAACTGACAACTGCGATAGGTGTACAATCCCCCGCACTGGCGGAGGACGATTTGCCCGTGGCCTGCGCGCCCTCCGTTTTCCCTTATCGGCTATTCCTTTCTGGCCGCCGCCCCTGTAAGGGAGGATGGGCGGAGTTTTCAATCGCGGGATCGAGTCTCTCTGTTTCGCGACGCCCGGCAAAAGGACAAACAGCCATGAAAACGCTAAGGGCCTTGATAGCGCTCACGCTTCTGCTTCCCGCCACTGGTTGCAAACGGGTTACCGCGCTCTTGCACGGAGGCAGAGCCAGCTCCGAAAAGCTTGTCGGTCAAATCGACTCCTCTACAGCGCTAGATTCCATTGCTTTCAGCCTGGACAACCGGCGTGTGGCTTATGTGGCCATAGTTGGCGCAAAACCGTCTGTCGTGGTGGATGGCAAAGCGGGCAAACCCTACGATGGCATCGGCCAGGGGAGTCTCGTCTTCAGCCCGGACAGCCGCCGGGTGGCCTATGCGGCCATCGTTGGCGATAAGCAGTTTGTCGTGGTGGATGGCAAAGAGGGCAAACCCTACGATGACATCGGCGAGGGTCTCCTTTTCAGCCCGGACAGCCGTCGGGTGGCTTATATGGCCAAGGTAGGCGACAAGTGGGTTGTTGTGGTCGACGGCAAAGAGGAGGAACCCTACGATGGCATCGGCGAGGGTCTCCTTTTCAGCCCGGACAGCCGTCGGGTGGCTTATGCGGCCCAGGAGGGCGAGAAGCGCTTTGTCGTGGTGGATGGCAAAGAGGAGAAACCTTACGATGACATCGGCCAGGGGAGTCTCGTCTTCAGCCCGGACAGCCGCCGGGTGGCCTATACGGCCAAGGTC
>DASPOJ010000129.1:0-2507 GCA_035626055.1 Candidatus Methylomirabilota bacterium | reverse complement strand
ATTCCGTCGCCCGCGTCCGCGGCGCGCGACGGCATCGCTCCGGATTGGGTTTCCGTCTCCGCGCGCGACGCCAATTCCGCCACTATCACCTCCGCCGACGGCCGCGTCTTCTCCACCGCCGACGCCGGCCGGACTTGGCAGCCGCAGTAGGCTGCTCCCTTCAGCGTTCTCCGGCCAGTGCAAGAAATCTCTGCTTCGGCGTTCAAACCTCTGTAAGCTACTCGAACATGGAGGCGGAAAATGAATCGCTCATCCTTACCTACATCCAGTTTGCAGGGACGCTTGGGATTGGCGTTGCTGGTTGCGGCGTTGATCGCGGTCCCTTGGTTACACCGTCCGGCGACGGTTGCCGCGGATTCTGAGGCTGCGGCGGGCGGAAGCCAAACGGCGCCCGCGGGGCAGGTCGCTGCCGGCAACACCACCACGACTGCCACCACTACGGCGAGCGATCAGACCGATCTCGCCGTCACGGTTTACAACCAGGACTTGGCGCTGGTGCGCGACGTCCGGCAGATCAATTTGGCCGCGGGCGAATTGGAATTGCGGTTCATGGACATCGCGGCTTCGATCAATCCCGCTACCGTGCATTTTCGTTCGCTGGCCGATCCCGGCAAGCTGAACGTGCTCGAACAGGACTACGAGTACGACTTGCTCGATCCCGCAAAGTTGCTGCAGAAATACGTTGGGCGCGAAGTCACGCTGTTGCGTCCCATCCAGGACAATGGCTCGACGCGCTGGGAGGAAATTCACGCCACGCTGCTTGCGGACAACGGCGGGCCGGTGTGGAAAGTGGGGAACGAAATCGTGACCGGGATGAGCGCCGACAGTTACCGCTTCCCCGAGTTGCCGGGGAATCTCTACGAGCGGCCGACGCTGCTGTGGCAGCTTGAGAATCATGGCGCGGCGCGGCAGACCGTCGAGGCCTCTTACCTCACGACGAATCTTTCCTGGAGCGCGGACTACGTGCTTACAGTGGGGCGCGATGATTCTTCCGCCGATCTCGATGGGTGGGTGACGCTCATCAACAACAGCGGCGCGGCCTTCAACAATGCGCGACTGCAATTGGTGGCGGGCGACATTCATCGCGCGACTCCACCGCCGAGGGCGCAATTCGAGACGATGGCGGTGATGCCGGGTGCCGCGGCCTCAGCGCCATTCGCCCAGGAATCGTTTTCGGAATATCACTTGTACACGCTTGGCCGGCGCACTTCGATTCAGGACAAAGAAACCAAGCAAATCAGCCTGTTGAGCGCCTCTTCGATTCCGGTAGAGAAAGAGTACGTCGTAAACGGGCAGAATTACTATTTTCGTTCCGCGCAGCAGCCCGGCGCGCCTATCAAGGACGCTGTCCAGGTCTATTACAAGTTTCAGAACTCAGAGAAATCGAGCCTCGGCATGCCGCTTCCGGCGGGCACCGTGCGCGTGTATCAAGCCGATTCGCATGGCGGCGTCTTGTTCGTCGGCGAAGACAATATTGACCACACGCCGAAGGACGAACCCGTCCGGTTGCACATCGGCAACGCGTTTGACATCGTCGCCGAGCGCAAGCAGACGGACTTCCAGCGCATATCCGATCGCGTGTATGAAATGGAGTACGAAATCACGCTGCGCAACCACAAGGACGTTCCCATTACCGTGGAAGTGAACGAGCCGATCGGCGGCGACTGGCAAATGCTCAGCTCGTCTTACAAGGCGGAAAAGACGGCGGCGTTCGCGGCGCAATTTGAAGTGCCCGTCGAGAAGGACGGGACCTCGGTGCTGCGGTATCGCGTGCGGGTGCACTGGTAGGAAGCGCCCCGGGTGCTGCAAGTGCGGAGCCCGGGACCGGCCAGTGATGAATGGCGAGGCTACTGGCCCTTTACGTTGTCGAGGAAGAATTGCGTCATGAGGTTGAAGAGCTGAACGCGCGCGGCCGTATCGCCGAGATGATGGCCGAGCCCGCCGTAAATTTGGTACTCCACATTCTTTCCGGCGCTCACGAATTTATCGGCGAGCGCGACGGTCTGGCCGAAGTGAACGTTGTCGTCCGCGGTGCCGTGAGCGATGAGTAGTTTGCCTTCGAGCTGCGCCGCTTTGTCGAGCACGCTGCCCGCGTTGTAGCCGTCGGGATCCTCTTGCGGCGTTCCCATGTAGCGCTCGGTGTAGATCGTGTCGTAGAGATGCCAGTCCGTCACCGGAGCGAGCGCGACGCCGGCGCGATAAACGCCCGGCGCATTCAGCATGAGGTAACAGGTCATGTATCCGCCGAAGCTGCCGCCCCAGATTCCCATGCGCGAGGTGTCCGCCCAGGGCTGCTGCTTCAGCCAGGCAACACCCGCGAGCTGATCGGCCAACTCGACAGAGCCGAACTTGTGCCAGATGGGCGTTTCGAACGCGTGGCCGCGTCCGCTCTGGCCGCGATTGTCCAGTGTGAGGACGACGAATCCTTTCTGCGCCATCAATTCGTGCCACAGCTTGAATTGCCATTGCACGCCTTCGTCCCAACCGTCGAGAACTTCCTGCACGCC
>DASPOJ010000128.1:0-15790 GCA_035626055.1 Candidatus Methylomirabilota bacterium | reverse complement strand
GCCCCTTGTCGTGCTCATCAACGGTGGCTCGGCCTCCGCATCCGAAATCGTCACCGGCGCGATTCAGGACCACGATCGCGGCCTGGTGGTCGGCGAACAAAGTTTCGGCAAGGGCCTTGTGCAGACCGTCTCCCGCTTGAGTGAGAATACCGGCCTCGCCCTCACCACGGCGCGTTACTACACGCCCAGCGGCCGCCTCATCCAGCGCGATTACAAGGACATTTCGGTCTACGACTATCTCTACAATCACAAGGTGCCGGCGCCCACTGAAGTGAAGCTGACTGACGGCGGCCGCCAAGTCACCGGCGGCGGAGGCATCACGCCCGACGTCGTCGTCGCCGAGCCCAAGCTCAACGATTTCCAGGAGCTCCTGCTTCGCCACAACGTCTTTTATCCGTATCAAGGCAGCGTGGGCGGATTTACCACGTACTTCCTCGGCTCGAAGCCGGACGTCACCAAGTCCTTCGTCGTGGACGACGCCGTCTTAGCGAGCCTCCGCAAGTATCTCGATCGGCTCAACATCAAGTACACCGAAGCCGATATCGCCCAGAATGCCGAGTGGCTCAAGCGCACCATCAAGCAGGAAGTCTTCACTTCGGTGTTCGGCCTCACGGAAGGCTACGAAGTCGGACTCCAGGACGATCCGCAGGTCCTCAAGGCCATCGATTCCGTGCCGCAAGCCCGCGCGCTTTACGACAACGTGCGCAAAGTGATCGCGCAGCGCGGCGGCGAGACCGGCACGCAGTAAGCCCCGCTCAATTTCCGGGTAGCGGCCGGCGGCATCCTTCGGCATGCACCTTGAATTCTTCCCGCGTTTCACTCCTGAGATAGAGTAAACACAGGCTCCTGCGCACCAAATTGGAAATCCCGGAATCCTCTGCTATCCTGATTTTGGCCCGTGGGCGGCTAGCTCAGCTGGGAGAGCGCCTCGTTCGCAACGAGGAGGTCGCGGGTTCGAATCCCGCGCCGTCCACCATTCTATTCCAACGATGAAGGGTCAGCGGTTCATCAAAAAGCTGGTGAGAGCGTCCCGGTAGCACCGGGAAGGTCGCGGGTTCGAATCCCGCGCCGTCCACCATTCTTTCGGTGCTTCGCGCTGAGTTAGCCCCGGAAGGGCGCAACAAACTAGCCCAGGGCGGAAGCCCTGGGTACGTTTGCAAGAGCTATCTGAGCCCCGTAGCGGCGACCTTTTAGGTCCTCATCTGTGGTTTTGATTTTGGTTTTGCGGCGGGCGCCGCGTCCTTGCGCGTAGCGCAAGGGTGCGAGTTTTTCCCTGCTCCCTCTCACCCTTTCAATCTCTCTCTCGCCCCCTCAATCAACGCATCCAGCCCGCGCCCACTAGGCACGCTCCCCTGCGCGAAATCCTTCGTCCCGCCGCCCTTCCCGCCCGCCGACGCCACAATCTCCCGCAGCAGCGCGCCTAAATCCCCAGGCAATCCCGGCGTCTGCGCGAACACGAGATGCCCGCCCGCGCGCGACGCAAACAGCACCCGCACGCCCGGCTCCGCGATCAGCTTGCTCGCCAGCATCCGCATGTAGTCCGCGTCGGCGTCCTCGAAGACGCGCGCGAGCGTCCGCGTCCCGCCCGCCCGCTCCTGCGTCGAGCGAATGGCCAACATCGTCAGCGCCTCGACGCTCACGAGCTCCTCGAGCAGCCGCTGCCGCGAACGGTAGCTCGCCTGCCGCTCCTCGATCGCACGCGCCACCATCCCCGGCAACTCCGCTGGCCCGCAGCCCAATTGCCGCGCCGACTCAATGAGTAATTCCCGGTCGCGGCGCGCCGCCGCACGAGCCCGTTCGCCGCAAACGAATTCCACGCGCCAGTTCTTCTTCGCCTTTTCCGCGCGCCGCAGCAGAATCATCCCTATTTCGCCCGTTCGCGCCACGTGCGTCCCGCCGCATGCCTGCAAATCGAAGCCCTCGATCGCGATTGCCCGCAGCGTCCCTTCGCGCCTCACTTCTTTTCGCGCGCCGTCGCGCGCCAATTCCTCCGCGCTGCCGAATCGAACCGTCACCGGCCGATCCTCGAAGACGATTTCATTCACCCGCCGCTCCGCCGACTCAAGTTGCTCCGCTGAGAGCGCCGGAGCCTCGAGATCGATCGTCGAGATGTCTCGACCCAAATGAAACGAAACTGTCGGAAACTGAAACAGCTCGATAAACGCGGCCGAAAGCAGGTGTTGCCCCGTGTGCTGCTGCATGTGATCGAATCGCCGCGCCCAGTCAATCGCGCCGTGCACCGTGCCTTCTCCCATCCGTCTGTCCGTGACGTGCCCCTCGATCACGTGCACGATGCTTCCATCCTCGCGCTCGATCACTTCCACGACGCGCACCCCGCCCAGGGTCCCCAAATCGTGCGGCTGTCCGCCCGAACTCGGATAAAACGCCGTCCGGTCCAGCACGACGTTCCACCGCTCGCCCGAAGCCTCGGCGCCCTCCGCCCGCTCCGCGGAAACCACACGCGCTTCAAACTCTTTCAAATACGAATCGTGATAGTAGAGTCGTTCAGTCATTGGAACATTTCATCTATCGTTTTCCTAAGGGGGCACGGCGGAACTTGTCCCGACTTGGTCGGGAGCCGCGCCGAAAAGCGCCGTAACTTCAGGGGTTTTAACCCCTGAAGTCCCTGAAATCCGCGGTGCAAGTGCTTGCCAGATAGGTCCATGACGAATTGTCACCGGACGACGGAGCCATGCCACTGCCCTGAGGTGCTCTTAGTCTAGCACTCCGGAAGCGTGGGCGGTGGCGCCGCCCGGATCAGCACTGCCTCAACCTCCGCAGCCCCGCTATGCGGGGCGGAACAATCTCGGCGGGTAGCCCAGGCAATAACTTGAGGACGTTTTGCCCCGAGGGGCACCCTCGCGCGACCCGACACGCCAGTACCGCGCGGTGACCTACCCATCCTGGTATCATGCCGCGTGCCGCGCCGCAACGGACCCGGGAGCAAAGATTTGAGACACGGGGCCAATCCTGCGGGCCACCGCCAAGCCAGTGCGGAGCAGGCAAGACAGGTATATGATTTGGGCGAGTTTGTGAACTCAAAAGGGAGATTCCTGCTAGAACGCGAGGAGTTTATCCATGTGCAAAGAAAAAAGCGTCGCAATCACTATAACCATAGTCCTATGCCTCTGGCTTGCGCTGGCAGCCGTTGGCCAGAACAGCGTTGTTGCCATCGGCAATGCCCGGATCAACTTGCCTGGGCCAGGGCCGGACTACGTTCAAGTCACCCCTCCGGTGCACGTTGTGTTCGAAGGCGAGCGTGACATCCTCACCTGGAATCGGCCCGTGCTGCATTCCAACGTTCCAGAGTCCGCCACGGTACACACCCCTGTGACGGACGACGACGTCCCCGGCACAGACTTCGACAAGGTGTACAAGCGCAAGGCCAATGCCATTGGCTTTGGAAAAAAGGACCAGTTCTTCTCCATGCCGGATGCAGTCGCGTACTCTACAGTCACGCGTGATCCGATGATTGGCCCGCCAATTGTCCATGCTGCGGCCATTCTGCGCGTAAAGCAAAAACTATTGTTTCTCTATTTGGGCGCGCCCCTCCCCGCCGTCGAGTATAACGGTTCTCTCGAATATCAAGAGGCAGTCCTGAGTCTGACTAAATACGTGCAGAAAACGATGCAGCAGTGGGTAGAAGCCATCCTCTCCGCTAATGAGTAATCGGCTGATTAGATGACGGCGTCGGCTCCTAGCTCCGAGTAAACTTGGTTGCGCTAACGACCGAGGCTCGGAAGAAAGGAGCCGAGCGATGCTCATTATAGGCTGTGATTTTCACACTCGCTACCAACAGATCGCCATGCTGGATGATGGCACGGGGGAGTTGACCGAGCGGCGATTGGAACACGAGAACGGCGAGGCCAACACTTTCTACCGCGGATTGCCAAAGCCTGTGCGTGTGGGTATCGAAGCCACCGGTCCGATGCACTGGTTCGAGCGCCTACTCAGCGAACTGGGACACGAATATCTTTAATAAGGCGTTTAGTTACCTGCCGGAGTGCCAATGAAGACAAACCAAATCTCGGCCGAGCGGGGAGTTACGAAAAGGAAGACCTACCTCGTATGGCTGCCGTTAGTCGTGGTTCTTCTCAAAGCTTCGACCGCTTTGGGGACCACAAAGCAGGAACAGACTACGTTCGTCGCCGATCCTGCCGAGCGGCTTGAGCGGCCCGTGCCTGTGCCCGATGCCGTTTTGCGGATTCTCTCGAAGGACGAGATGGTCATCGGCTGTATGCAGTCTAACCCCATTCCGAGTGGCCGATCCCTGGCTTCTTGGTTCGCAGTTTCGGAAATCCATCTGAATGGACCTAACGAGGCTGACTTGGTCGTCCTGCCGGTTGTCCAAGGAAGTCCATCTATGTGCTTTCACAGTGTGGAAGGCATCGGCTGGTTCTGGGTGTTTCGCCCGATTGGACCGCACTACCGGTTGGTGCTAAAGACCGCTGGTCTCGGATTGTCGGTCCTCGATACCAGGCACAATGGGTACAGGGATATCCGGAGCGGCGGTCAGGTTGGGAACACCGCCACTGCAGTGACTTTTCGATATGGGACGGGCGGTCGTTACCAAGAGTATCGAAGAAAAACTACAGAGCTGCACTAGACTGATCAGGCGGGCCAGCCTTTGAATTTCCGGGCTGCCCATTGTTCGCGCCGCGCGCGAAAGGTGGCGCTCTTGATGCCGTCCCCTCTTCGGATCGCGCGCCCGCATCCTCTATTCAAATAGTAACCTTACAATAAGTGTTGACATTTGTTAACTTCCGTGCTATCTGATGGTGTGAGCTCGCGACAACAGTTCGAACTCCACACGCCCTTTTCCGTCCAGGCCAGCCCGTGCGCACCCTTGAGAATCCCTAGGACTGCACCATTTTTGTGCAACTCAAAAGTGATACACAGCAAAGGAGTTAGGCGGGTGGCATAGCCTCAGCCAGGGAGAAGGTTCTGCGGGTGCCCCGCCTTTGCGCTAATTGTAAAGGTGGAAACTTTCCCGGATCTGCTCTCTGCTCCATTCGAAATAAATTCCACAGAAGTTATGATTGACAGACTCGATACTCCCTGCTACTCTGCTGCGTGTTGGCCATCCTCAATCCCGGTCTGACTCCCGCTTCAGTTTCCAAATCCCTGCTTTTCCCGATCCGTGTTTATCCGTGTCCATTTGTGGTTTCTGTGTCCCCTTCCGCGCTCCCCAAACTTGCACCATTTTTGTGCAACTCAAAACTGAAACACAGCAAAAGAGTTAGCTCGCCTGTAAGTTCTTTGGAATCAGCACATACAAACCCCCGCGCCATTTTTCGTATCTCGTTGAAAACAAACGGTCGCCAAGTCCTTTATAATCAGCACTTACATAAAAGCATGGGGAGGGGGTATCCCGTAACCTTCCGGCTCCAGTATCTTCCAGCACCAGCACGCATTTGCAGGCCCGTTCCCTGCCCCGGCGCAAGGTACAATTGCCTGAGCGCCCGAATCCAGGACGCAACCAAATGACCCCCGTACGCCTCATCGCGATCGATATTGACGGCACCCTGCTCGACAGCCGGCAACAGATGCCGGAGGCTAATTGCCGCGCGATTGCCGAAGCCGTTGCGCGCGGCATTGAAATCGCGGTGGTCACCGGACGCCGCTACAATTTCGCCTTGCCTATCGCCGAGAAAATCCCCGCCCCGCTCACGATGGTCCTGAACAACGGCGCGGTGCTGAGATCGAAAGACGGCACCACGCACCAAATTCATCTCCTGCCGAAAGAGGTGGCGCTGCTTGTCCTCCGCGCCACGCCTGAGTTCCGCGATGGCACCGCTGTGCAATTCGATCGTAACGGCAAAGGCCAAGTCGTTCACGAGCACATTGACTGGAATGATCCCGTGCGTGGCACCTATCTCCTGCGCAATCGCGAGTATCTGGCCGAGGTCTCGCCGCTCGAAACTTGCCTCACCGAAGACCCGATCCAGGTGATGTTCACCGGCCCGGTGGATCGCATACGCGCTGTGGCGGAGTTGCTCGAGTCACTGCCGTTCGCGAACCGCTTATCTTTAGCCCGCACCTTCTATGAGTCGCGCAATTTCGCATTCGTGGACGTGATTCGCGCGGGCTGCTCGAAAGGCGCCACGCTCGCCGAATGGGTTTCCATGCGCGGCATCCCGCGCGAAGAAGTCATGGCCATCGGAGACAACCTGAACGACCGCGAGATGCTCGAATATGCAGGCGTGCCTGTGGTCATGGGGAATAGCGTGCAGGAATTGAAATCCTTCGGCTGGCGAGAGACGCTGACGAACGACGAAGCTGGAGTCGCGCACGCAATTACCGAATTTGCCCTGGCGCCTGCTGGCGCGCGATCGAGGCCCGCATGAGGACATTTCTTCGCGCGTCCTGGCAGGAACGCCTGCTAAGCCTCACAAGATGCAGCGCTTCCGCATATGGAGTGCGTCGGCTCGGCGCCGCTTTTCTGCGTGCGGTCGGTCGCTATGCTCTGCCACTCTCGCTCGCCTTTTGGGTCGCGCTCTTCATCGTGCCCGGCGCCCGCGCTGATTACGCCGTTTTGCGCTCGGGAGCGCGGCTGCGCATCACCGGCTACGAGACGCTCGGCGCGACCGTCCGCCTGACGGTCGAGGGCGGCACGGTCGAAATCCCGGCGGACGAACTCGTCAGCGTTGAGCGTGAAGAAATCTTTCCGTCAGCCCCGGCCAATCCGCCGCCTGCAACGCCCTATGCCGACCTCATCGCCGCGGCGTCCAAGGCCTATGGCGTGGACGAAGAGCTGATCACCGCGGTGATCGCTGTCGAATCCAATTTCAATCCCAAGGCCGTCTCCCCGAAATTTGCGCGCGGACTGATGCAGCTCCGGCCGGAAGTTGTCGCCCAGTACGGAGTCACGGACGTTTTCGATCCGCAGCAGAACATCAACGCCGGAACGCGCTATTTGAAGGAATTGCTGGAGAAATACAATCAGGACTTGGCGCTATCTTTGGCAGCCTACAATGCGGGCCCGGATCGCGTCGCGGAGTATCGCGGCGTGCCTCCGTATCCGCAGACACAGAAGTACGTCCATCGCATCACGCAGGGCCTGAAGAAAAAGAAATCCGCTGCCACGCCGCAAGCGCGCGGCATTTCCGATCCCGCGCACTCTGCGCCGCAACCGTGATTCGACGCTTTTCCGACCGGTCATTCCGAGGAGTCCGGGGTGAGGGCGACGAGGTATTTCTCTGCCTCATCAAGGTCGGCGGTAAAGTTCAATGCTGCCGCGGCTGGCCCTACTGTTGAGGCTGGTTTGGATTCGGAGGCGGCGCCGGAGTTTCCGGAGGCATCCCCGGTGCATTGATTCCTGGAGGAGCGCTCGCGAACGGATTCGTGGGAGGGGTCGCCGTGGTTCCGGCAGCAGGCGGCGCGGCTTGGGCCGGCGCGCCCACGACTTGTATCGGCTTCCAAATGAATTCCCAGTGATAATAATCGGTCGCGCCGTTCAAGACTTTGATCGAGGATTTCTTCACCTTGCTGCCGATGCCGATTATGTTTCCGCCGATGATTTCCCCGCCGAGAGGCGACGCCTCGAGTCCGCTTTGGTCCGGGCTTTGCGCGCCGCCCGCTTGCGGCGTCGTTCCCGCCGCGCCCGCTCCGGGGGCACCAAACGGAGTCGTGCTTTGCGGCGTTCCGGCCGCGCCCGAGGAACTCGCTCCCTGCGCGCCCATCGCCGTCGGGCCTTGCATGCTCATCTGCAGAATGTTCGTGTAATTGACGCTGCCGATGAGCTGGCCGTTCGGGCCGAGATAAATCAGCCGCCACGTACCGTCCGTAGTGTTCATCGGGTCTGTATATTTCTCGCGGAGGAAACGAACACCGTTGGTGTTCTGGTAGAGGTCGTCGATCTTGGTCGGATATTTGCCGAACTTGCGGTAGTAGAGCCCGATCGCGCGCACATATTGATTGCCGCGCCAGATCATTTCCTCCTCGCGCTCGCGCCGCCCTTGCGTCACAAGGCTGGGAGTCGCGGCGGTGAGAAGGATAATCATCGAGGCGACAATGAACATCAAGATCAGCAGCGTGTAACCTGCTTCGGGCCGCCACGAAGGCTGCGTAGCGCGTCTCATCCTGCGGGCTCGGGTTCCTGCAAGGTCAGAGTAGTGCGGCGGCCGCTTGCGATCTCCTCGACTTCGACGGAATCGTTGCCGATTTTCAGAACGCGAAAGCGGCCCAGGAGCGTTTCACCTTCGGCCGCGATGTAAACGTCGTCGGCATCGCTGAAGAACGCTTCCTTGTGACCGGTGCGAGCGTCAGTGACGTAGCCGAAAAATGTCGCCGGCACAACGATGGGTGGGGGAGGCGGCGGAGGCTGATTCCTGAGTTCCTCGTTGTTACGCTTCACTTCCTCGGGAGTCGGCGGAGGAACCGGAGGGGGCGGCGGCGTGGGACTGAAAATATTCCGGTGAATTCCCGTGTACTCGAGTTTGCGCACGCGATCCAGCTCGTCCAGCCGCAGCGCGGGATTCTCGACGCTTAGCACCGTGTAGGGCGCGCCCGCGGAAGGCTCCACGGCCGGGGCGCCCAAGTCGGAACCGTGCCATTCATAAAACGCCGCGCCAGCGACGACCAGCGCCAGCAATCCGAGAAGGAATTTCAACCTCTGCGTCATCGTCAGGTCCGGAAAAAAGTCCGCAGCTGCAGACTGAGTCTTACATTCCCCGCCATGCTAGAGCTAAGACCCAAACCATCGAGAATGTAGAAATTCTTCGAGCGTTGCAAAGCGTTCAGAAAAGTGATGAGGCTCTGATAGTTGCCCTCGACGCTTTCCGAGATATTCACCTGGACGATGCCGTGCGAATCGGCGCTGTGCTGATCGAACGTGGTGGAATCCACGTGCAGGCCCGCCTGCACGGCAAGAGAATTCAAATCCGCGACGAGGCCGGAATAGCCCGTCGGGAGCGGCCGGAATTGCTCGTGGAAGAACCGGTCGTCCTGCAGCGCGATCACCGGCAACTCCTTCTGTATTTCATCGCCACGACGGAGATCCCCCTCCATCATCTCCCGCTGCCTGTTGAGGCGCGCCAGTTCTCCTGCGGGCGCGTGCGGGGCACGGGCCATGCGCCAATTCAGTCCGACAAGGCCCAAGTCCAGGACGACGGCCACAACCAAGGCCCAGCGGACGATCGACTTGCGAAGCTCGAATTTCCGATTCATCAGATTGTCGAATACCAGGTGGTCAGTTCGACGCGCACCTCATCGCTACCCTCCGCGCGAGTCGGGCGGCTTTCCGACTGCACCTCCAACCGGGAGAAGACCGGCGACGATTCAATGGCTTGCAAGAACTTCAGCTTGGCGTCGTCGCTGCTCGCTGCGACGATGAGCTTCAGCTGAACTTCGTCGCCCACGAGCGTCGGTTCGATGCTGACGACGTGCACGCCGGCCGGAAGGCTCTGCTCCAGATCCATGAAGACCTTCGTCCAGGGAAAACTGCGCTGTTTGATGAGGCCATTGAGATAACCGGCTAGCTCGCGGCGTTTTACATTTTCCGGGCGGTTGAAATACGCGTCGAGTTCGTCGCGGTGAGCTTGCAGACGGGCGATATCGGAAGTCAGTTGACGCTGCTTCGAGCGAAACTCGCGGTCACTGCGCCAAACCTCGTACGCGTGCGTCGAGAGCCACAGCATGGCCGACAGCGCAAGAATGCCGATCACCGCGCTGCCGACACTGAATCGCCGGTGGCTGACCAGCGGCACCGTGGAAAGATTGAGGCGAGCTTTCATGGCTTCGGTTCCCCGACGGTATCAAGCTCCGCGGTTCAACGTCCAGCCGATCAAAGCATCCAGTTCGCGCTCGGCGAGCGGCCGGGCATCGGCGCCGAGGCGTCCCTCCGCGGAAGCGGCTGCAAGCAGCGAACTCACCGGGCAGTTCAATTCCGAGTGCAGCACCGGCACAAATTCCGAAACACGATCCGCAAGTCCGGCGAGGCGGACCAGCGCGATACCCTCCTGCCAAGAATCTTGATAATACGCCGCCAGGGGATAAATTTCGTCGAGCAAAGCCTGCGGCCTGAGCAGGGAAAAGTCCACCGGCAATTCGATGCAGCGGAATCCGCAGAGCAAACCGTTTCGGACGATGGCGGTGGTTAGAAGCGAGCCGGAGACGCGCGCCATCAGAGCGGGCTTGGTGTCGTCGAGCAACGGAAGAGCGGCCAGGGTGGAGCTGATGACCACGCCCGGGGACATGCCGACGGATTCCATCAGCATCTCGTACTCACGGACGATCCGCAGGCGCGCGAGGCCGGTCACAACGTCGACGCCCTCTTCGCGCGGCTCCTGCCGCATGAACGAGACGAGCGTTTCTTCCGCCTCGAAGGGAACGCTCTTCTTCAGACGCCAGCGCAGCATGGGTATGGCATCCGCGGGGTTTCGCGGAAACGTGTCGAAGTGAAGGACGAAGACGCGGATGACCGCGTCCGGAACAAGCACCGCAACTTCCTGGGGCTTCGCGTGCAGCCGCGCGAACACTTTGCCGACGGCGGCGCGCACGGCAGCGGCATCGGTGAGATTCGATTCGACGGCGGTGGGAACGAGCGCCCCGGGCGGAATTGACTCCTGCGCGAACGCGTCGAGGGCTCCCGTGTGCGTCCAGCGCGCGGCGGCGACATAAGTTGGCGTCAATTCACAAGCGACCAGCGGGTGCGGGATCGTATCGAGCCAGCGCGTAAATTTCCTGATGAGACTGCTCTGATAGATTCCCTGGCGAATGCCGGCGTCCCTACTCAATGAAGGTGACCTTGTTAATCTCTTTGAGCGTCGTAATCCCGGCGCGGACCTTGGCCATTCCGGAGTCGCGCAGGAAGGTCATTCCCTCCTCGCGAGCGGCGCGCTTGATTTCCGAAGTCGGCCGGCGCGCTACAATCATCTCGCGAATACGGTCGGAAAGATCAAGCAATTCCGAAATCGCTGTCCGGCCGCGAAATCCCGTGCCAGAACATTCCAAGCACCCCGCGCCTTCGGAGAACTGGACATTGCCCCACTCCGCTGGGTTCAAGCCCGAGCTCTTCAGCACGTCCGCCGTGTACCGGACGGGGCGGGCGCAATGCGGGCAGACGACGCGCACTAGCCGCTGGGCGAGAATGCAATTGAGAGCGGAAACGAAATTGTACGGCTCGACACCCATGTTGATAAAGCGGCCGATCACGTCCGTGACGTTGTTCGCGTGGACGGTGGTGAAAACGAGGTGGCCAGTCAAGGCGGACTGAATGGCGATTTGCGCGGTCTCCTCGTCGCGAATTTCGCCGACCATGATCTTGTCCGGGTCGTGGCGCAGGATGGAGCGCAAGCCGCGCGCGAAGGTCAGGCCCTTCTTCTCATTGACGGGAATCTGCGTGATGCCGCGAACCTGGTACTCGACAGGGTCCTCGATCGTGATGATCTTGTCCTCGTCGGTCTTGATTTCGTTGATGGCTGCGTAGAGCGTGGTCGTCTTGCCGGAACCGGTGGGCCCGGTGACCAGCACCATACCGTAGGGTTCACGGATGTAACGGCGAATCTTGCGGAGGTCTTCCGGGCCGAAGCCGACGACGTCGAGGCTGAGATTCGCGAATTTTTCGGAGAGCGTTTCCTTATCCAGAACGCGAAGCACAGCGTCCTCGCCGTGGATGGAGGGCATGATGGAAACGCGAAAATCCACGAAGCGGCCTTTGTAGCGTACGCGGAACCGACCATCCTGGGGAACGCGGCGCTCGGCGATGTCCAGCTCGCTCATAACCTTGATGCGGGAAAGAATCGTCGAATGCCACTCCTTGGAGATGGGCGTCATGGCGTAAACCAGAATGCCGTCAATGCGATATTTCACGACGACTTCGATATCGCGCGCTTCGATGTGGATGTCGCTCGCACGGCGCTCGAGGGCCGTGAAGATCAAAGTGTCCACCAAGCGGACGATGGGACTGACCGCGGATTCCCGCGTGAGCGTATCGGCGGAGATCGTCTCATCGGTGTCATCTTCATCCCCGACGACCTGCAATGTGAAGGCTTCGGTGGCCTGTTCGAGGACGCGCTGAGACTGTTCCGTGCGCTTCAGCAAATCACTGATCTGGCCGGCCGTGGCGACTTTCAGGACAAGTTTCTTGCCCAGCAGCAGCGGCAATTCGTCCGAGAGAAGCACGAGGCTCGGATCCGCCACGGCCACGCTCAACTGATTCTCATGCGCTTCCAGGGGCACAAAGTTGAAGCGAAACATGAGTTCAGCGGGAATGCTCCGGAACAGCTCAGGATCAATTCGTTGTTCTTCGAGGTCCACAAACGGGCAGCGGTAGCGCTCCGCTAGCTTATGAGCGCGTTCGCGTTCGCCCTGCAGATCGGCCAGGACGTTTGCGCCCAGGTTGTGGTCCACCGTGCTCATCGCGTACTCATAAGGGCGTCAGCCCTGAAAGGTTCCAACGGAAATCGAGAAGATCGGAAGATAGAGTGATATCAGGATAAAGGCTATCAGAACCGCCATGCAGATCAAAATCGACGGTTCTACAATTGCAATCATGGCCTGGGTGCGCAGACTGACCTCTTCCTCGTAGAATTCGGCGATGCTGCCGAGCATGGCGGAAAGCGCGCCGCTGGCCTCGCCCACCTCGATCATTTCCAGCGCCAAGGGAGGCATAACGCCCGTGGAACTCAGAGCCCCGTGAAGGCTCTGCCCCTCGCGAACCGATTGGGCCGCCTGGCTGACGCTGGAGGAGATGAGTTTGCTCGTGATCGAGCCCGCAGCCGTTTCGAGCGCCGCGACGAGCGGAGTGCCGCCCATTTGCAACGTGGAGAGAGTGCGGCAGAATTGCGACACCTGAAATTTGATCCAGGTATCACCCAATACCGGGAGCTTCAGCTTGACGCGATCCATGGCCAAGCTGCCGGCATCCGTGCGAGACCAAAGAAATGCCGCGATGAGAAAAAGCGCGGCCGCTCCAACCGCAAGAAGCAGGACCGGCCGGTAGGTGACCGCGACCAAGAGCAAAAGGCGTGTCGGGGCCGGCAAGGAGATATTGAGATCCTTATACAGGGTCGCGAATTGCGGGATGACGTAACCAACCAAGTAGCTGATGATGAGCGTTGCCACGCAAACGAGAATGACCGGGTAGATCAGGGTCTGGAGCAGGCGCTTCCGCACACCAGACGACACGCGCTGGTAAGCAATGTAGTAGTCCAGGACCCCCGACAGATTCCCGCTCTTCTCCCCGGCCACGATTGCGGTCGTGTAAACTTTGGGGAATGCCCCTTGCTGCTCCAACGCATCAGACAATGAGGCCCCCTCCCGCACCTCGCGGCGGACTTCAGCGAGCAACGGCCTGAGCCGCGGCGAAGCGGCTCTCTCCGCGAGTAGATCCAGAGCCTTGAGAATTGGGATGCCGGCTTTGATCAAAGTATTAAACTGCTGATTGAAAACGAGAAAATCCATGCCGCTCACGGAGCGTTCGCGGCGGCGCCGCAGCGCGCCCAGGAACATCCGCGCGCGCGGACGGACGGAGTAAACATAAAGCCCGCGATCCGCGAGTTTCTGGCGAGCCTCTCCAGCAGATTGGGCCGCCTCGAGTTGCGAGAAGACGCGGCCGCTGGGATCGGCGACTTTGCAGACAAATTCCGCCATGACGGCAAGTGTACCTCAAGCCGGCCGGGTTCGCAGTCGGTCCATTGCAAAGTGTGCCGGGTGGGCTACCGCGCTCGCGGTTCTGGCTCGTGAATTGGGCATGCCGGCCAAGGTATTTTGATGCTCGCAGCGCATCCCGTGCCGCTCGGGGCCTGCAGGAGAGGTGTGAAAAGGAGGACTGGACTGGGTGCCCGCCCTGTAGGACGGAATCTACCGCACAGGCAGCCCAATAAGGTTTGTAAGGAGAGCGTTTTGGAGGGCATCCTGGTCGGCCAGCGCCTTACGGACCTCATTCGCTTGCTGGCCGTTATAGGGAAGCGCGTTCGCATCATCAAAATGCAGGGAGGAGTTCTCGAAGGCGTTCTTGGCGCCGTCTTCCATGAAGTAATTCCCCTGGTAGTAGAAACCGCTGGCACCGAATATGTCCATCGGAAGGAAAAGGCGCCGGCCAGCTATCTGGGAGTCGGTGACTGGCGTGCCCTGCTCGAAATCGCGGCCCGCAGAGATTCCGAGCAAGTCGAGAATGGTTGGGGTGATGTCCAGGTGAGATGTGGGGCAATCGATCGTCACTGGTCGGGGAAGCACCTTCGGCACGTAAATAAGCATGGGAACGCGGATTACGATGTCGTCCAGTTTTCCGTGCGCGACAAGTTGCAGGGGCTGGCCTGGTGACCCGCGTACCCTCCTCAGACCGTGATCGGAAGTAATCACAATAATCGTGCGGTCTAGCAAATTGTCGCCACCTAACTCATCGAGGAGCTCGCCAATCCAGGCATCCTCATAGGCGGCCAGGATGTGCCCGCGATCTCGGAGGGACTTGGGAACCTGCCCTTTCACTTCACGCCAGGGGTCGTGGCCGATTTCCGGGAAGTACGCAGCGACGAATTTTTGTCTTTCTTCAGCCCAACGATGAATGTCCTGTCGCAATGCTTCGAGCGATTGGAGATCGTGTTTCTCGGTGTATTCGATGGGGCCCTCAAACGTCTCACTTCCCTGCCGGTCAACGATCGGATCGATCGAAGGCTCGGCGATTTTTCCGAAGCCGAGACTTTCGAGCATGCGATCGTCGCGCTGGCCGGGGATTTTCCACACGTAACCGTAGTAGGCCGTCTCATAGCCGACAGAATTGAGGGAACGAATCATGCCCGGCAGTTCGATGTGATGGTCGCCAATCACGGGGCCGACGGGGGTCTTGATGTACATGGAAGTGAAAATGGAGAAGGCCGCGTAATTTGTAAGCGGAAAGGTCGTGAAGTGGTTCGCTAAGAGGAATGAGTGTTCGCGCAATCTGTGAACATTTGGCATATCGTCGAGAGAATCCCGGGCTGGGTCGAATACTTGCGCGGGAATTGACTCCATGACGAAAAGCAGCACGTTGTAGCCGCGCGCTTCTCCCGTGTACGGCGTAACGCGCGCCGGCGGAATGGAGGAGTTCGAGCGATAGAGTTGAAGCAGTTCCGGCGCGGTGCGCGAAAGCATGTCCGCGTCCAAGCTGCCCTCCATGAGCGCAGCGTAAGCCGTCTGCCCCAGGAGTGAAGGCTTCCATGCAGTGTCCGGGAGGCGCGGCACGCACGCCACGATGGCCGCCACACACCCCGCGCCAAACAGTACGAGCGACGCCCAGTTCAGCCAGATCTTCGGTTTGTGCACTTCGGTGAACGCAATTACCCCGGCCAGGCCAACGCCCACAATCCAAGCAGCAATTACGAGTTGCTGGTTTGCCGGGACCGAAATGATGCTGGTGTCATGGCTGTGAATCGTCCACGCGATCACGACCCACAACATCTTGAGCGACGAGAAGGAACCGGTCGTGGTGTAAACCGCCGTCTCGAAATTGATAACGACCTCAGCAACCAGCGCAAACATCCCGCTGATCAGCGCTCGTAAACGCAGAGGAAGCCACAACAAGAGCAGACAAAGCGCAAGCGGAATGAAAACGCCGCAGAGCAGCAAGTCCGAACGGAACAGAGCGATCGTTTCTGCCGTCGTCAAGGAATCGGGGTGGCCCAGACCGACCGCGCTCTGGTGAAAGCCGCCGGAAATCAGGATCGAATATTTTAGAGATAGGATACTCGCAAAGGTAGCCAGCCACGGCAGAAGAATAATTCCAAAGCGATTGCGCTCGGCCCATGCCAGGAGCCTTTGGAGCGTCCCCGTCGAAGTTGGCTCGGTCGTTTGCATGTTCGGCGTCTAGCGC
>DASPOJ010000127.1:0-14696 GCA_035626055.1 Candidatus Methylomirabilota bacterium | reverse complement strand
CTCCGCAACCGAAGGGCGTGCGAAGCACGTCGTCGGCTTCGTGCAGTTGAATCTCGCGAGTTTCGAGAGAACCGCGAATGGAGTCGAGCCTGTTGAATCCGATTCCGCCGCTTCCATTCAAATCGCGGTGAACGATCTCGTCCCGGTGTTTGGGGCGGCGTCCAGGGAAACGGGCCCGGAGCAAGCCGGCGATTTCCGCCTGGGCATGCCGCAGCCCGACGGCACGATTCACGGCTTCCCCGTTTACGATCGCTGGGTCGTGATCCAGAAAAGCGACACGCCGCTCTTCGCTCCCGTGACGCGCGGCGACTATCTCAAGTATGAACTCAAGAAAGCCGAGGACTTGCTCGCGGACATGCGAAAGCGTGCCGCCAACACGCCGCAAAGTGGTGTAGCGCCCGCGGAGGAGGAGGCGAACGCCCGGCCGCCGGTGCAAGAGGCGCTCGACGCACAGGCAAATATCGTGGAGCAACTAAAGCAGCAGTCCGCCGGCATGTCGGCAGGCGAGGCCAACCTCCCCGCCACATTATCCGACACGGACGAAAATGGCCCGGTACAGTTTTCGTCGCCGGATGATGCGACCGCGACGCCCGTCGTCACGTTCAACCCCGCGCTGTTTGATTCGCGCGCGTCCAGGTCGGCGCCGCGGATTCTGGCCATCAGATTTGATACGGACGACGCCAATTGGCCGGATATTCTGCAAACGATCGACCAGCAGTTGGATTGGCAGGACCTTCAGTCACTGCTGCAGTAGGATTTCGCGAGTCACTGGCTCTTTGGCGCTTCTCGCGCCATATCTTGTTCAAGCTTCGCGACGCGTTTGCGGATCTTGTCCAAGTCGGCGCCGTGCGGGAGAAGCTCCAGAAACTTCTTGTAAGCGGCGAGGGCCTTTCCCTTGTCGTGTTTCTTTTCCCAGGCCTCCCCCATCAATTCCCAGGGCAGGGCGAGTTTCGGCTGGTACCGTGCGGCATCCTCGAAACGATTGATGGCCGCGTCGTAGTCGCCCTTGTCCATATAAAACTTTCCGACCTCGATGCTCTTCTGCGCGTGATAGGGATCGAACACCGGCTCCGGTGGCGGAGGCGGAGGGCCTTGCGAAGGATTCACTTGTTGTTCCGGGGGCGGAGGCGGGGGCGGGCCGGACGACGGCGTCGCCTGTTGCGCCACAGCGGGTAAACTCAAGACCAGGAAAACGAACGCGATGAGGAGAACCTTTC
This sequence comes from Candidatus Methylomirabilota bacterium, assembly GCA_035626055.1. Taxonomy (GTDB): domain Bacteria; phylum Acidobacteriota; class Terriglobia; order Acidiferrales; family UBA7541; genus DASPOJ01. The sequence continues at coordinate 13,479 of DASPOJ010000127.1, read as the reverse complement.
GAGGCAGCATCTGTACGTGGAATTGGATTCGCTTTGCTATCATGGAAGTTGCCCCGGCGCGCGCCGCTTGAACCGGTGATTTTATCCCGCCATGGACCTCGCTGAAAAAGTTTCGAGCTTACCGGCCGAGCCGGGCGTTTATCTCTTCAAAAACGCAATGGGTGACATTCTTTACGTCGGCGAATCCGGCTCGCTGCGCAACCGCGTCAAATCCTACTTCCTCGAATCCAACTGGGCCGACGCAAAAACCGGCTCGCTCGTCCGCGAGATCGCCGATCTCGAGTTCATCGTCGTGGACAACGAGCGCGAGGCCCTGGCGCTTGAAAACGTGCTCATCAAACAGCACAAGCCGAAATTCAATGTGCTGCTGCGCGATGACAAGACCTATCCCTACATTCGCTACACCGCGTTCGAGAAATTCCCTCGAGTGTACGTGACCCGGCGGCTGAAAAAAGACGGATCGCTCTATTTTGGCCCCTACTTTCCCCACAGCCTCGCGAACCGCATCGTGCACTTCATCCACAAGCGTTTTCATGTGCCGTCGTGCACCGTGGATTTGACGCGGGCGCATCCGCGTCCCTGCTTGCAGTACTACATTCACCGCTGCCACGGGCCGTGCGTGCCCGGACTCGTCCCGGACGAGCGCTACGCCGAAGCCGCGCGCGACACGCGCCTCTTCCTCGAAGGGCGCCGCCACGATTTGATCCAGAGCCTCGGACAACGCATGGAAGAAGCGTCGCGCGAAGAGCGGTACGAGCAGGCGGCCGGTTACCGCGACCTCCTGCGAACTCTCGAGGAAATCGAAGAGCGGCAGAAGATCGTCGCGGCCGCCGGCGACGACACTGATGCCATCGCCTGGCATGCGGAGCCGCCACATGTCGCCGTAAACCTCTTTCACATGCGCGGCGGACGCGTCGTGGACCGGCGCGATTTCTACTGGGAGGACCTCGAGGCATTCGACGCCCCGGAGTTCCTGAGGTCGCTGCTCAAGCAGCTCTACCTGGATTCCGCATATCTTCCGCGGTACATCCACGTGCCAGCGGATTTCCCCGAGCGGGCGCTGCTCGAAGAAATTCTTACCGAGCGTGCCGGGCATCTCGATCCGCCGCGTTCCCGCGTCGAAATCATCGTGCCGCAGCGCGGGCCGAAACACGCGTTCCTCGAATTGGTCGAGAAGAATGCGCGTCACTCCTTCGAGCAGCGCTTCCGCGTGAGCAAGCCGGATCCGAAAGCGGTCGCCGAGGCGTTCGAGCAATCCCTAGGTTTGCCCGAGCCGCCGCGGCGCATTGAAAGTTTCGACATTTCCCATATGCAGGGCTCGGACACGGTCGCCTCGATGGTGGTTTGGGAGGACGGCCGGATGAAAAAATCCGACTACCGGAAATTCATCATTCGCGGCGATTGGGGCAACGACGATTTTGCCTCCATGCGAGAAGCGGTCGGGCGGCGCTACCGGCGCTTGCAGGAAGAACGCAAGCCGCTGCCGAGCCTGATCTTGATCGACGGCGGAATCGGCCAGTTGCATGCAGCCGCTGCCGCGCTCGAAGAACTGCAAGTCATCAACCAGCCCGTGGCGGCGATTGCGAAACAGGAAGAAATCATTTACGTCCTGGGGCAGGAGGATGAGCCGGTCCGGCTTGAGCGCCATTCGCCGATTCTGCATTTGGTGCAAGAGGTCCGGGATGAGACTCACCGATTTGCCGTCGGCTTCCATCGGCAGCGCCGCGCGCGCCGCACCTTGCGCTCGGAGCTTCAGGAAATCCCGGGCGTAGGGGCCGCCACCGCTCGCAAGCTGCTGCGGAAATTCGGCAGCGTCGCACGGGTGCAAAAGGCGAGCTCGGAAGAGCTGGCGCAAGTGATTTCCCGCGCCCAGGCCGCCCGCGTACTCGCCCATTTCCGGGGCTAGTGCTGTTGAAGGAATCAGAATTCAGCGGTCCGGTCTTTCTTTCTCCTCCCGGCAACCTGGTAGTGTCTCTGACGAGAATCTCGCTAGGGGCAGGCGCGGCTGAAGTTGTGGCATACTGGCATCATCGTGCCTCGGGCAACCTAAGGGAATTCGATGACCGAAATCAAGACATACCAGTTGATTGGCTATGACGTTGAAACGGGCAAAGAAGTGCTTAATTGGGGCAATTGCGCTGATATTTCTCGCCCCGTCGCGGGCCTAACGCCGAGCGTAATAGAACATGGGGGGCACAAATGGCAGGTGATAGGAGTGCGCACTACGAGCACTCGTGAAGTGCACAGGATAGACGTACGGAAACTGGAGTGAAAATCCAGACTGAGAGACTCCGCGCAACTGCATTCCTTGCAACCTCTGCTTCGCTGTGCTAGGTTTCAAATGGGAGATGGCCATGGCGGATAACATCGGTTCCAAAATCACTTTCTTTCTGGTTGGGTTGGGCGTTGGCACGCTCGTTGGAATCTTGTTTGCCCCGAAGTCCGGCGAAGAGACGCGCGAGTACTTGACGCAGAAGGCCGAGGAAGGCCGCGAGTACGCGCAGCGCAAGGCTCGCGAACTCCGCGAACGCGCCGAGGATTTGGTGGAGCGCGGCAAGCAGGCGGCGCAAAAGCAGAAAGATTCCATTGCGGCTGCTGTGGATGCGGGCCGGGAAGCATACCTGCGCGAAAAGGGGAAAGCGCAGTAAGCGCGAGCTAAGGAATAGCGGGCGATGGATAGCTGGCTAGCGGCTTTCGTGGCGATTACTGGGTTGGCGGTGCTGCTCCAGGCCGCCGTTCTCGCGGCCATGTATTTTCAAATGCGGCAAGCCACCCGCCGGCTCGAACAGATCGCCACTGATCTGCAAACGCGCGTAAGCCCCATTCTCTCGCGCATCCAGGCGCTGACCGAAGATGTGCAGCCGCGCATTTCAAGCATGGTCTCGGACGCCGCGGAAATCTCGCACCTTGCTCGCAGCTCGGCGCAGAGGATGGACCGAGCGTTCACCGAAATGCTCGACCGGCTGCGGCTGCAGCTTCTCCATGCCGACCAGATTCTCACCGGCGCGCTCGAGGCCGTGGATCAAGCCGGCTCGCAATTCCGGAAGACGGTTCTGGGGCCCATGCAATCCGCCACGGCCTTGATTCGCGGAATCCAGACCGGACTCGAATTCTTCCGTTCCTCCCGGCACAAGCCCCACGAAGGCTCACACTCGGAGCCTCAGGACGAAGGCCTCTTCATTTAACAGATTTGTGAAAAGTCCTGCTGAGTGTCATTCCGCGCCCGCAGGTCTTTAAGCAGGCTCATGGCCGGTGAGAAATGCTGGCTAAACGATCCAGCCGCCGCCAAGCACGATTTCGCCATCGTAGAAAACCGCAGCTTGCCCCGGCGTCACCGCGCGCTGCGGCTCGTCGAATCGAATACGCGCGCCGCCACCGGCCAGAGCCTCGACCGTGGCGTCTGCCGCTTCGTGGCGATTGCGAATCTTCACGCGGGCGCGCAAAGGCCGCTCCGGGCGAGCAAACGGAATCCAGTTCACCTCACGCACCTCGCAGCCTGCGCTGCGCAACTCCTGCTCTTCGCCGACGATGACGCGATTCGAGCCGCGCTCCAGCGACACCACATACAGCGGCCGCCCCACCGCGACCCCCAATCCGCGCCGCTGTCCCACGGTGTACCGATGAAGCCCTCGGTGGCGGCCCAGGACTTCGCCGCCGGTCGTAACGATTTCGCCCTCTCCCTCGGGCACAGTCTCGCCGCGCTCAGCCAGATACGATTCGATGAACTGCACGTAGTGGCCCGAAGGCACGAAACAAATCTCCTGGCTCTCCGCCTTTTCCGCCACCGGCAACGCCGCGCGGCGCGCCAGTTCGCGCACGCTCTGCTTGTCCAGTTCGCCCAGCGGAAAAATCGTGCGGGTCATTTGTTCCTGCGTCAGTCCGTAAAGAAAATAGGATTGGTCCTTCGCATCGTCCACCGCACGAAGCAATTCGTGGCGGCCGGTCGTTTCGTTGAAGCGGATGCGCGCGTAGTGGCCGGTCGCCAGCCGCTCGGCGCCGATCTTTCGCGCGGTCGCGATCAATGGATCGAACTTCACGTGGTTGTTGCACTGCGCGCACGGGACCGGCGTCGAGCCGGCCAGATACGAATCCACGAAGGGCCGCACCACCGTCTCTTCGAAGCGAGCCTCGTAGTTCAAGACATAATGCGGGATCCCCAGGTGCTGCGCGACGCGGCGCGCGTCGTACGCGTCATCCAGCGAGCAGCAGCGCTGCGGAGCCGCTCCCGCCGGACGCAACTCCGGCATGCGGCGCTGATCCCACAGCTGCATCGTCAACCCGACGACGCGCTCGCCGCGCTCGCAGAGAATCGCCGCCACGGTGGAGCTGTCGACGCCGCCGCTCATGGCGACGGCGATCGGCTCGCGGCCGCCGCTCTTCCCGAATTCAGATGTTCGCCTCATCACTCCCAGTGGCCTCTGGTTTCTGTGCGTTCTCTGCGAGTCCTCTGCGCTCTCCGCGCCTCCGCGTTATCTTTGTCTTGCGCCTTTTCCTGCGTGTCTGCCGAGATTCGCGGACTCACCGGGCCACCGCCGCGTCTTTCCATTGCGGAGAAAGACTGCGCAATCGCTGCACCACCGGAGGAATCACATCGAGCGCGTAAGTGATGTCGTCGTCGCTCGTGTAACGCCCAAGGCTGAATCGCACCGAGGCACGCGCGTCCGGCATCGCGAGGCCAATCGCGGTCAGAACGTCCGACGGCTCCGTCGCGCCGGAAGAACACGCCGCGCCCGCCGAACACGCAATGCCCTTCAGGTCCAGCGCGATCACCAGCGCTTCCGCTTCCACATACGGGAACACCAAATTGGAAGTGTTTGGCGTTCGCGGCGCGCAGCAACCATTGATGCGCACCAGCGGAATCGCCGCCAGCAACCCGCGCTCGAAGCGGTCGCGCAATGCCGCAATTCGCGGCGCTTCTTCGGCGAGCACGCGTCGCGAGATCTCCGCGGCCTTGCCCAGACCCACGATACCCGGCACGTTTTCGGTTCCCGGCCGGCCGTCGCGGCCCGCGTGGCCGCCGAAAAGCAGCGGATCGAGCCGCGTCCCCTCGCGGACGTACAGCGCGCCGACTCCCTTCGGCCCGTAGATCTTGTGCCCCGAAATCGAAAGCAATTGCGCGCCGAGCCGGTTCACGTCCACGGCGATTTTTCCGGCGGCTTGCACCGCGTCGGTGTGCAGCAGGATTTTCCTTTCCGCGGCGATTTGCGCGATGCGCTCCACGGGCTCAATCGTCCCAAGCTCATTGTTGGCGAGCATCACCGAGAGCAGCACCGTCTCCGGCCGGATGGCGCGCGCGACTTCTTCCAGGCACACGCGCCCTTCGCGATTTGGGCGCACATAGGTCACTTCGACGCCGCGCCGCTCCAATTCCGCGCAGGGTCCCTTGACCGCGCTGTGCTCCACCATGGTCGTGACGACGTGCTTCCGCTTGCCTGGCGCCGTGCCGGCGGGCAGGCAAGCCGCGCCGACCGCGCCGAATATCGCCTGGTTGTTCGATTCCGTCCCGCCGCTGGTGAACACAATCTCCGCCGCGCGCGCGCCCAGCAGCTTTGCGACCGACTCCCTCGCATCTTCCACCGCCGCGCGGCACTTCTGTCCAAGCTGGTGAATCGAGTTCGCGTTGCCGTAGTCCTCCGCGAAAAATGGCAGCATCGCGGCGAGGACTTCCGGGTCCACGGGCGTAGTGGCGTTGTAGTCGAGGTACACGCGTCGCATGGATGCAGTCGACATAATCAAAATCCCGGCGAATTGCTAAAGTTCCAGAATAGCCGCTGCCCGCAGGAGGGTCAAGAAAACGGCTGCCGACTAAGCGATCTCGCGAAATCAAACGCTTGCAGCGCCTTCTCGCGAAGGCGCCCATAGTGTCATCGGCGCGGGATGGCCTATCATAAGTAACGACCATGAGCTCAGCCCCCGCTCGAAGAGTCATTCTCGTTTCCGGCGCGCCGGGCGCTGGAAAAACTAGCGTGGCCGAGCCGCTCGCCCAAGCTCTCGGATTTGCGCTGCTCTCCAAAGATCCAATCAAGGAAGCGCTGTTCGACTCGCTGGACGGCCGCCCCGGCGATCTAGTGCAGTCACGAAGATTTAGCGACGCGGCGATTGAGGTGATGCTCGCGCTTGCCGCGCAATGCCCGCAAGTCGTGCTCGAGGCCAATTTTCATCCGCACAACCCGCGCGAACGAGAGCGGATTAAGAATCTGAGCGGCAAAATTGTGGAAGTGTATTGCACTTGCCCGCCGGAAGAGATTGCTCGCCGTTACGCCGGTCGCGCGGCCTCGACGCGCCATCACCCTGCGCACGCGTTGAAGTCGCTTTCCCCTGAATTACTCGCGGAGTACGACGGCCCCGTCGGCATCGGCACGTTGGTCTCCATTGACACCACCCGCCCCGTAAGCATGGAAGACCTCGTGCGCCGCATTCAAGCTGCATGGTCCGACTGAAGCGCCATCCAACATGAAATGACCGGAGTCCAGGAGATTCGCGCCGCCCACGTAGCGACTCGGGCACGCCGCCTTGACACCGCCGGATGCCTCCGTTAGCGTGCGAAGAGGCCACTTTCGCAGCGGACCCTTTCACGCGCAGGGCCTTCACCACGAGGGAAAATACCGGTGCCCGATCCCATCATCACGCTCACCACTGATTTCGGCACGTCCGACCATCTCGCCGGCACGATGAAGGGCGTCATTCTGCGAATTAATCCCGCGGCGCGGATTGTGGATTTGCAGCATCACGTCGCTCCCTTCGACGTGCTCGACGGCGCCCTCACAATCGGCGCCGCCTATCCTTATTTTCCGCCGCGCACGATTCATCTCGTCATCGTGGATCCCGGCGTGGGGACGGAGCGCCGCCCGTTGCTTGTCTCCGCCGATCAGCAATATTTCATCGGCCCGGACAATGGCGTTCTTTCCGTGGTGTACGAGCGCGATCCCGACGCGACCGTTCGACACATCACCGCCTCGCACAATTTCCTGAGTCCTCTCAGCCCCACGTTTCACGGCCGCGACATCTTCGCGCCGGTGGCGGGCTGGCTCTCCAAGGCGTGGCAAACGGAAACCTTCGGCGAAGTCATCACGGACTTCGTGCGCTTCAGCGTGCCGAAGCCCAAACCGGAAGGGCGGGCGCTGAAGGGAATGGTTCTGCGCGTGGATTATTTCGGAAACTTGATCACGAATTTCCGCGCGGGAGACGTGCCGGCCGCCGCAGCCGATTTCGGAAAAATCAAGCTCCAGGCCGGTTCCAATGTGGTTGAGCGGCTCGTTCTTACGTTCGGGCAAGGCGCTCCGGGCGAACTCGTCGCGCTCCTCGGCTCAACTGGATTTCTCGAAATCGCGATCAACAAGGGCAACGCCGCGCGTACGCTGGGCGTGACCCGCGGCGCCGAAGTCACTCTCGAACTCCCCGCCACCTAACGCACGCGATCGATGGTTTCAGTAGGGGCGGAGCTTGTCGCCGCCCTCTTCGTTCTCCGAGAGACCTCTAAGATGGAAGTGGCCGTCAATTGGCCGCATGTCACCTTGCCAAATCTTGCGTGATGAGAAACGACCGCGTCCGCGGGTCGAGCCAATCGCGCAGCGCATCGCCCAGGAGATTGAACGCCAACACCGCGGCCATAATCGCCAGCGCCGGGAAAATGACGAGGTGCGGCGCATCGAACAAATGATTGCGCGCGTCGTTCAGCATCGCGCCCCAACTCGGCGTCGGGGCCAGCACGCCCAGCCCTAGAAAGCTCAGCGTGGATTCGGCCAGAATCGCGCCCGCCATTCCGATCGTCGCTTGAATCAGCACAGGTTGAATTGTATTCGGAAGCAAATGGCGCAGCAGGATGCGCGCGTCGCTCGCCCCCAGCGAACGCGCCGCCGAGATGAATTCCATCTCTTTCACTTTCAGCACCTGCGCCCGCGCCAGCCGCGCGTAGCCCGCCCAGCCCGTCACAATCAGCGCGAGAATCACTTTCCCTATTCCCGGGCCGAGAAACGCCGCCAACGCAATCGCCAGCAAGATCCCCGGGAACGACAAAAATGCGTTGATCAGCACGATGTTCACCACGCTGTCGAACGCGCCGCCGAGATAGCCCGCGAGCGACCCGATCGCCAGGCCCACCAGTCCCGCCCCCAGCACGACGCTGACGCCCACCAGCATCGAGACCCGCGCGCCGTAGACCGTGCGCGAGAATTCGTCGCGCCCCAACTCGTCCGTACCGAACCAGTGCGCCGCGCTGGGAGACGCCAGGCGATGGGGCAAATCCTGCGCGGCGGGATCGCGCGACGCAATCCACGGCGCAAATACGGCAGTCAGCAGAAGCAGCGCCGTCACTACGAGTCCCCAGCGGCCCAGCGCGTTTCGCTTCCAAAAGGATCTGAATGATGATTCGCCGCTCATTGCACCCGCACCCTCGGGTCCACCCAGGAATAAACCAAATCCGTCAACAAATTTACGATCACGTAGGAAAGCGCGATCACGAGAATGCATCCCTGCAACAACGGATAGTCGCGCGTAGTGATCGCCTGCACGGCCAGTCCCCCGATCCCCGGCCAGGAAAAAATCTTCTCCGTGACGATCGTGCCCGCCAGCAGCGAGCCGAATTGCAGCCCGACCACCGTGATGATCGGCACGAGCGCGTTCGGAAATGCGTGGCGAAACAGCACCGCGCGTTCGGAGAGTCCTTTCGCACGCGCCGTGCGCACGTAGTCGCTCGACAATTCCTCTATCATTGCCGCGCGCACCATCCGCGTCAGAATCGCCGCCAACGCCGCGCCGAGCGTTGCCGCCGGCAGCGCGAGATGCGTCAATCCGCCGCGCCCCGAGACGGGCAGCCAGCCTATCTCGATCGAAAAAAGCAGAATCAGCACCGGGCCAAGCGCGAAATTCGGCACCGAAAGCCCCAGCAGCGTAAAGACCGCGGTCGTGCGGTCGCCCGCGCTTCCCCGCTTCCATGCGGAGTAAACGCCCGCCGGAATCGCAATGAGCAAGCACACGAGCAGTCCCGCGGTGGCAAGCTCGAGCGTCGCCGGAAAATGCTCGAACACAATCGCAAACACCGGCCGGCCGAAGTGAAACGATTCTCCCCAGTTCCCGCGGACCAACCCCTTCAGATAGCGCAAGTACTGCGTTCCGATCGGCACGTCGAGGCCGAGCTTCTGCCGCAGCGGCCCGATGTCTTCCGCGCGCGCATCCTCGCCGAGCATTTGCTGCACGGGATCTCCCGGCACGATGTGGATCAGCAGAAAGACCATCGTGAGGATCAGCCAGACGGCCGGAATTGTGTAGAGCACGCGCCTGATGATCTTTGTAATCATGGACGCGCCGCCCTTTTTGGAATCGAAGCGCTTGCATCGCCCGCCGCATCCGGAATGGCGAGTTTCAATCGCTCGATCTTCACTCGCGCCACGCGCCGCCGGTCCATTTCGATCACCGTGAAGCGGTTCCCGCCGTATTCAAAGCTCTCGCCGCCGCGGGGAATGAATTGAAGCTGGTTCAAGACGAATCCGCCCACGGTCGCATAGGCGGGATCTTCCGGCAAGGCGATGTTGTATTGTGTTTCGATGTCCCGCACCGGCAACGAAGCGTCGAAAATCATCGCCGCGTCGGCCCCGTGGCCCACCACCTGCGGCCGCTCGATCACGTCGAACTCATCATGAATCTCGCCCACCACTTGTTCTATCAGGTCTTCGAGCGTCACCAGCCCGAGGATGCTGCCATGCTCGTCCACCACGGCCGCGATTTCCGTGCGATGCTCGCGCAATTCGGAGAGCAGATCCACGGCGGGCTTGCCTTCCGGCACGATGGGGATGTCGCGCAACTCCCGCCGCAAATCGAATTCGGGCGCCGGCAATCCCTCTTCGGCGCGCCGCTCCCGGTCGAGCAGCACCCACAGCATGTCCTTGATGTGAACGTAGCCGGCCAGATGGTCCAGCGTGCCCTCGTACACCGGAATGCGCGAGCGCTGCGTTCGCGCGAAGATTCGCAGCACGTCATCGAGCCCGGATTCGACCGGCAAGACGTGCATATCCGGCCGCGGCACCATGATCTCGCGCACCTGCACTTGCCCGAGCTGGATCGCGCTCAACACGAATTTCTCTTCGCCCGGGTCCAGCAATCCACGCTCGCGCGCCTGGCGAATCTGAATCTCAAGCTCTTCCGCCGAATGCGCCACGGTATGGCTGTACGCAACGTCGATTCCGAGTCCGCGAAGGATCAGCCGGCTCGCGCCCACCAGCGCGTCGATGGCCCAGCGAAACGTCCGCAGATATGCCGCGAACGGCACCGCCACCAGCAGCGCGACGCGCTCCGCCCGCTGCAAGCTCAGCGATTTCGGCACCAGCTCGCCCAGCACAACGTGCAACACCGTCAGCAAGGCGAACGCCAGCGCGAGCGACATCGCATGCAGCACGATCACCGCCGGCCGCCCAGGCAGCCAGTCCAACGTCGGCCGGAGCATCGCCGCCAGCGTCAACTCGCCCAGCGCGCCCAGCCCCAGGCTCGTCAGCGTGATTCCCACCTGCACGCCCGAAACGACCCGGTCGAGCCGCCCCAGCAGTCCCTGCACGACGCGCGCCCGCGCGTTTCCCTGCTCCACCAATTGCCGTACGCGCGAGAGCCGCACCGCGACCAGCGAAAACTCCGCCGCCGCGAAAAATCCGTTGATCAAGACCAGCGCGAGAATCGCCAGCAGGCGCAGGCCGATCATGGCTGCCGACTCTCCATCGCCTTCGCGTTCTTCTGTTGCGGTGAATTCTGTGGGCGCGCGGCGGAACCCGAACCTCCGCGAGCGCGGCCGCCGTCATCGGCTCCCTCAATTTCCACGCCGCGCAACCGGCGTTCTCCCATGCACGGCGCGTTTCGCAATTTGACGGCGATTTCGACACCAGTCATGCGGGAAGTGTAACATTCACGGACGGCACGCGAGCGGCGGCCCGTGAAAAACTCCTCATGAAACCGGCCGTTGCCTCGCGCACCTTGTGATTCCGCGGCAAACTTGCCGGAAACAGAAGCGTGATTCCCGTGGCACGGTGTGCGGCTCGATTAGCTTAAATGGGAAAGACTTATTAAAAGGTTGCGACCCCGGATGCGCAACGAGTGCTGCGAGGTAGATTAGGGACTCCAGCACTTACCCGTAGTACTTGAAATGCTTCCAAAACTCCGGCCAGCCGGATCGTGGCGGGCCGCAGACAAAGATGTCAGGGCTCCATCCCATCTCATCGGTTTTCACTCCATAGCGATCCCATAGGTGTCCCGCCAGGCGGCATCCGGCGAAGTTCCGGTCGGCGGCTTCCCGAGCCTGTCCGACCACGATGAGTGTTTGCGGCGGCGGATTGCCATAGCCGCGCTGCCAATTTGAATTGATTCCGCTGATCGCGCGTGGCAGTCCGTATTGCGTGCCATACAGATTGACTGCCCCTGCTTCCCCAGTGTCGTCCGCAAGGATTCCCAGGTGCGCACGCTCTTCCGGAGCGAGCGAATCGCGGATTCGGGCAACCTCCTGCACCATTTCCGGCCACCCGAATTCGGCCCGGAATTCCGGTTGCCCCACCATCAGAGACATCTGGAACCAGCGTGAGTTCACCGGAGCAATCGGCAGGTTGAACGCGATGATGAAAATCGCGACGCACGCAACCAGCGTCCAGGTGATGGACCAAATCGTCACCGCGGCCCAGTGCCGCAAGGTTGCCAGCCAGCCCTCAACCCAAACGGCGCCGCCGGCATAGATCATCGGATAGGCCGGGTATAGGTAGTAACTCTTGGCCTTGGCAATCGCAAAAATCAACAGCGTGATGGCGTACATCCAACCGACTATGCGGAAGCGGCCGGCTTGACGTGAGAAAAAATAGAAATAGAGCCCAGCGAGGACTAGCGGGACAGGAAGGAACGCAGTCCGCAACTGGTCGCGCAGAAAGCTGTTGGTATCGCCACGGCGCACGTCGCGCGCATGAATGACCCTCAACAAATCCAGGGACGCGAACTGATGCTGCACCTGCCAAAGCAAATTCGGCAGGAACATCAGCAGCGCAACAGCAATCCCGATCCACAACCATTTGCTTTTCAGATACCGGCGGGCGTCGGTGAAAAGCAGCCCCACGACTATGCCGGCGACAAAGAAACATATGGCGTATTTCGAAAGCATGCCGAAGCCGATGCTGGCGCCGATCGCTATCCACCAGCGTGGATTCTCCGTCTTGAGCAGCCGCACCATGAAATATGCTGTGAGCACCCAGGCAAAGAAGTCGAACGATACGTACTGCATGAGCGCTCCACCGCCGATCGCGTAGGGCAGGCAGACCGCCCCCGCCAAAAATTGCGCGTTCCGCTTCCCGCCAAGGTCGCGCGCCATCAGCCCAGCCAGCACGACTGTGGCTCCGTGAGCCAGAGAGGCGAAGAACCGGAATCCACTCAGCGAAGTGCCAAATAGGATCAGTGATATTCGCCCAAAGAAAGGAGTCACCGGTGGATATGCCGGATAGCCCCACGCAAGGTGGCGCGCGTCGTCGAGCGTCGCAAGTTCGTCGCGATGAAAACCGTAACGGTTCCCGACGATTGCGTGGAGGATCACGGTGCCCAGCGCCATGTAGATCAGCACCGCTGTGTTGCTCGTCCAAATAGATGATCTCGAATCCAAGCCGGACTTGACGGCCCCGTCGCTAGTCAGTACTTGCTCTTGCCCCGTTCCCATTACAATTTCCTTTAGTCAACCTAACTTCATTGCACCGAACCGAAAACTCCGCCGCCGCGAAAAATCCGTTGATCAAAACCAGCGCGAGAATCGCCAGCAGGCGCAGGCCGATCATGGCTGTGGGCTCTCAGGCGCTCTCGGCCACATTTCATCGCGCGCATTTCGCGCGCTTACGCCGTAGCTCAATTCCCCGTGACGGGCGATTTCGTCCGAACTCATGCGAGAAGTGTAACATTCGCGGACCGCACGCGAACGGCGGCCCGTGAAAAACTCCTCATGAAACCAGCCGTTGCCTCGCGCACCTTGTGATTCCGCGGCAAGTTTGCCCGCAAGAGAATTGCGATCTCTATTTCTTGGGCTTCTGCCGACTGGCCTGATATTGGGTCTGCCAATTGGCTATAGTTTCGGGAATCTTTTCGGGATTGTTGAGGACGCTCACGAAGACGAGGCGAACGTCCTGAGGATAACCAAAGAATTCCCGCGTATCCACGGGCAGCGGCGGGCCGCCGGGCTCCCCTGCGGGCGGGATGGAGTCGGGAAGGTGAAAGGCGTACATGCTGCCGCCCGCAAGCGATTCATGGGGATACGGCAACAGCCACCCGCAGTTGTGGACGTCTAGAATCATGTCGGCCGAGACCGCAACCCACTGTCCGGCGTCTTCCGCCGCGGGCCTTTGGCAGTTCCAGAGTTGCGCATGCGGCACGGTGTCGGTGAGGTTGGTGAATCCGTATTCATCCACGGGGATTCTTTGCAAGCCGTGTAGTTCGACGAAGCGCCTTACCTCCGGCAGAGACTGGTTCCAGTCCACATTG
>DASPOJ010000126.1:0-4839 GCA_035626055.1 Candidatus Methylomirabilota bacterium | reverse complement strand
CGCAGACCTGTCCTAACCGGGGATAACTAGGGCTGCGTGACGGTTACCGTCCAAGTGTCTGTGGTAACGAGGGCTGCGTAGGCGGAAGGCTCGTTCTCAGCAGCTTGCAGGACGTTCAGCAAGGCGTCGATCTTGGAGTTCGCCGGATTCGCGCTTTGTACGACTTGGTGCGAATGCGCGTCCGCGAATGTGACGGTGAATGTGTTCGTCGGGGGCGTCATCTTTGGTTTTCTCCTTTCTGCCGCGTAGTGGCTGGTTTGGAGACTAAGGGAGACCGCTCAGCGTCGGAGGGGGCTCTTCCCTCGAACTGGCAGCTATCTGGCTTAAATACAGGCACTTAGCAGAACTGAGGTTTTCTTCAATACCGCTGGGCCTTATTAACGAAAAGGGGCCGAATCCTTTAACAGGCGCGACTGGAAAGGGCGCACAGTCAGGAATAACTATGCTAGCGCGCGACGATTACTGTGCGCCGCGCGCGACCGGTTTCGTCGCGGCGGCGGCAATTGCGGCAGCGGTGGCGGCTGCGACGCCGACAGAAATGTCGGCGCTACTGGGCGAAACGGTGGTTTCAGGTCCGAGTGCCAGGACTGCTTCGTCGCTGAGTCACGTTGTGGACATTGTGCCGGCTGCTTGGCACATGCGCACTCCTAGGAACGGAATTTTCGGGATATCTGACCTGTTAAGGTTTTCTTCAACTGCGGCGAGGCAGGTCAAAGAAAAAAGGCAAATCCTTTAACTTGGCTGAACCCGCCTGAAGCCGTAAGAGCGCGCGCAGAAATGGGAGACGCTGATTTGACGCCTAAGACCCAACCGTTCCTGCTCGCGCTAGCGGGACGCAAGAACCTCGAGCAGATAGCGATACATTGGGCTGAAGTCGCCGCGCATGCAGGCGGCGCTGGCCGGTTCATAGTCCGCGCCGGGACGATTATGCGGAACCGGGTACAACGGCCGGTAGCCGTATCGTCGGCACACATAGTTGACAATCATGCGAGACATCCGACCATTTCCGTTGAGAAACGGATGAATCCGAATGAATTTTCCGGCCAAGTAGGCGGCGAGCATGACGACGCTTCTCGCTCTGTCGGCGGGAGTCGGCATCTCGGCGACGTACCCGTCGGTCTGAACTATGCGGTCATGCATATCGTGTGAAAATGCCCGCATCTCGTCCAAAACTCGATCAAAGGGCGCACCGGGCAGTCCGGCAATCGCGACATCCTCGCGAAGGCAGGGCCGAAGCGGATCGTCGCCTCGGTAGTTCCCAGCATAGTAGGACTTAGGCACAACGCGGGCGAACACAGTCCGGTGCCACTCCCTTATATCGCCGTGGCTGAGGATACGTTTATCTGCTTGCTTCGCGATCCTTACTTGGACTTCAAGCAGGCCACTGACGATCAACCGGATCTGGTCGGCGTCCTCAGTTACCCAAGCCGGGCATCCGGTCGACATGCAAGTCGCTTATGTGAGCTTCTTCGTTTTGACTAGTGCCACTATCTCTGCTCGGGACACGGCGTGTCCAGGATTGGAGACGTTCTCGTGCTGATTGTAAAAGAGCGTCTCAGCAATTTGCTCTATTTGCGCAGTTTTATCGCACGCTGCCCCACCAAACTCAGCCAAGCGTTGCAACAGAACGCCCTCGTTTTCCGCAGTGAAATCTGCTGAGAGACGATCCCCAAAGAAGTGGGCCAGCGGGGCTTCCTGCAGCGGACCGTAGCTTGTGACCGAATCCTCTAGACGGACGTTAACGACGCGTTGCGTGGGCACGTTGACTGGCGCGTGCCACACTGGTGCCATGAGAATCGCGGCACCCACGCCAAGCGAAATCAGGCCGGTCCATGCACCGGATCGCCGAAGCTTTTTCTGCGACGGGACCGCGGGTCCGGGAACAAGAACCTGTTCCTCCAGTTCCGAGAAGTCAGTTAGATTCCACAGCTTCTTCATACAGTTCTCCTGCCACGTCATATTTTGCTTTCATTCTCTCCGCGATCGGCTCGCACTCGGACAGGAATCCCCACAAGAGATTCACGGACATACTGACGCGTACCAAAGCTTCGATCCGAATCGGTCGCTGTGCCCTCGTTGCGACCAGTAGATTAGTCAGCGAAATGTCGAAGAAATCAATTAGTGCTTCGGTGCCGAGCTGGGCCATGTAGGCGTTATTCGATCTAAGTACCTGCGCCTTTTCGGGCACAGAATCCGCAGATCCTGCCCGCACAGGCGAAAGGCCCTTCTGCTCGGCAAACTCTCTGAGCTTCTTGTAGAATACCGGAATCGATTTCCACAGCTGACCTACTAGTTGCTGAGCCGGGAAATATATCTCCAGCTGGTTCCTCAGTCTTTCTCCCTCAGGGCGCTCTCGCTTGCCAAAAACGAATAGAATTTCCGGGTCGAGGTCAACGACTCGGAAGTAGTCCGAAAAATAGAAATTTTGCGGCTCTGGCGCAGCGCTGTAGTCAACCTTGAGCTGTATGGCCGAGGGCGCATTCGGCTGCCCAAGTAGTCTATACGTGACCGGGCCGGAACCGATGAAACCGGACTGCTTAGCAAGTTTTGGACTCAAAGTCTGCCTACCGATACCGTACGCACAGCACTTAGAAAACCATTATAGCCACTATGTGTACCGATTCTCAACGCCTTCGTACCGAGTGACCAACGGAGGGGTCGAATCGCGGCCTCTCAAGAGGTTCGGCGAGCGGGCGGCTTTACGGCGATTGCTTGCGCTGAGGTTAGGGCTTGCAGGGCCGCTAGCGCGCGCTGGTGCGCGGCGGCGTGCGCGCGAACGTTGGCGAAGCCGAGCGGATTCTCCAGCCGCGCGGCCTGGCCAGTTTCGGTCGAGGACCAGCGACGTATTTCTCCCAGTTCCGTCGCGTGATCATCCAGAAGATCGTCCACGGGGACGCTGGGGAGGATTAGCTCGCCGCGCGAGACGTTCTCGGTCAGCTCGCTTGCTTCGGCACCAGAGGGATTCCTCCCGCCGTCGCCTGAGCTACGGCGGGCAGCCGTCGCCTCGGCTTCGCCAGCGTTCCTCGGAGTGACACCGTTCTCATCCGCGTCAGAGCGGGAGGAGTCAAGCCCGCTTCGACTTTGCTCGGGACCAACCGCCCCTCCGGCAGAAACATCCGGCGCCGCATTTACGCCATCGGACGCCCGCGCTCCTTGCTTCCCTGCTTCCTTGCCGCTCTGCCTGACGATCGGAATTACGATTGGCGCGCTAGATAACAATTGCTGAATCTCGCGCATCTGCTTCGTGCGCGAATCTTCGCCTGGAACGACCAATTCGCTTAGGCCAAGCACGCTCTTCACATAACCGATATTCGCGGGATCCGTGAGCGCGCGCTGGATGAGCGGATCGGGAATGCCCATCAATTGCTGCAACACCGCGCGCTGTTGCGATTTCAGGCGCGGGAAACTCTCGTCGCTTTCCGGATGCGCAAAAATATTTCCCTTCAAATCGGCGAGGCGAATCCAGCGCGAACGGAACACGCCGTCTTCGCCGAGCAGCGGAATCTCCACGTCGTCCGGCCGATTTTTCCTGAAACAATCCACGCCGAGCAGCATCACGTCGGCGTAAAACTGTTTCAATCTGCGCCACACTAAACCTAAACGGCCGAGCGCCTGATCGCGCGCCATGGCGTAGCCCGTGGCCGTCTTCTGCGATTCCATTTCGCCGCCGAAGACAGCGGGGAAAAGTCCCGTGAGAAATTGCGAGATTGGCCCCATCAATTCGGCTTGATGGCGTTGCATGTCCGGCGGGACCTGCGCGGGCGCGGGTTGGAAGAAGCTCGCGGCGAGCGGTTGCCCGGGGCGGGCGCGCGCGGGATAGTGCGCGGCGGGCTCGGCGGTCTGCTGCTGCAGCGCGTCGAAATCGAGGACCTGCGGATCGGCGTAGATTGGCGGGATGCCGTATTCGTAGGTTTCGGCCTGAATGTTCGAGAGCGTGTTGTAGCGCTCCTGAATTTCGACGAGCGAGCTGCCCACGGCGGGGCGATTCTGGCCGTCGCCCGGCAGCGCGTGTAGGACGCGCCAGTGATCGTCCATCGTTTCATTGCGCGATTCGCAATAGGTCTCGCCGGCGAACGCGGCGTAGCAGCCCTCGGGGAAGAGCGCGAGCAGCGCTTCGCGCACGGACTTTTCTTCGATTGAATGAAACGCCCACGGGCGAATCCACGAACGCGAAAACGTGATGAGATTCATGAGCGCATCGCCGGGGTGCGTCGTGGGCATGCCTTGCGAGATCGAGACGCGCGAGGCGCGCGCGTACACGTCGTCGGCCTCGATAGGGCCGCCGATTTCGATTTTGTCCGCGGCGTGCGGATACGCGGCCTTCAGCTTCGCGCGATGCACTTCCATCTGCCATTGCAGGTAGGGGAATTCGTGCATCTCGTTGGCCCAAACGGGCGTGTTCAGCTCGAGGCCGCCGATGATGGAGATCACTTCCTGGCCGTTGGGCACGCGGCGCACGCCCGTCACGCGCGGCACCGTCACGCGTTCGGCGGGACGCAGATCGTCCGGCGTGAGCGGCGCGTTGCAGTTGGGGCAGACGCGGGGCGACACAGCTGCACCGCGCTCTCCGGCTTTCTTGTCAGCTCCCCGCCCTTTCGGCTTAGCGGAGAGATTCCTCGTCCGCTTCTGCGGACTCGGAATGACACGGTCCTGATTGGAATCAAGATCGGGCGATGCTGAGCTTTCGGCCGGCGCCGGGGTTTCCACGCCGCATTGCGGGCAGACGTAGTATTCCGGGCCGAGCGCGATTTCCACCGGCTCGATGTTTGGTTCGTCGTGCCATCCGAAGCGCGGGCCGTCGGCGACGTAGCGGACGTAGCCGCCGACCTTGCCGTCGGT
>DASPOJ010000125.1:0-3345 GCA_035626055.1 Candidatus Methylomirabilota bacterium | reverse complement strand
TTCTAATAACTTCGCCCCAATCCCGAGGAGCCCGGGCTACCGGCAGCCTTCCTTAAAACACAGGTTCTGGCTGAAGAACTTCATCACATGGTTCTGAAAACGGTCAGCGACGGCGCTGGTGTGCGTGCCCGGGTAAATTTCGAAACTGTTCGGTATTCCATACTTGTCGAGAACGTCGTGTAGCGCGCCCTCATCGACGCGCGTGCCGTCCTGGTCACCGACGTCCATGGCGATGGCGCGATACTGCTTGAGATTTCCTATGTATTGGTCCACGAACGCCAGCGGCGCGTTTGCCGCCCATTTCGCCAGAACGTCCGGCTGGGCAACACCATTCTTCGTCGGCAGATCGAGGTAAAGCGGCGGATTCTTCGGATCGGGAGACCAGGCCGCCGCGGTGGCAAGCTGCGCGCGAACGAAGAACGGCAGCTTATCGGAATCCGCTGGCGTCTTCACGGCTTCTAGAGTCTTCTCGAGGTCCGGATTCGCGGGTCCGGCAGGTCGGGCGGACAGGCAGCATGGGCTCATGATGTACAGGCTGCCGAAGACATCGGGATGTTTCATGCCGATGCGGGCTGCGCCGTAGCCACCCATCGAATGGCCCACGAGGCCGCGGCTCATGCGATCCGGGATCGTCCGGTAATGCGCGTCGATGTACGCAACCAAATCATGGGAAATGAACCTCTCGAAATCCCCAGTAGTCACCGAACTCGAATACATCGACCCGTTGTGCACCGTCTTGGAATCTGGCAGCACCACGATCATCTCATTCGCGCCCTCGGCGAACGCGCCCTCAATGGTCTGCGGCACATGAATTTCTTGCGTCCATTGCTCTGCGCCGATCGAATAGCCATGCAGCGCGTAGAGGACCGGGTAGCGGCGATGCTTGTCCTTCGCGTAGCTGGGCGGCAGGAAAACGATCACCTCACGATCGACGGCATCTCCTTCCAGATTGCCTTCCAGAGATTGGCCGTGGACCTTGATGTGCTCCACCGTAACCGGCCTCGCGCCCGGAACCACCGGTGGCGCGGCCGTCTGAACCTGCGCCGAGAGCGCGGGACTCAGTGAAACCGCGACCCCCAACACTAATGCCCACCACAACTTCTTAGTTTTCATGGCTATTTGTCCTCATTCGGAAACTGTTTGCTTTCACGCGGTGACACAGGGCCGACATTGTCGGCCCTCTGTCCATCGCACTACCTGCTTCTTCTTGGTCGCCTGCACAAATCTTCCCTGAGCACGCATGCGTGCTGAGGCATGACAAGCTACTCTACCGGATACGAATAGATGTTGACGCTGAACGGTGGAACGACAATCGTTTCGGGCACACTATCGAGCGCCTTTTCCTCCACCGCAACTCCCGGTTTTTGTCCGAGCGTGATGGTGGCGTCTACAGACTTCGGGGCCATCTGCCAGAGGTGTCCTTTGCTTGCGAGCTTCACTCCGACGATCGAGAGCTTCAGGCTTTGCTCGGCATCCGACGGATTCAGCACGGCGAAGGTGAGCGTCCTGCGATCCTCGCTGAGCGCCGCGCTGACATCCAACGGATAGGTGTCGCTGCCCGGATTGACCGCGGGCTGGTCGCCGCCGGCCGGGTAAATCGGCTTGGGCTGCGGCGAGTCGCCGGAGACCTCGACTGGGATGGTGCCGAAGTGATCGCGGTACATCTTGAACAAGAGACCGGTCGGATTCAAAACGGCCTCCGTCCTGGACTCACTCATCATGGCCGTGGCGAAGGTGAAGGCGCCGAGTTGATAAAGATCCGAATGCCTGAACATTTCGTGGAAGGCCCAGGCATAGGCCGGGACCACCTTGTAGGAGTTCATTCCTCCACCCATGTACGCCCATTCATCAATGGCGATCGGCACGGGCTTCGCCTTGAGTCCGGGAATGAGCTTCAGGTACTGCTGGTAGTGCTCGTACTTCACACGGACTTGGGTGGCGGGCGCACGCTCCCATTCAATGAGCGACTGGGGGCCGGTGGGGACCTTCTTACCGGTTGTTGGATCGAGGCGCATGTTGCTCGACGAATAGTAGTGCTCGCTGAGCATGTCGATGTTGTCCAGACAATGGAGAAGAAGGTTTCCGCTCCAGTCTGCCGCAGAAAGATAATCCGGGACAATCTGGCCGTTGATACGTCTTGCCTGGTTGGCACCGGCCATGACATCGGGCATGGCTCCGCCGGCAATCAGCTTGATCGATGGATCCACCTGCCGCATGGCCTTTGCGAAGAGGTTGTGCTTCAGCTCGAATTGGTCAAGCGACATGGCCCCCATTTGGTAATCACCCCAGGGCTCATTGCCGATCCCCCAAAACTTGACGTTATAAGGCTTTGGATGGCCGTTGGCGGCGCGCCATTTTCCCATCGGGGTGGTAATCGCGCCGTTGGTATATTCCACCAGTTCTCTCGCGGACCACGCGTCGCCAAAACCGGCATTCACGGTAATGTAAGGATCCACGCCGAGCAGACGGCAAAGCGTCAGGAACTCATCTGTGCCTACATCGTTGGGCTGAACGGCATGCCAGACCGGATCGTAGATGGGCGGTCGCTTGTCTCTATCGCCGACGCCATAGCGCCATTCGTACGCAGAAACGAAGTTGCCTCCGGGGAATCGATAGACGCCGGAATGAAGTTGCTTCAGCGCGGCAATCACTTCCGCGCGGAAGCCCTCGATGTTGTCCGCCGGCATCAACGAGACCGCGCCGATGTGAAACGAGCCCGTACCGGTTCCCGTGATTTCGAGCTGGGCATTGTCGCTGTCACCTTGGGCCTGGAAGTGAAGTAAGAACTTCCGGTACGCGGCGCCGATGGGGCGAATGGTCAGCGTCTGACGATCACTGGCTCCGCTGCCCCACGCCAGAGTCACTTTCACTACGGCGCCGGGGCTGCCGGCCAGCACGATGCGGCCCGTGTAGGCTTTCCCTTTGCGCACGGCAAGACCGGTTTGCTGGACTCCATGCGCTTCGGTCGGGCTAAGCTTGATCAGCGGCGTATGATCGCCGGTGTACGGATTTTTCGTGTCCATCATCACCACTTCGTCGCCGCCGACCGGCGTCCAATGGCGCTGGGGCGGGCGTGGCGGCCGGCCCGGCATGGCAGGGGGCTCCGCAGGCGGCTTCGAGGTCACCGGATTGTAGAACTTGCGGTCTCCCAGCATTTCTGCCCATACACCTTCGTTGACGAGGTTTCCGCCGTGCTCCAGAAATTGCCCGTACAAGTATTTCGAGATTGGGGCTCCGGTCTTCGAAGCATCAATGGTCGCGTGAACCAATTGAGTTTGAGCAAAAGACAAAGACGGACAGAAAAGCAATGTCAGCAGCAAAGCCAGCTTAGTAAGAGTTGAACTC
>DASPOJ010000124.1:0-24671 GCA_035626055.1 Candidatus Methylomirabilota bacterium | reverse complement strand
CATCAATCGCGTCGCCAAGCGCGGCGGCGTGATCGTGGTGCCGGCGTTCGCCATCGGGCGCACGCAGACGCTGATGTATATCGGCCGCCAGCTTGAGGATGCAAACCGCATTCCCAAGCTGCCCGTTTATGTGGGTAGCCCAATGGGAATCAGCGCGACCGAGCTCTATCTTCGCCACAAGGAAGACCACGATTTGCAATTCGTCCAGGACGAGGCGCACGGCAATCCGCTCGACGCGCACACGCTGCATATTATGCGGACGGTGGACCAATCCAAGCAGATCAACGATGTGAAGACGCCCGCCATCATTATCTCGGCGAGCGGCATGGCCACTGGAGGGCGCGTGCTGCACCATCTCGCGCAGCGGCTGCCCGATCCCCGCAACGCCGTCCTGCTCGCAGGCTTCCAGGCCGAAGGGACGCGCGGCCGCGCGCTCGAAGAGGGCGCGAAGACGCTGCGCATCCACGGCCAGGATGTTCCCGTGCGGGCCGAAGTGAAAAATCTCGGGCAATTCTCCGCGCACGCCGACCGGGGCGAACTGATGCGCTGGCTCTCCGGCATGCCCGCTCCGCCGAAGATGACGTACATGACGCACGGCGAACCGCAGGCCTCAGCGGCGCTGAAGACGCTGATCGAATCCAGGATGAACTGGAAAGTCACCATCCCTACGTACCTGCAGAAATCCGACCTCGGATAGCGGTTTTTGGCTTCGGTCGCGAAAAATACTAAGGCCAAAAGGTAAGAGCGTGAAAAGAAAGGACTTCCAGCAAAACAGCGCGCATGAGTGCGAAGATACAGGAGTTACGGCAGCAGAAAATGCTGTGGTGAGTGACGAGTGGCCAGTGGCGCAGGATGGTGCGGCAGGTGAGTTCGAGTTGAGTGGCGTCGAAACGCCGGAGAGTACCAAAGCAGAGAGGTAATATAAAAAGAGATATATTAATGTAAAGTAATTCGAATAACGGTGTTCGAAGAGGCGGAACGGGAAACGGGCGGAGGGGACTTAACGCAGAGAACACGGGGAGGCACAGAGAGCACGAAGACTCAAGGCAACTAGTACGGTGGCGCACAGACCATGGCTGAAGCGAATAGAGCCGCGCATGAGCCGAAGGAGAGAAAAATCCCATGTTCCGGTGACGCCGGAACATGGGCATCGGCTGATTCAGGACGGTGCGGACCTCGGATTGGAGCGCCACTCGAATCCTGAGACGTTGCCAGATCGAATAGACCTGTGAGAAGATCTTTTCAAGCGTAACAGCTGCACATTATTGTACGGGGCGGACAAATACAACCAATTGAATCGGAACTAAGCTTTTGGTAGGGGCAGCATGGAAGAACGCAGCCGACCCTCGCGAAGGGCGATGATGCAGATGGGCTCACGTGTGTTGGGCGCCGCTATCTTTTCTCGTTGGGGTCTTCCGTGGTTCTTTCTGCCGCAGGCGGCAGCCCGAACGCAATCGGAAACTCCGCCTCATACCGCAATCCAATTCACAAATGTTACAGAGGCGGCCGGAATCAAGTTCATCCACTACCGAGGAAACGATGGTACCCCGATCAACCGCGAGATCTTCGCTCCGGGCGTCAGCGTAGCCGACTTCGACGGAGACGGCTTCCAGGACATCTATTTCGTCAATGGCCGGGACCTCTACGACCGTGGCATTGCCGCAAGCAACGCGCTTTACCACAACAACGGGGATGGGACATTTAGCGACGTTACGGAAAAGGCCGGGGTACCCGGAACGGGCTACGGTCTTGGCAGCGTGTGGGGAGACTACGACAACGATGGATTCCCGGACCTCTTTGTGACCCAGTATGGCCGCAACGTTCTCTACCATAACAACGGGGACGGGACTTTTACCGATGTTACCGACAAGGCAGGAGTGGCAGGCCTCCAATACGGCACTCTTTTCCATAGCGGGGCCACGTTCTTTGACTACGATAGGGATGGGTTGCTCGACCTTTACGTCGGCGGATATGTCACATTGGAACCGGACGCTCCCCGCTATTGTGAATTCTTCGGAATTCAGACGAGTTGTCCCCCCAACGCGTACAAGGGAAGCGCGAACATGCTGTACCACAACAATGGAGACGGAACGTTTACCGATGTCTCGAAAGAGTCCGGGATTTACCAGCCGAATGGCAAGAACCTCGCCGTGCAAGCCGGGGATTGGAACAATGAGGGCTGGCCGGATCTGCTGGTCGCCAATGATGGACTGCAAGCTTTTCTCTTCCACAATGGACGGAACGGCCGATTCACCGAGAGGGGCATCGAGAGCGGTATGGGCATAACCCAACGCGGCATAGCGATGGCCGCGATGTGCATTTCGCTTGGAGACTACGATAACGACGGGTGGCTCGATCTTTATATTTCGGACTTTCAGGGCAGTTCCGACCACCTTTGGCACAATGAGCGTACGGGGTTCTTCGACGAAGTTAGCGACAGGGCGGGAATCACAGTACCCACAGCCGCCGTTCTCAGTTTCGGGGGCGGCTTTTTCGACTATGACAATGACGGCTGGCTTGACCTGTTTATAGCCAACGGGCACGTCTATCCAGAGGCCGAGCGGGTCTCTCCCACCGTTCACTTCAAACAAATCAACACGCTCTTCCACAACCAGGGCAATGGCAAGTTTGTAGAAACCACCGCAGTGGCCGGAGATGGCTTCAAGACGCCGTACGTCGGAAGAGGCGTGGCCTTCGCCGACTTCGATAACGACGGCTTCGTGGATGTCGTGGTCGGCAACAACGGAGACCCGCCATTGCTCCTGCATAACAGCGGCGGCAACGGAAATCACTTTGTGAACTTTCGATTAGTGGGGACCAAGAGCAACCGCGACGCCATCGGCGCAAGAGTCCGAGTGCTCGCTGGGGGCCTGTCGCAAATCCGGGAAGTCGCCGCAGGCGGCAGCTACCTTTCGCAGAGCGACCTGCGGACCAATTTCGGGCTGGGCAAGGCTACCCGAGTGGATCTTGTCGAAATCAGTTGGCCCAGTGGACAGAAGCAAGCCTTTCGCGGCGTTGCGGCCGACAAATTCTATTTGGTCCAGGAAGGGCGGAGCGAGTTGGGGCTCCAAAGGCATGTTCGCCGTTAGCGGAACACTCGACCTGGATATGCACTTCTCATTTCGCTGATGGCGTTCAGAACGGTGGCGCACAGAGAGTGGCTGAGGCGGACTGAGCGGCACCTTATGAGAGACAGCGAATTCGGGCAGTCCGCATAAACCTTCCGGCCAATTTGGACTGCAACTCGAACAAAATTCCTTCCGAGACCGCGCTTCGGAAATTTTGACGCGGCCAAAATGAACTGTTAAATGAAGATTACAATTCGGTGAAAAAACGGACACGCGGGGCCGGGTGAGTTGAATTTCAAGATTTGAGATCCCCGATAAACTTTTTTCAAGAATATTGCGCGCGGCCGGAAACATTTCCGGGGGTAACTGCGTCTATAAGTGCAGACCACTCGCTGGGGTAGAAGACAACCACCACAGGGCAACCGACCGTCTGTCTTCTACCCCATCTCCATTTTCGGAAGGAAATCCAGTAAACGGACAATCGGGCGGCAACTATCTATCGGAAGCGGACATAGTGACCGGATTCGGACGGTTAGGCATAGCGGGAATTTCGGACAAGTGAAGCTCGAGGACGAACATCGGCGCCGGAGCGACGCGTCCCCAGCGGTTTAGCTCCCAGGACGCGCGGATGTAATTCACCTCCGGTGAGGCGGCCAAGTCGAGGATGGCCCGGGTCTCTCCGCGATAGAACCGCTGCGGCAACCTGAGAAATGGTTGTGTTCCCCAATTCTCGCCATCGGCTGAGCCCCAGATGGAGACGTCCACGGATTCCTGCTCGATTTGATCTGTAATCAGCATGACGCAATAGAACGTCCGGGTGTCGCTCGCGCGAATATCGACGGCAGAGCCGTTGCCGTTGGATTCCAGGAGGGTGGCCGGCGGGATCAGATCGAATTCGAGGGGCATGCGTTCGTCTCCGAGTTGCGCCGCGGATTCTAACATAGGCGGCTACCAACGGCTGGGTGCGTTCTGTCCAGGGTGAAATCCGTGACGTTAGAATGGGGCGTCGAGACTGCTTTGTGGTGCGTGTTCCTTGGGGCGGGTCACCGCTTTGACTTTGCCAATAACCAGATAATATAGATCGCACAAGGAGGGACAAATGCCAACGCTGAAGGTTCATCAGCTCTCCGGCACCGAAGTGTACAGGGACATAATAAGGGTTAACGAAGAACACAGAACCGACAAGCGAGGGAGAAGGATTAAGGAAGGGCAGGTGTGCCTCGTCCGAGCAAATGGCCGCAAATGCCGCGCCGTCCTGCGTGGCTTTCAGTCGAGTACAGCCCAGGAGATAAGAATGGACGACTACACGCGAGGCAGGGACAAGCTAGATCTTAAACTGGATCAACTTTACCTATTTGAGTTCAAGAAAGTCTGGCCCGGCGGCACATGGCTCTGGGCCTGGGATGCCAGTGAAATGGGTTATCGTGTTGCGTCTCGGATAGCCCTGATCAGCTTTCTCATGGGGCTTGCGGCGCTGCTCCTGTCCTTAGATTGGCACCGCTTCTTGCCTGCCCTGGATTGGCTCGTTCGTCGGCTATCCTGTGGCCGGTAGTAGCGTCGATGGTGCGGCATGGCAGCGTCCCCTGAAACCACGCGGTCCCTACCATCGCCCACAACTAGAATGGGATGTCGAAGTCTGTGTCTTCTGGTAAGTCCATCGAGATTTCGTTCGTGGCATCGCGAAGAGCGCGGCAAACGTCACGTCCCTCGAAAAAAGAGCGCTCGTGCGGTTTGATCGGAGCCGCGTCATATCGTCGCACAAATTCGGCAAATGTCACCTTCGCCTCTTCGTAATATCCGACACCTCTGAGAATGCACGCAAAGTCGTAGAGACTTATCGAAAGGGGATAGATCGCGCAAGCCTTGGCGGCGGTTTCAATCGCCCTTGCGACGTTCTCCTCGTAATCGGGCCTGCTTGGATCTCCGCTGCCGACGCCCATTGTCAAGGGCAGAAATCCAGCCAGAATCATGAAGCGATCCGCCCTGCCCATTAGACAGATGAGTGTGAACAGCCTGCGCATCGTATCGGCCAGATCCGGGCGGACGAAATAGGACCCAGAGTCAATTTCCGTGACTGAGTTCATGAAGCGCTGGCACTCGTCGGCCTCTTCGTCAGTGAGAATCACAGCCTCATCCTCCCAAGGAGCCCTCTGAGTCTTCCGAAATGACCACATGGTTCTTCCTTGGCCATCCGTTGTAATAGAAATTTACCGCTGTAGCTTGACTTTGAATTTGCGAGTTGATTTTAACCCCGGCTGCGGACTCCAGAGACACTATTGTGTGATTTAAGAGCGCGCACGTTTAGGTCCGCAGGCGGGCGAGGCGCTCGGCGGCGGCGTCGAGCGTGGCGTCGCGTTTGCAGAAAGTGAAGCGGACCTGCTGCGCGCCATCGGCGGGATCGTTGTAGAAACTCGAGCCGGGAACGATGGCGACGCCGATCTTTTCGACCATGTGCCGCGCGAATGTTGTGTCGTCGGGGAAGCCGAAGCGTGAAATGTCCGTCATGATGTAGTAAGCGCCGACGGGCTTGAAACAACCGAAGCCCACCTGGGTGAGGATTTTCAGCAGACGATTGCGCCGGATGAGATATTCGGCGGCGAGGCGCTTGTAGTAAGAGTCCGGCAGATCGAGCGCAAGTGCGCCCGCCTCCTGCAGCGGCGCGGCGGCGCCGACGGTCAGAAAATCGTGCACTTTGCGAATCGGCACGGAGGCCTCCGGCGAGGCGATGACCCATCCGACGCGCCAGCCGGTGACGCTGTAAGTTTTCGACAGCGCGTTGATGGTGATGGAGCGTTCGCGCATGCCGTCGAGCGCGGCGAGCGAGATATGTTCGGCGCCGTCGTAGAGGATGTGCTCGTAGATCTCGTCGGAGATCGCGAAGGCGTTCCACTTCGCGCAAAGGTCGCGGATGAATTCCAGCTCCTCGCGCGAAAAGACTTTACCGGTGGGATTGTTCGGCGTGTTCAGAATGATGGCTTTGGTGCGCGGGCCAAACGCCGCGGCCAGTTCCTTGCGGTCGAAGCTCCAATCGGGCGCGCGCAGTCGCACGAAGCGCGGCGCAGCACCGGAAAGAATCGTATCGGGCCCGTAGTTTTCGTAGAACGGCTCGAAGATGATGACCTCATCGCCCGGATTGATGATGGCCATCATCGCGGCCATCATCGCTTCGGTCGAGCCGCAGCAGACCGTGATTTCGCGCTCGGGATCGACGCGCACGCCCTGTGTGCGCTCGAATTTTCGCGCGATAGCGTCGCGCAGCGATTTCGCGCCCCACGTGATCGCGTACTGATTGATATCGTCCGAGATGGCCTTGCGCGCCGCCTCCTTGATTTCCTCCGGCGCCGCGAAATCGGGGAATCCCTGCGAGAGATTCACGGCGTTGTGCTTCATGGCGAGGCGCGTCATCTCGCGGATGACGGATTCGGTGAAGCGCTCGGCTTTGGCCGAGAGCATGCGGCGCGGGGCGGCGTGGACTTCAGAGGCTGCCGTCCGCCGGGCTTTAGGAGCGGTCACTTGGTTTCCCCCTGCGCTGATTCCGGGGCCTGCGCCGACGAATAGATTTTTCGATAAAGCTCGGCGTTGCGCAGCACGACCTGCACGTACTCCCGCGTTTCGGTGAACGGAATCGATTCGACGAACTCGGCCGTCTCCTGATACGTCTGCCCCGCGGTCCACATCGTTACGCGGTCTTCACCGGCGTCGTAGGCGGCAAGCGCCGCTTCCGGAGTGCCGTAGGCCGCGATCAGGCCCGCCAGGTAGAACGTGCCGAGCCGCAAATTGTACTCCGGATCGCGCAGCCGCGCGCGCGAGTAGCCGATGCGAAGGCTCCGCGCGACCTTGCGTGCCGTCTTGGGCTCAATTTGCATCAAACCGACGGCGCCAGCGCGCGAGACCGCTTCCGGGTCGAACGCCGATTCCTGGCGAACCTGTCCGGCGACGAGCATGGGGTCCAAATGATTTTGCGCGGCGTACCGTTGAATGCCGTCTTCAAACGGAAGCGGATAGGCCGTGCGCCAGGCTTCGATCGGCGCATCCTCCAGTTGGCGCATTTCCGCTCCCTGAAGCAGTTGGCGTCCCACCAGCATCGCCGCCGCATAGTGGCCGGCGGCGATCGCTGCATTGGCTTCATCAAGTAAGAGCACTGGCGCGTGCGTGGCGTTGTAGCCCGCGCGGTATTCATCTTCTGCGGAAGCGTCGAAGGCGATGGATTCCAGCGCTTGCGCTCGCTCGATGCGAGGCCCGGCTTCGGGAGGAAGCGGGGCATCGATCACCACGAGCGCGGGCCCCGATGGGATCTGGCTGAGCCACGCCGGAGGATCGACAGGCGCGTCGTCAATGCCGTCGGGAGCGGGCCGCGTCCGCGCAGCGGCGAGGCGGCCGAAATAGGTTTGCGGGAAGCGGCCGGCGTCTGCGAGGTAGAGGCTCCGCGCCAGCGGCTGGTTCCCAGCGCGCTCCTCGGAGCGGCCGAGCCAGTAGAGCGCGTCAGGCAGATAGGTGGAGGAAGGGAATCGCTGCGCGAAGTCTCCGAGCAGCTTTGCGGCTTCGGGCTTGCGCTCCAAGTACGCGGCCCAGGCTACGCGCCAGCTCGCGACGAGAGCGTCTTTCGAGGCGGGGAAGGCCTCGAGTACGCGTTGATAGTAAGAAACGGCGCGACCGCGATCGAGATTCACCCAGTAATAATTGCCGGCCGCGAAGAGCGCCTGTTCCGTCCACGGACTCTCGGGATGCTGCAGGGAGAGTTGCTCGGTCAGGGCGATCATTTCACTTTCGATCTTCTCGGAGCGGCGCAACTGCGAAATCGAATAGAGGCGCTCGGCGTCCAGATCGGGATCGGTGAGGGTCAAGGATGCGAGGACTTCAGCCTTCGAGCTGATCTGCACAATGCACTGCGCGACGCGCAACCGGCCGAGTTCAAGCGGCTGGCCCGTGAGCTTGGGGATAAGGCTCTGGTAGGCGTCGCGCGCCTCGCGCCAGTGATTGGCCAAATAGAGAGCCTCGGCGCGCGCGAGTTGCGTGGCAAGTGGCGGCGTCGGAAACTGGTCGCCGAGAGCGAACTGAAGTTGCGTGAGGCGCGCGCCCGCAGGCCCCGCCTCTTCGTCCAGCGGGAAACGGTAAAAGACCTCGGCGTAGTCGCGTGCGGCATCGAGCGGCTTTTGTTTAATCGCTTTCGCGAGCTGCTCTTCCGCTTGGGCGCGCAGCAGCAACAACAGCGGCTTGCTCGAGGTCTTCGAGTACGTGGTCAGAGCCGTGATTGCCGCCTGGGGCTGGCCGGCTGCCATGGCGTCCTGCGCCAGCGATTCGATCAGTTGATCGGAGAAGGCGATGTCCGGATCGTCTTTCAGCAGCCCCTGAAGCAGCGAGAGCGCTTTCGCGGGCTGGCCCGCGGCGCGGTCCGCTTCGGAACGCCAATAGGTCACGTACTCCCGGAGGATGGGATCGCCTTCGGCCTTCGCGAACCAGGATTCCGCCTCGGGGGCGTGGCCGCTGTTCAAGTCATAGCAGCCGAGAGCCAAAGCCGCGCGCTTGCCTAGGAGATCCTTGGCGTGGGCGCGCGCGAACTGCGACAGCTTCGCGTACGTCGCTGACGAAGACTTGTCGTGGAGCGCACGGGCGAGCGCCGCAAGTTGTCGTTCGGGCGGCTGCGGCGCGGGAGGCGCAGTGTGCTTCGGGGAAGGATGGGACGATGGGGTCTGAGGGCGTACGGGCTTGGCAGGTGGAGGATTCTGCGAAGCGAAAGCGGAAATGGAAATTGCCGTAGTCAATCCGAAGACAGCGATCAGTTGGAGATAGAGCTTGCTAGTGACGCACAATCGCGGTCGGGAAGGGGTACTCCCCGAGCGCTGTGGGGTCTCCGCCACCGAGGATTTCCACCATCCAGTCATAGAAGTAATCCACCGGTTGACCGAAGATGGATTGGAACCGCCGGTCGTATTCCCTGTAGGCCTTTTCAATATCTTCTCGCAGTCGTAAGCAAAGATCTTTGTGCGCGCGACCGAGCGCGACGTCTTCGGGCCTCAGCAGTTTAATATCCTGCATCGAGACTTTTGCTACTCGATTGGCCCGGCGGTGCAGCTCCTGTTCTTCCAACGGAAGCAGCGTAAGGTCGAACGACGCGGCCTCCGGCGGCATTGGCTCGGACTCTAGTTCACCGGCGAATTCGGGCAGCGGAAGCGGCTCGTCCGGGAGCTCAAGCGGAGCAGCCTCCACCACCGGCGGTTGCGTCCACTGATTCTCTCGCAAGCCGGATGCCATTGCGTCGGTACGCGTCAGCTCTGGCTGCACCATCGGGGGAGGTGCGCTCGGCGCAACCAAATCCTCGGCAGGCGGCGGTGTCTCCTGCACTGCAATCGGTTCCGGCGGCCGCCGCTCCTCTAACTCTACCACTGGTTCGGGCGCGGCCACCTGAATGGCTTGCGATTCTTCTCCGACTGGGGCGGGAGCCGGCACAGGAATCGCGGCTGGCTTTTCCTGCTCCGCCGTGCGGGGCGCTTCCTGTCCGACCGTGCGCGGACCTGGTTGCAGCGAAGAGGTCACGAAGCGCGACAGAATCTCCATGGCCGAAACGAGGGAGGCCGCGGCCGTTTGGGCGCGGATCATCGGAGACAACGCGTTTGTGGGGCGGCTGCTGGCGCACGCCGACACGAGATCGGACACAGCTTCGTCCAATTCTTTCGCGGTGCGCTGCAGGCGCTCCAAATTGTCGCGGAGCGTTCGAGAAACGGCTTGCTCGACGCTGGACGAATCCGACAGCATTCCGGAACCTCTTCTGCGCCTGCCTATTACCTGCCGACAGGCCGGGCACGCAGGCTTGCCTCACCCGCTCCAATTATCGAAACCGACCAAAAGCCTTGTCAACAGCGAGCCGCGCGAGCGTTTCCAGTCGGAGCACTCCCCAACCGCACTACGACTACTTATTGAAGTGGATCGTGACCATGACGTGCGCGCTGGTAGCTTTGCCGTCGAGTGTCGCAGGCCTGTACTTGTTCTTGCGGAGTGCCTCCACCGCGGCTTCTCGCAGCAGAGCCGGGCCTGAAACCACCTGCGCTTGGACGACATTTCCTGTTTCGTCCACGAGCAGGTCAACCACGACATCGCCTCGAATACTCTGGCTTCGCGCCAGATCGGGATAGACCGGAGGCACGGAGCTGATCAACTCCGGCTGGACGTACTCCGATCTCGGGGCCGGTGGCGCGGCGGGTTGCGAATTGGATTGCACGATCCCGCCCACGCCGTTCGACTGTCCGTTCGAACTCGTGCCCGGCACGTCGCCGGCGATGTCTGGCGCCTCCTCGCTGGACGCTCTCGATGTGGAAGTGACCTTTGGCGCACTCATCTTCAAATTCGCGCGCGGTTGGCTGCGCGGTGCAGGCTCAGCAGCGGCCGGAGCCGGTGAAGTCGTCGGCGCAGAATTTGCCTCGGTCGCCGAGGGTGCGGGCGCAACGTGGACTGTAGCGCCGTGAGGCGTGGTTGAGGCGGTTCCCGCGCCGGGGGTGACCGCCGAAGCAGGCGCCGGAGCAGGCGCAGGAGCGAGATCCGTGGCACCGGGCTCGGGTTGTGACGCACTCGCGTCCGTCGTATCCACCGGGGCAGTGACGTCATGCGGCGAGGAGGCTGGTAGAGCAGGAGGCGTTGCGGTAGCCGCAATGGGATTGGCGGGCGCGCGGAGACGAGAATGCAAGCGATAGTAGCCGAGGCCGCTCGCGCCGGCGACCAACAGTGCGATCGCCGCAGCAATCGAAAGCGTCTTGCGCCCGCTCGAGGGCGCACTCGTTGGCTCGGGTTCTCCCGCAGAGAATATCGGGCCGCCAAGAACCGCCGTTGAATGTTGCCTCGGGAGGGAGGAGAAGATGGGCTCAGCGGATGGCGATGGGCGCTCAAACTCCGGTGAGGGATGCGGTGCCGTTTGCGCCTGACTCTCTTCAGCCCGAACCAATTCCGCCGAGACCTGCAGCGAGAAGTCTTGGGGTTTTCTCTCGACGGGCTTGTCAGGAGCCGGGGGCCCAGGGAATGGCGAGCTTGCACCCGGGACCGGCGTTTTTCGCAGAGAACTGCGCACGGTTCCCTGACCTAGACCTTTTCCCAGCAGAACCTGTTCACCGAGCGGCGTGAGAGTGTCCAACAAGTCGGTGAGGGACAGAGGGTCCTGCGCCCGCGGACGTTGCTGAACGGCAGGCCGGGCCTCACTTTCGACTGCTGATGATGGGGCCACTCCTGGCTGCGGTGCTGCAGGAGGAGGCTTCCGCGGCTCGAAACCAAGAAGCGATGAACGAGAAGGCTCACGCGAGCTCACGACGCTTGTCTGGGACTCCGGGGAGAGCAGGTCCGGGAGCAGTGGAACGCCGCCAATACTTTGCGACTTTCCGGCGGACTTGGGCGATTGCGGGGCGGCCGGCGGCGCCGAGAGTCGCGGCGCAGCAGGGTTCAGTTGCTCCGCGGCGGAAGTGGAGCGGTCTGCACGCGGGGCGGGGAATTCGATTCCCCAGAATCCAGGCGCGGGCTCGAGGAATTCGACCTCGACGTACCCCTTCACATTCTCTCTAGCCTTGTAATTGACGACGCGGCAAGCCGCCTCGCGGTTCATGCGGAGATTCTTCAGGATGAGGATCTGGCCCGGGGCGGTAGTCTCGGACATTCGCAGCACCGCCCCCTGTTCGAACGCGAGCACCGTACGCGTTTCCTCGACGAACGGTTGGGGAACTGGGGCTTCGGTCGCACCCTTGGGGCTTTGGCGCGAGCCCTGAACGGTCACGGGTATTTCGATGCAGACGGGGCTTGCACGCGCTAGATCGCGCCCTCTGCCTGGCTGTGCAAAGGGAGGAGCTTCGAAGTCTACCGTCTGCGGTGCCATGATTTTGGTTCACTCCGGGACCACTCGCATTGGTCGTTGAGGCGGTTGGGCCCGCGCTGCCGGTGCAGCGAACTCTAGGCGTAGTTTCGCAGACAGCGTAGGAACCTGGTTATAGTACTTTGGTACGGCCCGGTAACGGTTTGGCACCGCCTCTCTTCCCTGGGCGGTACGGGCTCATCTGTACCATTGCCTGCAACCCGGAATGGCGCGAGAATGTCAAACGGCCGGGAAACTTTTCTGGTCGCGCCGGTGTCTAACGAAGTGAGGAGAGCTGGGGTTCGATCGCACGAGTTGGCACGCGGTCTGGAATCCCGGCGCCGGCCGAGTCGGCTACGCCCGTGAGGTACGGCCACGATGCCAGCGGGCAGAAGGCGGCAAGCGTGTCGGACTTGGCACAAGTTCTCTCCTGGCCTCAGGGCGAGGCCGAGCTGGTGGCGGAGCTGCAAGGCGGCTCCGAGTCCGCGTTCGACTGGCTTGTGACGCACTACCACGGGCCTGTCTTTAGCCTGGTGGTCGGCATGATCGCGGATCCAGCCGACGCCGCCGACATCACGCAGGAAGTCTTCCTCAAGGCGTATCGCGGCATCGGCAAATTCCGCGGCGGCAGTTCCCTGAAGACGTGGCTCTACCGAATCGCGATGCGCGAGGCTTCGAACTCGCGGCGATGGTGGTGGCGGCACCACCGGCAACAAGCTTCCCTGGATGGCAAGGACGAACGTGGCCTACTTTTGCAAATCGAAGATCCGGGCGAATCGCCGCTCGATCGCCTTGCCGCCGGCGAAGTGCAGCAAATCGTTCGCCGCGCCCTCCGGCAAGTTCCCGCGGTGTTTCGCGGGGCCGTCATCCTTCGAGATCTCGAAGGTCTCGGCTATGAAGAGGTGGCCGAAGTTCTCGACGTTTCGGTGGGGACCGTGAAATCACGGATCCTCCGCGGGCGCCAGGCGCTGCGATTGATTTTGGCGCCGCTGTTCGAGAGGACTGTCCGGACGGATCATGCGGCGAAACACAGGGATTCTGAATCGAGGTCTTTTGGCGGCTCTGTGCTCGGGTTGGGACATCAAACGACGGGCAGCTTCGCGTTCGACGGTGGCGGCGAACAAGGTTCGTGCGATGTTGCTTCGGCGAGTTGGCAGCGCAGCGCGAATTTGGGTTCGCCGGAGAGGGGTGTCCGATGACGTGCGGAAGAATTCGAGAACTTTTGCCGGGCTATCTGGACGGGGCGCTGCCGGGACCGGAGCGCGCGGCTTGGCATGGTGAAATCGGTCAGCATCTCGCGGAGTGCCCGGGTTGCCGCCAGGAAATGGAGCGGTATAAAGAACTTTCCTCAGTGATGTCGCGCGTGGAGCGTGTTTCGCCGCCGCCGGACTTGGCGGTTCGCATTCGTGTCGCCGTTTCGCGAGTCCGCGAGGAAGCCGGGCTCCCGGGCCGCGTGCGCCGGTGGCGCGATCGCGGCGAGCTCGTGCTGAAGAATATTCTCGAGCCGTTGGCTTTGCCGGTCACGGGCGGTCTGGTGGTCGCGCTGGTGGTTTTCGCGGTGGTCATCCAGGTTCTCGGAGTGGGTGTTCCGCTCGAAGCCGTGGTGGGCGATTCGCCCTCGAATTTGCTCCAGCCGGCGCGCGTGGAATCGCTCGCGCCATTCCCGATCACGGGTCTGACTGATAGTGCGACCGGCGTGGGCCGCCCGCTTCTGGTGGAGGCCACAGTAGGCGTGGACGGCGACGCCGTGAGCTATCGAATTATCTCTGGCCCGACTACGGAATCCGTGCGCCGGCAACTCGACCAGGTCATGATGTTTTCGCATTTCCGGCCGGAACTCAGCTTCGGCAGACCCACAACGGACGGCCACGTTGTCCTGAGCTTCAGCGAAGTTCACGTCCGCGGCTAAGCTCGTTCCTTTCGTCCGGCGGGGTGGCCGGGCGCGGAATGATAAGATGGAATTGCGTGTTCCACACGTCGGGTTTAGGTGTGGGGCTTTTGATGTGGTTGTCTCCAGTTTTCAAAATGCGATTGGTTCATCGGATGATGGCGTTTGTTCCGTCCTCCGACTAAGATGTTTGGCATCCAGTTCGCTCCGCAGAATCATTCGCGCCTCCTTGCGGGTTGAATGAAGCACGACATGATAGCCGCGCGTTTCTTGACTGCGCAGTTCGCGGGCTGTAGAGTGGCGGACTGCGCGGGCTCGCTTTCGCAGACGAACTTCAACACGCGGGCCACTGTGCGCATCTAAGTTAGAGCAGACAAGCCGGGCAAGGGTCGGAGCGAAATTCCCGCCGCTTTCTGGCGGTAAAATTGAAAATTCCCACCTTCAGGGCGAAATCAGCGATGGCGGTGCGGCCTTGGGCTTTGGTCGTTTGCCTGGGGTGCGCCTGCGGTGCAGCCTTCGCGCAAACTCCACCTCAATCGACCGTGCGGCCGCCAGCTCATTCGGCTCCCTCTGAATCGCAGGAACCGGCGCGCGGGCCCGTCAGCGTGGAGGTCAGCGAGCCGCTTTTCGCGACGATTTGCGCGCTCTACGCCTCTGGGTTTGATGAGAACGAGCCGATGAGTCCCGCGCGCGCGGAACTCGCCGCGCAGTTGCGCGCCTTAAAGGGACCGGAGACAACGGCCCTGCGCCGCTTCTACGAGGACCATGCCTTGGGGGATGCCGGCGAAACGCTCTCGCGCTTCGTTTCTTACGCGCTGGTCGTGGGGCCGGCGCCGAAATTTGAAATCGCCGTCCGGCAGGAAGAGATTCCGCCGGATGCGCTGGCGCTGGAAGGATTTGGCGAAGTGCTCTCCGGATTTTACGCCGAGGCGAAAATCGAAGAAGCGTGGCAGAAGGTATTGCCCTCGTATCAGAACGCCGCATCGAAGGTTGCGCAGCCGGTCTCGCAGCTTACGCAGCAAACCTTTGGATATCTGCGCGATTTCCCAAGCAACCAGAGCCCCCGCACGTTTACGGTTTACGTCGAGCCTTTGATCGGCGGTAAAACGAACTTCCATACGATCGCGTACCGCTACGCGTTTGTGTTCGATCCGAACCGCGAATTGCCGACGGATGAAATTCGCCACGCGCTGTTGCACTTCATGTTGGATCCGCTGGTCTATCGTTATCTCGGCACGGTAAATGGATACTCCTCGCTGCTGGATTTCGCGGCGCACGCTCCGCGCTTGCCGGTGGAGTTTCACGCGGATTTTCCTTCGTTTCTCACCGAGTGCCTAGTGCGGGCCGTGGATTTGAGGTTGCGGAAGTTGGCGGCGTCTGATTTGGATGCGGAGCTCAAGAGCGCCGATGAAGACGGGCTCGTCCTCGTTCGGCCGCTGGTCGCACAGCTCATGAAATTTGAAAAGGATAAGCCGGCGATGAGTCTCTACTTTCCGGATTTGATTCGAGGAATCGATCTCACTGCCGAAGAGAAGCGCGACGCCGCCTTGCAGTTCGCCCCCAGCGAAATCCAAAGCCCTGAGCCCGTCACGGCCACCTCTGCGCCGGTTCCTCCGGAAGATCCGGATTTGGTTGCGGGGGAGCGGCAGATCGCGATGGACCACGGGGATGAGGCCGCGGCGGCGTTCGAGCGCGTGCTGGCGAGGCAGCCCGATTGCGCGCGCGCCTTATACGGCCTGGCGGTCGCCTCGCTTTTGCAGAGCCGTGCCGAGCGCGCCGAACAATTATTCTTGCAAGTGGTCGCGGCCGGCGCGAATGCGCCTCCCGGCCCGGCGCGGCCCGATGCGGAGACATTATCGTGGTCGCACGTTTATCTCGGGCGGTTGTATGATGTAGCTGGGAATCGAGATCAGGCCGTGGCCGAGTACCAGGATGCCCTCGCCGTCGCAGGCGCCCCTGATTCGGCTCGTACGGCCGCACAGCGAGGAATTGCGCAGAGTTACCAGACGCCCAAACGCGGTGCGGGTCCCCGGGGCGGGAGCCGGTAACCTGATTTGAGTTCTTGTCGTCGAAATCAAGTGCCCAGCGGTGATGCCGTGGGCTTTTACTTCGCAAAGGAGAAAGATCAATGAGTTGCAGAATGATTAAGCTGGGCGCCCTCACCGTACTCGCACTTTTCGTCGCCACCGCTGGCTGGGGCCAGGCAAGCACCCCAAGCCAGCAGCCCTCGCAGGGCGGCTCGAGTGGGCAGGGCACACCTCCGAGCCAGCCGCCTTCGGGGCAACTTCCCGGCGCGCAGCCGCAAGGTCCTTCGGGCCAATTGCCCGGCGCCGGCCAGCCCGCGGCTGCGCCGCAGGTGAATGCCCAAGAGGAGACAGACTACAATGCGTTTTACGACTCGCGTGGGGCGGGCGACCTGCAGAAGCAAATTCAGCTTGGGGAGGACTTCGTCAAGAAATATCCCACCAGCAGATACCTCAGTGTAGTCTATAAGATCCTGGCTGGCGACTACATGAATCAAGGAGAAGAGGACAAGATGTTCGCGGCAGCCCAGAACTCTATCGACCATAACCCGGACGAGGTCGACGCGCTGTCACTGATGGTTTGGGCTGGCGCGCGGCGCATCAACCCTCAGGCCCCGGACGCGGCCGCGAAATTCGCAAAGTACGAGAACTACGCGCACCACGCCATCACTTTGATCGCAGCCATGGTGAAGCCCAATAGCATGGACGATGCCACATTCAACGCCGCCCGGAACGACAAGCTCGGGATGTGCCACAGCGGCTTGGGCCTTATGGACTTCCTGCGCCAGCGGTACGCCGACGCAGTCACGGAGATGACGCAGGCCGTGCAGCTCGCCCCCACTCCC
This sequence comes from Candidatus Methylomirabilota bacterium, assembly GCA_035626055.1. Classification (GTDB taxonomy): domain Bacteria; phylum Acidobacteriota; class Terriglobia; order Acidiferrales; family UBA7541; genus DASPOJ01. The sequence continues at coordinate 8,022 of DASPOJ010000124.1, read as the reverse complement.
GACCAAGTGGACTTGTTCATCCTCGGACGTGCCGACGAATACACGAATCACTTTGACGACGCGCTCACGGCTTTCGGCAAGTGCGCCGATATGGTGGGGGGCATTCAGGACCGATGTAAATCCGCGATTGACGAAACAAAGCAGCGCGCTCTGGAGCAACCCGCGCCCAGCCACTGATGGGCGATTTCACCCCTGATGGACCAGGACATTTTTCACGGCGACGACGAGTTGGACCTGCTGGAAGCGGCGCTGGGTTGCCGCTTCCACGACCGGCGCCACCTCGTGCAAGCCCTGACGCACCGCTCGCACACTTCCGAGCGCACCTCGGACGCGGCCGGGGGTGACAATGAGAAGTTGGAATTCCTGGGCGATGCGGTGCTCGGAATGATCGTCAGCGCGGAATTAGTCCAAGCGTTTCCAGAGTGGAGCGAGGGCGAGCTCTCGAAGAGCCGGGCGCGCTTCGTGAACGAAGCGTCGTTGGCGAGAGCCGCACAGGAGCTCGATCTCGGGCGCCACCTTCGCCTCGGCCGGGGCGAAGAGAAAACGGGCGGACGTCAGAAGCCGGCGCTGCTGGCCGATGCGTTTGAGGCTGTGCTCGCGGCCATCTACCTCGACTCCGGCCTCTTGGCCGCTACGGATTTCGTGCGCCGGTCTCTCCTGACCGGGGCGCTCGAACTCGAAGCCAACCGGCGCGGCGGCTCGGATTTCAAGTCGGCTTTGCAGGAAGGGCTTCAAGCCCAGGGTCGGCCGTCTGCAATCTATCGCGTCGTGGAAGAGACGGGGCCGGACCATCGCAAGGTTTTTCTCGTCGAAGTGCGCGCCGGACATGTGATTGCCACGGGCTCAGGCACCAATAAGAAGGAAGCCGAACAGGCCGCCGCGCGGGCGATTCTCGAGCTGATGGATTCGGGGCCGGCGACGGGAACTGCGAGCCGCAAGTGACGCCGGGTGAGATCGGGGAAATTGTGAAGGAGCAGGCTGAAAGCCAGGAGAAGCAGGCGCAGCGGCCCGCCGAGCACCGGCGAACGAGCTTGCACGAATACGTGGAATCGCTGCTCGTCACGGTCGTGCTCGCCCTGTTCGCGCAAGCGTTCGTCGTGCAGGCGTTCAAGATTCCGACGGAGTCCATGGTGCCGGCCCTGCTGGTCGGCGATCATGTGCTCGTGAATAAGTTTATCTTCGGAGGGCGCGGTCATTGGTATGATCGCTTTCTTCCGTACCGCGAAATCCGGCGCGGTGACGTCATCGTTTTTCCGTACCCGTTCGATGATCACGCCTTTTACGTGAAGCGGGCCATCGGCCTTCCCGGCGACCGCCTCAAGATCGTGGACCAGAAGGTGTACATCAACGGCAAGCCGCTCGTCGAGCCGTACGCCGTGCACGATCCGATGGCCATCTATGACCCGTTGATGGACGACTTCCCTCCGACCACTCCCGCGGGGGTCTCGGCGCAGATGCGGCCCGAGTGGGCCGCACAGGTCCTGCAATACGTTCACAACGGCGAGCTGGTCGTCCCCCCGGGGAAATATTTCGCTATGGGAGACAATCGCGACGACAGTGCGGACAGCCGCTACTGGGGATTCGTGGACCGCGACGCAATCGTCGGCCGGCCCATCTTGATTTATTGGTCGGTGCGATCGAGCGAGAACGAGTACGATGACACCAACTTCAGCGCGTGGCTGAAGGATACGCTGGATGTGCTGATTCACTTGCCGTCCCGGACTCGCGGCAGCCGGATGTTTCGTCTCGTGCGCTGACCGGAGCGATCCTCGACCGTAAAATTGTGAGCGGGAAGTCAGGAGGCAAATGGCCGAAGCGGCGGGAATTTCAGAGCGCGGCGAGGCGGAGGGTTCCGCCGGGCACAAGCATACGACGTTGCGCGAGTACCTCGAATCGCTGCTGGTGACCGTGATTCTGGCGCTCTTTGGAACGACCTTCGTTGTCCAGGCCTTCAAGATTCCGTCCCCTTCGATGGAGCCGACGCTGCTGGTCGGGGATCACCTGCTGGTCAACAAGTTCATTTTCGGCGCGCGCAATCATTGGTACGACTGTCTTCTTCCGTACCGCGAGATTCGGCGCGGCGACGTCATCGTGTTCCCGTGGCCGTATGACGACCATCCTTACTACGTGAAACGCGTCATCGGCCTTCCGGGCGATCGCCTGAAGCTCGTGGACCGGAAGGTGTACATCAATGGCGAGCCGCTCGACGAACCCTACGCCGTGCACGATTCGATGGCGCCTTACGATGTCTTTCAGGACAATTTTCCACCGGTGACGCCGGGATTCTCACCGATGGAAATGCGGCCCGAATGGGCGGCTAAGATCCTGAGTTACGTTCACAACGGCGAACTGGTCATCCCGCCGGGCAAATATTTCGCCATGGGAGACAATCGCGACCATAGCTCCGACAGCCGCTACTGGGGATTCGTGGACCGCGACGCCATCCTCGGCCGCCCTATCGTGATCTACTGGTCGATGAAATCCACTGAAAACGAATATGACGACCGCGGCCTGAGCGGCTGGTTGCTGGACATGCTTTACTCGGTGATCCATCTGCCTTCGCTGACGCGCGGCAGCCGGATGTTCCACCTCGTGCGCTGAGCGCTTCGCTCCGCCGTTCTTTCCCGCGACATTTTTCCGATTCCGGCTTTAACCCTTCGCAGCTTTCCTTCCGCCTCGCGATTTGCCACAATTTGTCGGGTTTCCTCTCTGTCTTCGCCATGCGACACAAACGCTGGTTGCGCTGGGTTGTGTTGGCGGCCGTTGTGCTCCTCGGCGGCAGCGAACTGTTTTCGCGCCTCCTGCAGACCAAGGCCGCGCGCCGCTACCTCACCGCTCGCCTGCAATCCAGCTTCGGCAGGCCGGTGGAGGCCGGGGGATTTGGCTTCAACCTCCTGGATGGGCCGCGCATTGAAGTCTTGGGAGTCAGCGTCGCCGAGGATTCGCGCTTCGGCAATGAATATTTCCTTCGCGCCGAAAAATTGACCGCCGGCCCGCGCTGGTCCGAACTGCTTTCCGGCAAGTTTGAGTTCGGTACGCTCTCCTTTACGCGCCCCAGCCTCAACTTGGTGCGCGAGCCCGACGGCCGGTGGAATCTCGAGGACTGGTTGCCTCCGGCGACGTCGCCAAAACGCAGCCCCTCCTCTTCTCCGGGTCTGCCGTTTCACTTGACGCGCATTGAAGTGGACTCCGGCCGTGTGAATTTCAAGCAGGGAAACGACGTTCGCCCGTTGGCCCTCGTGGACGTGACCGGCTACGTGCAGCAGGAAGCGCCGGGCCGCTGGAGTCTCGATCTCGAAGCGGAGCCGATGCACGCCGGCGTCGGGCGGCCGCAGACCGGAATGCTGCGTGTCAGTGGCTGGATTGGGAGCACGACTTCGCGGCTGCAGCCCGCGCAGCTCGAACTGTCCTGGCGGGACGCTACGCTCGAAGATGCTCTGCGTTTGATCGATGGACATGATCACGGCGTGCGCGGGTCGCTCGCGGCCAAGCTCACTGCGCATGTTGAGGGAATCACCGCCACAGGCGCTCAGCCGGTCGGCCCGCCGGCCCCGGCGCAATGGGCTGTATCGGGGGCGGCGTGGGTGCGTGGGGTGCATCGATGGGACCTGCCGTCGCGAGCAAGCGATCCTCTCGTCAACGTCGCGTTCAGCGCGTCTTGGCGTCAAGGAGAGCGGCGCGTCTCCTTTTCCAACTTCCAAGTCGTCTCGCCAGCTTCGCACATGAATGGGAGCGCCGCGGTGGACTGGACACACGGGCTGCATCCGCATTTGGAGGTAACCTCCGCCGAGATCGGAATAAGCGATCTGCTCGCTTGGTATCGCGCGTTTCGCGCGGGCGTGGCGGATGATCTGGTTGCGCGAGGCTCGCTGCGCGCTTCGGGGACCCTCGACGGCTGGCCGCTACGCTTGCTCAATGGCAGTGTGTCGAGCGAAGGAGGGAGCCTCTCCGCGGGGGCCGCTGCGCGGACGCTGCAATGGTCGCCGTGGGAATCGACGCTCTCGCGGAGCGCGCTTTCGTCGGGGCCGGTGGCGTTCCAATTCGTTTCGCCTGCGGGGAATACGGGCGTGCCGCCGCTGACTCCACTGACGGTTCAATTCGATCTCCTGCCTCTGGCGGAAGGATCGCTACCGCAGCGTGCTGCCGCAGCCGAACCCTCACGTGCGCGCCAGGGCCCTTGGGCATTCCGCGCCGCGCTCGACGGCTCGGCCGGCCGTGTCGAGGATTGGGTTTGGCTCCTGCGGGAAGTCGGCCACCCCACCAGTTCGATGTGGTCCGCCGAAGGAATCATCACATTGCACTTGAAAGGGCAAGGTTCGCTCTCGCCTCCGGCGGCGAATTGGCAAGGGACCGCCACTGCCCGTGCGCTCCGGCTGCAGTTGGCGTTTTTGAATCAGTCGTTGGATTTTGCGAAAGCGACCTATGAATTCGGGCCCGCTGGCCGAAAGCTGACCCTGATTACCGCCGAGGGACTCGATGCCACTTGGAAGGGAACAATTTCTCGCAGCGCCGCCGGGGGCGACTGGCAATTCGATCTCACCGCGGACGACTTGGATGCCGCCGCTCTCGACCGCTGGCTCGGCAGTCGCGCGCGGCCCGGTTTCCTTGCGCGTCTTTTTGGGACTGCGCCCAATTCCAGTGAGGAGCCGGGGCCTCCGGTTCCCTTGAACGCGCGTGGGAGGGTTCGCGCCGGCCAGTTCACTCTCGGCTCGCTGCAGCTCACTCAATTGGACTCCGAAGCGGAGATTGCGGGGCGCAAAATAGTGTTGACGCATGCGAAAGCGAATTTCTTCGGTGGCAACGTGCAGGGCGATTTCACCGCTGCTCTGGCGTCCGGACCGGCCTACGAATTGCGCGCGCAATTCCAACGCGTGAATTTGGCTGCGCTTGCGGCTACGGTTCCGGCGTTGACCGGCCGGCTCGCGGGCGTCGCTGCGGGACAATTCAATCTGCGCGCAAAAGGCGTTGGGCGCGACGTGCTGCTCGCGTCGCTCGCGGGCGACGGCTCCCTTTCCGTGCGCAACGCCGAGCTTCGCGGATTCGGCTTCGGTTCGCCTTCCCCGAGCTCGCCCGTTGGTACGGAGGCACGCTATCCCGAGGCCGAAGCGCGCTTCCGGATTGCTTCGCGGAAGGTGGCGGCTAATCCGGTTCAGCTCGGGCGGCTGGGAGAAGGCGTGCTCGTCACCGGAACCGTGGATTTCAACGGCGTCATGGATTTTCGCGTTGCGCCGTCGCAGAAAGCATCAACGTCAAGCGAAATGATTTCGGGAAGCACGCGCAGCTATCGTCTCTCCGGCACGCTGGCGGAGCCGCAGGTCGGCCCGCTGGAAACCTCCGCATCCACTGCAAACGGCCCGGCGCCACGCGCAGGGTTGAAGTCCAAGCGGCCCTGACTTTCGTTTCTTGATATGCGAGATGGCCGGTTCGAGGCGTTATTGCGTTGGTTGGACAATCCTGCGCCCGCGGCATACCATCTCCCCGTGCGCGCACTCGCAACGATCACCTGTGTGCTTGCCTTTCTCGCGTGCGCGGCCACGCCCCTCGCGCAGGATCAGCCTCTCGAGCGCCGATTCACGGTCGGCGAAACCTCCGAGTTCTACGTCGAACTCAAAGTCACGAGCCGTGTGGAGGGCCAGGAGACCGTGACGCTCGGCGCGAATGCTTACGTCAAGCCGTTCGCGCGCGAGGCCTCCGCTGCCATTGACTGGACCGCTCGCGTCCGCGTGGCTTCCTTTTCCGCCGATTCCGCATCCATCGTGGAGGTGCTGGACGATTTCGAGACGCAGCCTAACTCCGCGTCCTCGACGAACGGCGACCCGGAGACCTTGCGATTGGAGCAAGCTTTGCAAACTGCACTGGCCAAGTGGGAGACGCCGAGAACGCTCTCCTATCACGAATCGCGCCTCGGCCAAGCCACGGAGATTTCCGCCGAGGGGGCGCCCGAACTGGGCGAGCAGACGCCCCGTGTCCTGACGGCCTGGCTCTTGCACGCGCTGCGGCCAGACACGGCATTGCCCGCGCGCCCGCTCCGCCTCGACGATCGCTGGCAGGAGCCGCGCTCGGTCACCTTGCCCGATTGGTCGGACGCTAGCGGCTGGGAAAGCGGCCAGTGGCTTGCCGCAGCGAATTCCCCAGTGAACGGGCGCCTCGACATCGTCCAGCAGATTGATGCCACCGTCGCTTCAGGTCCCGAGAAACCGCCGGAAGGCGACGCGGCGGCTAGATTTCACAGCGAATCGCTGAACACGGTTTCGCTCGACGATGGCCGGTTGCTCGCCGCGACTCGCTCGGCGACGCGTGAAATTTACTGGACGCTCCAGCCCGTCAGCGGTTTGTCGGCGCCCCCGAGATTTGGTTCGCGCTTAACCGTGGAAATTCGGATTGCGAGTTGCGATGAAACTCCTTGCAGCAGTTTGCATTCTGCTCTGCGCGGCGGCGCTGCTGGCGCAAACTAGTCCGCCGCCGAAGCCCTCGCCGCATCCCCGCGCGGCTGCCGTGCGCGTGGATCTCCATCCGAGATTCGCCCCCGGCCAGGTCCTGCGCTACGCGATCGAGGTCGAGACCACGACCGAAGGCGGCTCCTCCGGCGTGGTGCAGGACTCCGCCGCATCCGGCCGGCTCGTCGTTACCTGGGACGCGACCGTGCGCATTGAGGTACTCTCCCCCGAAGCGGGCTCGACTGCGGCGATGCGTCTTCGCACGACGTATGAAAAATCCAGCGCCATCGTGCACTCCGATACATACGATCCCGCCACGGACGCCGTGGTGGATCAATACAAACATCTCGAAGGCCGCGCCGTCGAGTTTGTACTCGACGCGCAGGGCAAGGTCATGAGCGTGCAGGGCCTCGGCGAGCTGTTGAATGATCCGAAAGCAGTGAACGACGCCAAACAGTGGATCGAGCAACTTTCCAGCGGCCCCAGCGGTGCGGGGAGGCCCGGCCACGCCGGCGTGATGATCGGCCAGCAGTGGTCCGCCGCGCAGCCGGCCGATGGACTCCCCCTTGCCGGTTTCGTCTGGAGAACCACCGCCGCCTATCTGCGAAACGCACCCTGCCCTCGCGCGGACACTTCACCGCAACAGAATCCGGCGCCTTCCAGCGAGGAACAATGCGCTGTCATCGCGACGCACCTCGGCTTGCTGCCTCCCAAGTCGCAACATCCGGGCGCATCCGATCCATTGCGCGCTCGCGGTGTGAAGGCCACGGGCACATGGACGGGTTCGGGCGGAAGCACAAGCTACGTATCGCTGCGCAATGGCTGGGTCGTCAGCGTCAGCCAGATAGGAACTGAGAAGATGAACGTCACTTTGACCAGCGAGCACGGGGACTCTCTGCGTTACGTTGGAACTGTCCGCACCCGCACGATTCTGCAACTCGTGCCGGATTGAGCCGGGCGCATCTCTAACTCGATGTCCTCACCATCCGTACGCCTGCCCTCAGGCGGGCAGGGCCGCGCATTTCGCGCCACTGCGAATTGCCCAAGCGGCCCGATTCTAGCTGCGTTCCGAAAGACGGCGCCAGAGCATCGATCGCGCTATAATAGTTTGTTTATCCGCACAGTTTTGAACCCGCTGTGCGGCTATCACATGGATTTCAAGCTCATCAGTGATTACGAACCGCGCGGCGATCAGCCGGAAGCGATCGACCAGCTTTCGCGCGGCGTCGAATCCGGCGAGAAGCACCAAGTCCTCCTCGGCGTCACCGGCTCCGGCAAAACCTTCACCATGGCCAAGGTCATCGAGGAAGCCAACCGCCCCGCGTTGGTCCTCGCCCACAATAAAACCCTTGCAGCGCAGCTCTATCACGAGTTCAAGCACTTCTTCCCGGAAAACGCCGTCGAATATTTCGTCAGTTACTACGATTACTATCAGCCGGAAGCCTACGTTCCTTCGGCCGATCTGTACATCGACAAAGAAGCCACCATCAACGACGAACTGGATAAATTGCGGATGAGCGCGACGCGATCGCTCTTTGAGCGGCGCGACGTGGTGATCGTCGCGTCGGTCTCCTGCATCTACGGC
>DASPOJ010000123.1:0-14035 GCA_035626055.1 Candidatus Methylomirabilota bacterium | reverse complement strand
TCCACCAATCTGGAAGAAATAGTCAGGCCCAGCCCCACACCTCCATGCACTCGCGTCAATGATCCGTCGCCTTGTGCAAAGACGTCGAAGATCGACTGTTGTTTCTCGGGCGGTATTCCGATTCCCGTGTCCGCCACGGAGCAATGCAAGAGGATTCCGTCCCTCAAGTGCATCTCTGTCCCCAATTCAATCACGATCTCGCCGCGCTCAGTAAACTTGATGGCGTTGCTGATCAAATGACCGATGATTTGTCGCAGTCGCTCGGGGTCGCCGATCACCAGGTCCGGTACATCGGAACGCGTATGGCAAACAAGTCTTAGACCTTTTTCGCGAGCCTGTGGCGCTCTCACTTTGACAACGTCGTTAAGAGCATCCCGCAAACAGTATTCGGCAGCTTCCGGCCCCGGTTTTCCTGCTTCGATTTCGGAAAAATCCAGCATGTCACTGACTAACAAAAGCAAAGAGTCAGCCGAGGATTTCACGACGTCCAGATTTTCACGCTGTTCAGAGGTCAACTCAGAATCCAGAACGAGGGCTGTCATACCGATAATGCCGTTCAAGGGGGTAAGGAGTTCGTGACTGATGTTGGCCAGGAATTCACTCTTGGCACGGCTTGCCGCTTCTGCAGCTTGCTTCATTGCTTTCAATTCTTCTGTTTGCTTCCGGTCTGCGATGATCTCCGCCATCTCAAGGACGTTTCGTCTGTACTCCATTTGCGCGACGACCTGCCGGGACAGGGCTTGAAGCGCATTCCTCTGGGCCGAAGTGAGCTTGTGCGGGATGCGATCTATCACACAGAGCGAACCGAGAGCATAGCCGTCCGATGTCGTGAGCTTCGCGCCAGCGTAAAACCGTATCCTTGGATCAGACGTGACCAGCGGATTGTCTGCAAAGCGGTTGTCGGCGAGCGCATCCTCGACAACGAAAGTGTCATCGGACAGGATCGCATGCGCGCAGAAGGCAACTTCACGAGGCGTCTCGCTCGCGTCTAACCCGACTCTCGCCTTAAACCACTGGCGGTCGGAGTCGACCAAGCTGACCAGGGCGATTGGGGTGCCGCAGATGTATGAGGCTAACATCGCTAAATCATCGAACTCCGGCTCCGATCCGCTGTCCAGTATCTGATAGCGACGAAGCGCTTCTAACCTCTGTACTTCGTTCTCAGGGATCGGCGCGCTAATCATGGACTGCCTCCGGGCGTAGCGAATCCTGTGTCCTTTAGACTCGAAGCGGGCACGTCGAGTACCAAAGAGGCTTGCCCCGATGCAACTCCTTCGCCGACAGTCACTTGGGCTTGGCAGAGCACTCAGGAGGAGACTTAAGGCACCTACACGCATGGCCCAAAATGGGACATTCGAGCGGCCGAGAACTGTCTGGCGTGTGTGCGGCTTGCCAGAGACGTGATCTGGCAGGTGGCTTGTTGATTGCACCTGGAGTGCGGGCAACTCGGAACCTGACCGACTACCAACTGCTGGCTACTCTTCGGACGGGCGGAATTCGCGGCCGCAGTCTTCGCAGGGGCAGATGGTGCGCAGGTAATCAAAGCTGTAGATGCCGGCGTTATGGCCGTCTGTGAATTCAATCTGGATGGCATAGTTTCCGACCGGATGCGCAGCACGGGCTTTCGGCTTCGGTCTGAACATCGGCAACACGGCTGAAGGAGTGCCGGCGGAAATGGTGGAGAATTCGGCTTTCTTGGCCCGGTCGTCGTTGCATGTTGCGCAAGGGCAAAGATCGCGCAGGTAGTTGAAGTCGTAGTGGCTCTCGTGGGCGTCGGACCACACGATATCCACGCCGGCGCCGGTCGTGACGTGAATCTTTATGCCGGTGGGTTTCTTGCGCGCATCAAGCGGGCGAGGCATTTCGACTCCAGTCTAGCATTTTCGCAAACGGATCAGCGGCTCGGCGCGGCGCTCGCGCAGCAATCGCCGGGAGGAATCGGGTTGCCGTGCGGGCAGGAATTCGGATGGCCGAGGAAGGTGCAAATCTTGCGGTCCAGCTCGGGGCTGATGATGTGTTCGAACTTGCAGGCCTCCGAATTGGCCTCGGCATCACTGATGGCGAACGTGTTCGTCAACAGGCATTCCGCGAGGCGGTGGCGCCGCACGACGTCTTGGGCACGGCGGCCGCCCGCGGGAGTCAGCCGAACTTCGGAATCGCGGATCTCGACCATGCCCAAGTCCGAGAGGCGCTGCAGGAATGGAGTCGCGTCGCCGATGTCGGCCGTGCGGATGCGCTCGACATCGGCAGGCACACCCTCTTCGCCGCAGATCCAGACCTCCTCGAGCAAGTGATCGAAACGCACCTGATCGTCAGCGACGGGCACCGTCTCGCGAGCCACATGGCCATGGGCGAGTTCGATGCGGCGGTCCACCAGGCCGCCGATCATCGGAGAATGCGTAACGATCAAGATCGTGTGTCCGGCCGCGTGGAGCTCTCGCAACAGACTCAGAACAATTTTTTCGTTGGCCTCGTCGAGATTGCCCGTCGGCTCATCGGCGAGAATCAGCTTGGGTTGATTGATCAAGGCGCGAGCGATCGCAACGCGCTGCTGTTCGCCGCCGGACAATTCGGCGGGCAAGTGAGTGAGCCGGTCTCCCAATCCCACACGCTGTAGTGACTCCGCCGCTTGCGTTTCGTCGGTGATGCTGTGGAAATACTGCGCGAGCATGACGTTTTCGAGCGCGGTCAAATACGGCACCAAGTGAAACTGTTGAAAAATGAAGCCAATCGTTTCGGAGCGATAGCGCGTAAGTTCCGCCTCGCCGAGGATCCCCACGTCAATGCCGTCAACGACAACGCGGCCACCGCTGGGACGATCGAGGCCGCCGAGGATGTTGATGAGCGTCGTCTTGCCCGATCCCGACGGGCCCATGATCGCAACCCACTCGCCGGCCTCGACGCTGAAGCTAACGCCATCGAGCGCCTGGAGCGCTTCAAAATGCTTGCTGACGTTTTCGATTTGGACGAGCGGCGCCACTATTCTCCTCTCAAAATCTCCGCCGGACGGACGTGACCCAGCAAGCGCAGCGGGAACGCGCCGGCCAGCGCGACCCCTACGGATAGAGCGACAGTAAGTGGAAGCACTTCCCAGCGCGGCGTGACAGCCATTCCGAACACGCGCTCGCCCGCCCACTCCGCCAGACCCAGCCCCACCACGTAACCGATCAAGCCGCCGGCCAAGCCGAGCGCACCGGCCTCGGCCAGAAAGAGCCGGAGCACGCGTGACATCGAGCCGCCGATGGCCTTCATCAAGCCAACGTCGCGGCGGCGTTCCATCGCGAGCGCGGCCATCGACGCCAGGACGCAGAGTGCCGTCAGCAAAAGGATCAGCAGCACCGTCCAGAATAGCAAGCCGCGAATGCGGCCGAGGATTGCGCCTTCAGCCTCCGTCAACTGGCGCACCGGGCGAACTTTGAGGCCGGGCAACGCCACGGCGAGACGCCCGGCGAAGGCGTCCACCTGATCGGGCGAACCGGCCACGCTCAATTCCACCATGCCAATGCGGTCCGCGAGATTCGCCAATTCCTGCGCAACGGGCAGACTGAGCAACACCTGATTGTCCTCATTGCCGCCGGAATTGACAATCCCCGCGACAATGAGGGAAACGCTGCGGTCTCCAGCGCGCAGGTCGAACGAACTTCCCGCGGCAAGACCGAGCTGGCGGGCGGCGACGCGGCCGACCATGCACTCATTGCGATCGTCGCGCGAGGGCACCCATCGCCCGTCCACTTTCCACCATGAATCCATGCGGGCAACCTCATCCAGCCACGTTCCGGCGACGATCACGGGGCGGCCCGACGTTTCTCCGACGAGATAAAGGAACGGCGCCGCAGCGACGACGTTGGGAGTGCGCTGCGCTTCGATGCGATCCATCACACCGGCATCCTCCAGCGCAGGATCGCTCCCCGAGCCGGGCGGAGGAGAGACGACGAGATTCGCGCCAAGCGTGCGAAATTCGCGCGTGAGCTTGGATTCAGCGTCGAGGTAGAGCCCCAGCAGCGCCGAGCAAACGGCTGCGCCGCTCACCAGCGCGAGCAAAGCTACACTCAGCCGACCGCGGCTCGCGCTCAACAACTGACGCAGGATTCGCCAAAACATGGAACGGCTCGCCACGCATCACTCTCCGTGCAAAGTCGCCGCCGGCTCGACGCGGGCAACGCTCCGCAATGGCACAACGCTTCCCAGGAAAACCACAACACCGGCAACCGCAAGCACGATGGGGAACAGAATCAAGCGGCTCGTCGGCGCGATGCCGAACACCTGCTGGCCGAGGACTCGCGCGAGGACAATTCCCAGAGCGTAGCCGGCTGCGCCACCCACAAATGCCAACAGCAATTGTTCCGTCAGAAACAGCGCGCCCACCATGCGATTGCCCGCCCCGATCGCTTTCATCAGGCCGATTTCGGCGCGGCGCTCGAGAACGGTGGTGGCGGAGGTCGCGGCAACGGCGATTCCCGCAGCCAGCAAGGCCGCGAAGGTGACGAGCCACATCAACGAACTGACGCGGCCGAGCAGGCGCCCTTCCCCCTCGGCGACCTGGCGAATCGCATGAACCTCGGTTCCAGGCAATTGTTCCTGCAACTCTTGCGAGATCGAGGAAATGTAGGGCGTGCAAAACCAGCGGTCGTATTCCTCCGGCGTCATGGTGGTGGGATCGCGCTGCGAAAAAGCGTCTTCGGGTTTGGTCAGGGCGCTCACCAACAAGCGGCGGTAGCGGCCGGGCTGGCCCGCGAGCATCGCCGCAATCTCGAGCGGCGCAAGAATCGAATCATCCTCGCGCGATCCCGTGGATATGATCCCGGTGACATTGAAAGTCTGAGTGCGGTCGCCGGATTTCACGGATAGAACGTCGCCGACTTGCACGGCCGCACGCTGCGCGAGCGAGGATCCAACGACGCACTCCGCAGCAACGCCGCCGCTTGCCGGCGCGCCGTCAGCGAACCAGCGCCCCTGCACGCGCCACCAGGGGTCTGTCACAGCCACGCCTGTTGTGAAAATTGTCCCGTCAGGAACAGGGACATCGTGGCGATACCAGGTACCGACCAGCGTCGCGCGAGACACGCCTTCCGGCAAGGACCGCCCATTAACACCCCACTTGACGGGAACATCGAGGAAGGGAGCGAAGCCCATGATGTTGTTGCGCCAGAAAATGGTGCGCAGCTTTCCGAGATCGGCTGCAGGGAGATACGCGCCTTCGCTCACCGGGCGGTAGTCCACGCCGCCGATCTCAAGCGGCAGCGTGTCCGCCTTCGGCGTCACGAGCAGGTTTGCGCCGAGGGCGCGAAATTCGCGTTCGAGGCGATCGCCCACGTCTAGAGCCACGGTGAGCGTCGCGGTCGTCACGCCGATGCCAAGGGCGAGCGCCGCGGCCGTCAGCAATTTCCGGCGCGGCTTTCGTCCAAATGAATCGCTCACGATGCGAAAGAACATGGCCGGCCGCCGACTACTGCGGAACCTCGGCAAGAGCGCTGGTGAGCGAGGGCACATCGATGACGATATCGCTCCCCTCGATGCGCGAAGTCACGCCGACCGGATTGCAGCCGCCGGCTTCGCCAATGCTGGGAATGTAAATTGCGGAGGCGCAATTCCGGCAAATCACGTTGGAACCTTCCTGCCGGTAACCCGCACGACCACAAATCCGGCAAGCATCGAGAGCCGTGCCCCAGCCGCCGGGCTTCTTGATGACCAGAAAGCGAATCTCGTCTCCGTTCACCGCGACTCGAAACAGGTGCAAGTTCGAGTCGCTCACCTGCGCGATCGGAATATGAACTTGCCCGTCCACGGCCCGGACGAGCTGCGCATCCGGTTGAGCCTCGGCCACGCGCGCATACACGAAATCCGCGGCCAGGACGAGAATGACCGCGAGAAAGACCGCAGTGGCGCCAATCATCCACCGCCTTTGCCGGCGCTGCTCATAGGCCAGACGGCGGCGCTGGGCATCGTTGAGCGTTTCGGCTGTGGCCGGCGTCTTCCGCGCATTCAGCCATTCGCGGAGAATCAGCAGCGCCGCCGCGCCCAAGACCACCACGAAAAAGAAAACGTCGTTTCGCACAATCGGCCCGATCCACGCCATCTCGAAGCGGCTGGAGGAAATCCACATAGATTCGCTGAGCTCGTGCATGCCCGTGATGGCAAGCTGTACGGCGACGATGATCAAGATGATGCTCGTCGCGGAGAAGAACCGGCCAAGCGAAATTTTCAGCGTGCCCTCGAAGAAGAACACACCCACTGCCACGGCCAGTGCCAATCCCAAGGCGGTGCCAATCCAGGTTTCCAGGCCTTCGGTCGAAAGCTCGACCGCCCGAAGAATCAGCGCAAGCTCCGCCCCTTCGCGCACGACCATGAGATAAACGAACGCGCCCAGACCGAGACCCGCCCCGAATCCGCTGCGGCCCGCGTAGGCTTCCACTTTTTGCTCGATATCCCGGCGGAGGTGGCGGGCGATCTTGTTCATCCAGAGAATCATGCTGACGACAAACACGGCCGCTAGGAGCAGCAGCAGACCTTCGAAACCGTCCTCGCTGATTTTCCAGCGCTGAAGCGCCAGCCCGACGCCCAGGCTGGAAACCACGGCAGCCACCACGCCGCCCCAAACGTATCGTGCCAACGCGGTCCGGCCCGTGCGCTTCAAATAGACGAGAACAATGCCCACGACGAGGGCAGCTTCGAGGCCTTCCCGAAGTGCAATGAGGAGAGCGGAGAGCAAGCCGAGAGTCCTAGTTGCAACCGAGTTTCAACTACAATTCCAAGTTTACACGCCCGAAAACCCCAGGTCAAGTTAATTGCCGCCGTTTCGGCCTGGGCCCGGTACAATTGGAGTTTCGTGGGACAACTGCGGCACAATCCGCGTGGCAACCTGTGGCAGGCACTCGCCATGGCGGGGATGCTTGCGCTGGCGGGCGGGTCACCTCGCGCGCAGTCCATCGCGCCTGCCGTGGGCGCGCAGCCTGGGCCTCGGCCACCGGCGCAGGATGTGCGCCGGGCGCGACAGGCGTACGAGCAGGGTCTGCGCGCCGAGCGAGCTGGAGACTGGGAGTTTGCCTACGCCGCTCAAACGGAAGCAGAGGCGTACGCCCCGCCGGTGCTCGAGTATCAGCTCCATCGGGCGCTGGACCGCTTCCGGCTGGTGCAACAGTACACCGATCGTGCCGAACGTGAATGGATCGCAAATGAACCGGCGACTGCTCGCAGCGACTTGCTTCGGGCGCTCGAACTGGATCCGGGCTACGAGGTGGCGCAAGAGCGGCTGGCCGAACTCGAGCCACAAGGGATTGCGACGGCTGCAGAGCACGACCCGAAACTCGCGGGCGCGCCCAGAGTCCAACCGCAGCCCGGCACTCGCAGCTTCGATTACCGCGGCACGACGCGGGGCGCCTATGAGGAAATCGGCCGGCAATTCGGGATCACGGCATCGTTTGACCCCGAGTTGGTAGACCGGCAGGTGCGCCTGCGGGTTCCTGAAGTGGATTTTTCAACCGCGATGCTTGTGCTGGGCGAAGAAACGCACACATTTTGGCGAGCGGTGGATGCGAACACGGTTTTTGTGGCGGAAGATACGCCAGCAAAGCGCAAGCAATACGTTGTCGAGATCGAGCGGAGTTTCATTCTGCCCGCTTCCATCGCTTCGGAACAGATGAACGATACGCTGCGCGCCGTACGCGAGATCGCCGGCGTCAGTCGCGCCCAACTGGATATTTCCTCTCGCACGCTGACGTTGCGAGACACCCCCGAGAACATCGCGCTCGCTAAAGCCCTGCTCGACGAAATCGAGCAGTCGCACGGGGAGTTGCTTCTGGAGATCGAAATCCTGGAAGTGGATCACTCGCTATCCCGGCAGCTTGGCATCACGCCGCCTTCTTCGGCTTCGACTTTTACGCTGAGCAGGAATCAGATCCAGTCCCTCATGCAAGCCGAGAACAACGGCACATTGATTCAGGCCATCGAGGCCATTTTCGCCAGTCTGAATCCGGCGTTAGCAGCCGCAGGCTCAAGCGCGTTGTTCCCCTCGGTCCTCGCGTTCGGCGGCGGCGATACCACTTTTCTCGCCACGGTGCCCGGCGCGACGGCGAACTTCGGAGAGACGCTCTCGCAGGTGAGACACGCGCAGCGCATCATGCTTCGCGCTATAGACGGCCAGCCCGCGAAACTCTTCGTCGGAGAACGCTACCCGATTACGCTGGCCGCGTATTCGGCCAGCCTGGGCTCCACGGCCACTCAGTTCTCGGCGAGCATTCTGCCCGGCGAATTTCCGCGCACGGACTATGCGACGGGTACGGCGCCGGACGCAGTCATCACCACGGAATTCACGTCGGACGGCAAAGTGGATCTGGCCACCGCCAATTTCACGGCCAACACCGTTTCCATCCTGTTGGGGAATGGCGATGGCACGTTTGCGACGCATGTAGACGTCGCGGTGGGACACGGGCCTACGGCGCTCGTCGCCGCGGATTTCAACGGGGACGGCAAGACCGACCTCGCGGTGACCAATCAGACCGACGGAACCGTTTCCATTCTGCTCGGCAATGGCGACGGCACGTTCGCCACGCCGACGACACTGACGCTTCCGACGGGCGCGTTGCCCGCGGCCATCCTCGCGGGAAGTTTCACAAGCAGCGGCCACGTGGACCTTGCCGTGGTGAACAGCGGCACGAATTCAGTTTCGATTTTTCTCGGCAACGGCGACGGAACCTTCGCCGCGCCCACCACGCTCACGACCGGAACTACGCCCGTAGCCATCGCGAGCGGAGACTTCAACGCGGACGGCCATCTCGATCTCGCGGTCGTGAATCAGGCGGACAACACCGTTTCGATTTTCCTGGGCAACGGCGACGGCACGTTCAAGCCGAGCGTCACCTATGCGACCGGCACGAAACCATCCGGCATCGCAGTGGCCGATTTCAATGGCGACGGCCGGCCCGACCTCGTGGTGACCAATCAAACAGACGGGACAGTCTCTGTCCTGCTGGGCAACGGGGACGGAACCTTTGGCGCACAGACGGCCACCAACGTAGGGTCCGGCCCGGTCGGCATCGTTGAGGGGGACCTTGCCGGCAATGGCTTGCCCGCCGTGGCCGTGGCGAACAGTGCGTCCAACAGCCTCACCGTGCTTGAAGGCAATGGCCAAGGCGGATTCCTCGGACGGTTGGACATTTCGACCGGGAACGATCCGGTGTCGATCGCCGCAGGCGTATTCTCCGGAAGCGGCACGCTCGATTTGGCTGTGGCGGCCGAGTCATCGAACGTGGTCTCTGTGATCTTGAACACTTCGCTCGCACAGCTCTCCCCGAGCGTTCCGCTGACCTCCTATCCCGGTTCGGAATACATCGACCTGGGACTGAAAGTGCAGGTCACGCCCCGGCTCAACGGAGACTCCGATGTGACGCTCCACTTGCAGTTTGACATCAGCAGTCTGCAAGGCTCATCAGTGAATCTCATTCCGGTACTGAACAACCGCACGATCGATCAAACCGTGCGCTTGCGCGAAAATCAAACGTCGTTGTTCATGGGAATCTTGCAATCCAACGAGATGCGCGCCATTGAAAGCTTGCCGTGGGTGGGGCAGACGGCCGCGGGCGCGCTGCTTCAAGGTAACAACACACAGAATTCCGATTCGGATTTTCTGATTCTGGTGACGCCCCGGCAACTCCGCCTGGCGCCCCATTCGGGCCGGCCGATCTACGCCGGCAGCGGCGAGTCAGGCCCAGGCTCGCATCCGTAGGGAACCTCTCAGGCCTCTGCTTCCAGGACGACGACGGGCTGGTACGTGCGCGGGACGACCGCTTCCGCGATGGCGATCAGCCGGCCCTGCTGATTGAACACGCGAAGCCGCGCCGGCTTCCACTCTCCCGCATCCAGTTCGGCCGGGCCGCCCTGAGCGATCTGCGCGCTGCCCGGCTGGATCTGGGCAATCGAAATGTTGAACCGCGAGCCGTGGCGCACGCGCCGCTCGACGACCGGCAGCACGGTCGCGCACGGCAGTTCCGGCAGGAGGCGCTCCAGCGGGAGAATCCACTCCGCGGCGCGGCCCTCCCGCGCGGCCTTCTCGAACTCTTCGAGCTTCACGGCTTGATCGAGCGTGAATTCGCCGACGGCTGTGCGCACAATCTCCGACAGGTGTGCGCCGAATCCAAGGGCCTGGCCCATGTCGTGCGCAAGCGAACGAACGTACGTCCCCGGAGCGCACTCGATCATAAATCGCGCGAGCGAACCCTCCACGGAAAGCAGGCGGTACTCGAACACCTCGATGTCCACGGCCTTCAATTCCACCGGCTTATGCTCGCGCGCCAACTCGTGCGCCGGGCGCCCATGAATTTTCTTCGCCGAAAACGGCGGCGGCATTTGCGGAAATCGCCCCACGCGCTCCGCGGCGAGACGCTCGATCGCGGCGCGGTCGAGTTGCGGCGCCAGATCGGGTCCGAGCGGCGAGCCGTCCGAGTCGTACGTGTCCGTGGAAAAACCGAAGCGAAATGTAGTCGCGTAGCGCTTGCGCCGGCCGGAGTAGAACCGCGCCAGGCGCGTGGCGCGGCCGAGCAATAGGACGAGCACCCCGGTCGCCAGCGGATCGAGGGTTCCCAGATGGCCGATCTGGCGGAAGCCCAGGCTCCGGCGCGCAGCCTCGACGACGTCGTGCGAAGTGCATCCCTGGGGCTTATCGACGACTAGCGCGCCATCGAAGAGTGCGGGTTGCGGTTTTCTCGGCATGGCCGGGCGATCAGGCGGTGGGCGGCTTCTTCGCCTCGCGCAGAAGCTCTTCAATGCGATTGCCGTACTCTTCCGAGCAGTCGAGGTGGAAGTGCAACTCGGGCATCCTGCGCAATTGCAAGCGCTCGGTCAGTTCGTGGCGGATGAAGCCGGACGCCGCATCCAAGCCTGCGATGGCGCGCCGTTTCTCCGCGTCGTCGCCCATCACACTGACGAAGATGCGCGCCTGCTTCATGTCCGGCGAGACGCGCACCTCCGTGACGCTCAGGCTGCCCTCGAGCCGCGGGTCCTTCAGCTCGCCCGCGAGCATGGTGCTCAGCTCGTGAGCGATTTCCTCGGCGACGCGTTCGTGGCGATGTCCGGCGACGCTCATTTACAGAAGCTCCAGCTCATGGCCCACGAGGTCGCGTCCCAACATGCGCTCGGACTCCTCGAAGACGTTGCGCAAGGATTGTTCGAGGTGGGCCGCATTGCTCGAGACGCTGACGATGCCGATCGTCGCGCGCTGCCAGGAGTCCTGCCCGTCCAACTCGGCGATGGCGACATTGAAGCGTCCACGGAGACGGTCCTTCAGGCTGCGCAGCACTTGCCGCTTGTCCTTCAGCGAGTGTGCGTCCTGAATTTGGATTTCCAGGGTGAGGAGACCTACCGGCATCTCTGCCCCCGGCGGGAATCGCCGCGCGGATTTGAAGCCTAAGCCGTCACTGGCGCCAAGGCGACCTTTTGCATTTGGAAGCACTCGAGCACGTCACCGACTTTGACATCTCCGAAATTAGAAACGCCGACGCCGCACTCGAACCCGGCACGAACCTCGTTGACATCGTCCTTGAACCGCCGAAGCGAGTTCACCTTGCCCGTATAGATCACGACGCCATCGCGCAGCACGCGCACGGGCATATCCCGCTTCATGATGCCGTCTTGCACGTGGCACCCGGCGATCATGCCCACACCTTTGATGCGGAAGGTGTCGCGCACGGACGCGTGACCCAAGTTGGTTTCCTTGAAGACCGGCTCAAGCAAGCCCTCCATGGCTTTCTTGATTTCATCGGAGACTTCATAGATCACCGTGTGCGTGCGGATGTCCACGTTCTCCTGCTGCGCCAGATCGGTGGCCTTGCGTTCCGGCCTCACGTTGAAGGCGATAACGATCGCGTTCGAGGCCGAGGCCAGCAGGACATCCGTCTCAGTGACCGCGCCGACGCTCGCATGAATAATCTTCAGCTTCGCATCTTCATTCGAGAGCTTCATCAGCATTTCGCTGAGAACTTCCACGGAGCCTTGGACGTCGGCCTTGATGACGATCGGCAGTTCCTTGACCTCGCCCGCTTTGAGCTGCTCGTGCAACTGGTCAAGTGTGATTCGTGAACCGGCCGTTTTCGCCAGCGTCGCTTCGCGGATTTTCGATTGACGGTACTCAACGATGTGGCGCGCCTTGGCTTCATCCGCCACCTGGAATTGGTCACCCGCTTCGGGGATCCCTTGCAAGCCGAGTACTTCCACGGGCGTCGAGGGGCCAGCTTCCTTCACCGGGCGGCCTTTGTCGTCGAACATGGCGCGAACCTTGCCGTACACAGCGCCACAAATAAAGACGTCGCCGGTGTGCAGCGTGCCGTTTTGCACCAGCACGGTGGCCACCGGGCCCCGGCCCTTGTCCACGCGCGATTCGAGCACTGTGCCCGTGGCCGGCGACTTTGAATTGGCGCGCAGCTCGCGCATTTCGGCCACGAGGAGAATCATCTCCAGCAACTTTCCAAGATTCTGCTTCTGCTTGGCGGAAACATCCACCATCACCGTGTCCCCGCCCCATTCTTCCGTCGTCAAGCCGCGCTCAGCGAGCTGGCGCTTCACGCGCTCCACTTGCGCTTCGGGTTTGTCGATTTTATTGATCGCCACGAGGATCGGAACGCCGGCAGCTTTGGCGTGGTCAATCGCCTCTTGCGTTTGCGGCATAACGCCGTCGTCGGCCGCGACGACGAGCACGACAATATCGGTGACCTTCGCGCCTCGCGCGCGCATCCGGGTGAACGCTTCGTGACCCGGTGTATCGACGAGCACGATGCGGCGGCCGTTCACCGAAACTTGCGACGCACCGATGTGCTGGGTGATTCCGCCGGCCTCGCCCGCCGCGACTTCGGTCTTGCGAATCGCGTCCAGCAAGCTCGTCTTACCGTGGTCCACATGCCCCATCACGGTCACAACCGGCGCACGCGGCTCTTTATTCTCAGTCTTGTCTTCCTTCGCGACGTCCTGGATCACTTCTTCTTCGAAGGAGATGACCTTGACGATTCCGTTGAAGGATTCGGCGAGAGTCGTCGCCGTGGGAACATCGAGGGCCTGATTGATGCTGGCGAAGATGCCACGTTCGAGCAATATCTTCAGAACGTCCTTGGCGCGAACGTCGAGTTTCTCGGCCAAATCGCGCACCGTGATTCCCTCGGTGATCGTCACCTCGCGCGGCTCGCGCGGAGGAGGAGGCGGGACGCGCTCCACTTGCGCGGAGCGCCGTTCGCCGACGCCCATGCGGGCGCGCACCGGGTGGAGTTTGCGTTCGCCTTCTTCAAATCGCTTTTCGAGCGTAGGGCGCGCACGCGCCGCCGGTTTCCGCTCGTAAATCGGCTTGCCCGGCTCCGCCTTCGGCGGCACCCGATCCGGGGGCAATAGCGCCGGGCCTCTCCCTCCGAGCCTCGGTGCAGGCCGCCCCGCAGGCACCGCTCGTCCTTGTATCGGGGCCCCGGGACGCCTTTGCTCACCGATCGGCGGTGCGCTGGCAGCAGGGCGCGCCCCAATCTGCGTAGCGGGTCTAACAGGAGAGCGAGCCCCTGGTGGAATTTCCTTGCTCGGTCGAGGAGGCGTTCCGGGCGCTGCGCCCGCAGCAGGCGCGCCGACTGGCCGGCGAGTCTGCGCCGGAGAGGCGGCGGCCGCTGCCGCAGGTCGAATATGGCTCGGAGGTGCGGAGGGTCGCGCCGCAGGCGGCACACCCGGTACCACCGCAGGCGGCGTTGCCGGCGGCGCTGCGGGCCGAGGCGCAGTCACGGCCGGGGCCGCAGGTTTCGCAGAGACGGGACGCGCACCAGCCGGATGCTCTGCCGGAGTAACCGCTGATATGACGGGAGACGGAGCGGCAGCCGGAACCACGTGCTTTGCCGCGCCCGGCGCCAGCGGGGCGGCGTGGGCAGGCGGCCTCATTCGCGCGGCTTTGGCCGCGGCCTCCTTTGCCGCTTTTTCCGCAGCCGCTCGCGCATCTGCGGCGGCTTCCTCTTCGGCCAACTTGTGAAAATGCTCCCGCACCTTGGCGGCAGCGGCCAGATCGATGGAACTCGAATGCGTCTTC
>DASPOJ010000122.1:0-20573 GCA_035626055.1 Candidatus Methylomirabilota bacterium | reverse complement strand
GGCTCCCAGCGCGCCGTTATAGCGGCCGGCCAGTTCCAGCGCGTAGATTACGGTCGGATCGCACTCCAGCGGCATGCCGCGGCGAAGACGGTTCTTGAAGACACCCGCAATCAACGGGCGTTCCGATTCCTGCGGCGTCTCACGTTCCACCAGCGAAGCCAATGTGACCACGGCCTCCACGTCCTGCGGCGGCCCGCCTTCGGAGACGGCCATGACCGTCCACACTTGCCGGAAGCGCTTCACCATCGTCTGCACCATTTCGACGCCGGTGATGTGCCGCGGAAACTCGTAGGTGGCCGGGGCCAGGAATCCCTCGAGGCTCCGAGCGGCCGGCGCGAGATCGAGAATCGGAGTGGGGTCGCGCGCCGCGGCGAGAAAATCCTCGCGCGTCAGAAAACCTTCGTGTGCAGCCAAGTCCGCGATCGCAAACATGTCGAACCCTTCCGGAACCACGAGCCGCACGGTATAGACGTGGCCGCTCGCGATCGTCTCAAAGACTTCGGCTTGGCGCTCCGGGTGATCGAAATAGTATTCGCCGGCCTGCAGAGTGCGCCGGTGGCGCAGGCGCGCCAGCACCTCGAATGCGAACCGGCTGCGCACGACGCCATTTTCCTCGAGCAGCCGGGCGATCGTCCGGCGCGACGCGCCGTGCGGGATTTCCACATAGACGCCCGGTGAGGCGAAACCTTGATACGGCAATCGCCACGCCACTGCAAACCAGCTTCCGGCACCCAGTAGCGCGAGAATCAGAATGACCCAAAAGGCGCGTCGCATCCTAGTACCGTTCCAACTTTCTTCGCCAAGCAGCCGAAGGCTTCCATTCATGATTCATGTTGCTTCCCGCTCCTCTGAAATTCCTTGTGACACGGTCGAACGGCGCTAGCTCCCGGTGCCCGGCGATCGAACCGCAGTAGCTTGCCCGCTCTGCCGGGCCAGGTACTCGCGTAAGATGACCGTTGCCGCCAATGCGTCAATCCCCGGAGAGCGGCCCGCGCGGCGCACCTCGCGTCCAGCCTCCCAAGAAGTCAATCGCTCGTCCAGCAGCTCCACCGGAAGCCCGAGTTCCTTCCTGAGTCGCAGGGCGAAGCGGCTCGCTTCCTCGGACATCTCACTCGGAGTGCCGTCCATCTGCAGCGGCAGCCCAACGACGATCCGTCGCACGGAGTGCAGCCGCACCAACTCGCGCAGCCGCGCTAGGTCCCGCCGCCGATTCGTGCGGTTCCACGTGGCCAAAGGCCGCGAAATCAATCCCATGACGTCGGAGAGCGCCAAGCCCCAGCGTTTCCGGCCATAGTCAATTGCCAAAACGGGCGCGGCGGAAGCGGCGGAGCCAGAATACGCGCTTGAGGCGCTGCGTGGAGAGGAAGCCATGGGCTTCCATTATAGCGCGGGGACTAACTGCGCCAGCGGAGAGTGACGCGACCAGGAATCGGATGTTCAAACGGCTGCCCCGTGCGCCTGGATTCCAGGTGAGCCTTCTGCACTAGGAGCATTGCACTGATTGCCCGTCGAACTGGCCCGCGCTCAGCGGCATGCCGCGATGCGGGCAGACGTCGCGCAAGGCAAATGCGCGGCCGTCCTCATCCCGTCCGATCGCGAGCGGTTCTTCGAGGAGGCGCATCGTCAACAGTTTTCGCGGCTGCACGCGTTCGCTGAGCGTCGCGGGATACCAGAAGCCGCGGAGCATCTTCCGCCGACGACTTGTTGCGTGGCTGCGGAAGTTTCGGAAGTTGGATTGGAAACAGCGTTCGCCATCGGGTTTGCTCGGACTTCCGGCAAGCGCACCACGCGCAATTCCACGCAGCAATCGCGGCCCATCCAACGCCAGCGGGCGATTGACATCTTCCGGAGATTCCATTAGAGTCCGCCGATTACGCGGCCAAGACCCCGTACTCGCATTCGGCATTATGAGGGAGAAGTCATCAAGGGCTGTCCGCCGCGTCGGCCGAGAGAATCCCGACTTTGGCCCTCAATCTTCGAGGAGGAACATCAATGAGATTTCGGCCAAGTATTTTGCGGTTACTGGGATGGGCTGCGGCGCTGATTGTCATGCTGCTGCCCGCCAGTTCGGCTCTTGCGCAATCGGACGAATCAATGCCGCCGGGGGCTGGCGGGGCGTTGGCGCTTCTGGCGGGCATGATGGTGTTTATCTGGATTATGGCCCTGGCCTGCTACGTGTACTTTTCTTTGGCTTTCCAGACGATTGCCAAGAAGACAAACACGCCGAATGGTTGGTGGGCTTGGATTCCAATTCTCAACATCATCTTGATGTTGAACATCGCCAAGAAGCCCATTTGGTGGATCATTCTCCTGCTCATTCCACTTGTGAACATCATTGTCGGGATCATCGTTCTCATGGGAGTCGCGGAGGCGCGCAACAAGCCCAGCTGGTGGGGCATCCTGACGATTGTCCCGGTGGTGGGTCTGATCGTGCCCGGCTATTTGGCCTGGTCAGACTGAATTCTCAGAATTTCGGTTCTTAAACTCCGCCCGGGATCTCGGGCGCTGGCCGAATCCGGGGCGGAGCTCTGACTTCGGAATTGTCCTCGAGAATGAAGGTTTCATGAAATCACACCAACGGACCACGCGGTGGCTAATCGGGTTTTTCTTGCTGGTCGCGATGCTCCTTCCAATTCATTCGGCCTTTGCGCAATTCGACGACAATTCAGCCGCTCAGGGCATGCTCATCTTTCTGGTAACGCTTGTTGTCTTTGCGATCATCTTGATCCCGGCGATTTTCTACCTGCTTACTCTCCAAAAGGCGCTGAATCGCTGCTCTCCCGAAAACCGCGCGATGACTCCCGGGATGGTCTGGCTCTTGTTCATTCCCTTCTTCAGCATCGTGTGGCATTTCATCGTCGTTCTGAACATGGCCAAATCACTGGACGCCGAATTCAAGAAACGCGGGATTCCCGAGGAGCCTGAACCGGGGAAGAGCCTCGGCCTGACCATGTGCATTCTGGGTTGCTGTGGCATCATCCCCATTTTGGGCGTGCTTTGTAGCTTGGGTGCGTTGGGCTGCTGGATAGCTTACTGGGTGAAAATCGCAGGCTTCTCAAACAAGCTGGCTATGCCCATGTCACCTTGGGGCGTGGGCGGGATCCCGCCAACCGCTCCTGCACCATTGGCGTGAAGCCTCTCTGGTTCGTCGAACGAATTCGATACTGATCTGGCCAATCTGTAGGAGGCAAGGCGGTTCACGGTGGGTTGAACTTACGGCTCGCGACCTCGGTGCCCGCTCTCCCACAGCGGCCAGAGCCCGGCGGCCTTCATTTGCGCGTCGAGCCCCGTCCGCTGCAACAGGGCCTCGATTTCGGCGCGGGAAAGCCTGGGCCCCAACGGGGCGAGCCGTTCTGCAATACCGAAGATCGTCACGCCGGCGATTGCGGCATGCAGTTTTAGTTCGCGAATGTCCACCTTATCGAACGTGTCCGAAAAAGCGTGGTAGTTCGGGATGTAGTTGGCTTCTTCCTGGTTGGCGAGAAGATTGGGGACGCCTTCGAGCAGGAAATCGAAATTGTCGGTGCCCAGTGGCGCGTCATTCGTATCCTGCGAAAGGTTCCAGCCTTCGAGCGGTTTGACCGCTTCGCGCACCCCGGACTCGATATCCTGCCGGCCGCCGAGCGAAAACCCAGTCACACGCCCGATGCCTTCATCGAAAATGAGCACGCCGCGAACGCGATCCATTTCGTCGCGGTGCGCTCGCACGTAGGCCCACGAGCCGAGCATTCCCTGCTCTTCACCCGAGAAGAGCACGAAGCGAATCGTCCTTCGCGGAACGAGCCCCGTGGCGCGAATGTCCCTGGCCGCTTCGATCACCATCGCCGCGTTGCAGCCGTTATCCAGCGCGCCCGTTCCCAGTTCCCAAGAATCGAGATGCGCGCCAAGAATCACGGCCTCGTCCGGTTTTTCGCGGCCGCGAATTTCACCGACCACGTTCTGCTGTTCCACTGCCGGGCCGATCTTGTTCGGCATCTCCCAGTGCACTCGCACGGGCTGTCCCGCATCGAGAAACCGCTCAAGGCGCAGCGCGTCCTCTCGCGCAACGATCGCCTGGGGGAGCCGGTCCAATTGGCCGACGTAGGTGTTCGAGCGGCGGTAAAGGAGCAGCCGCTCGCGTGTGGACATCCAAAGAATTCCAGCCGCATGCGCGTTCACGGCGCGATCGATGATTCCCGGAGCGCGTTCGTATTCTTGAAAGAGGTCGTCCCACGTGCGCAGCACTTCCGAGTGCACCAGCAGAATCGCTCCGCGGCCGCGCTCTCCCAGCCGAGCGAAATTCGCCTCCGTGCCTTCGCCCGCGAATACGACATTCGCATCGAGTCCGCCCGCGGGAATTGGCGGCGACCAGCCCACCGAGACAAGCCTCACGGGAACTGGCGCCGGGCTGAGCACGTCGAGCCGCGTCTCTCCTTCGCTCCAACTCATCGGCAGCGTGTAACTTTCCGTGTGCACGTCCACGCCGGCGTCGCGGAACGCCTGCACGGCCCAATCCACGGCGCGCGACATTTGCGGCGAGCCGGTCATGCGGCCGCCGATTTCGTCGGTCAGGCGCCGAAGATTCTCCTCCATGGGCGAAGGGCCAAGCGCGTTCGCGATGATTTTCGGCGATGCCTCCGCGCAGAGCGACTCACCCGTGTCGGAGCAGGCTTGTGCGGAGGCCGATGCGTGCATGCGGGAGAGCGGATCGGGCTCAGTGGGAGAAATCTGCGCCGCGCCCGGCAAGAGCGCGACGAGGAGTCCAAGCGGCAGCAAGAAAGACAAACAGCGTCGCACGCTCATCTCTTCTCCTTTCGCGCGGGCCTGCCCGCGCACGCGGAAACGACGTCGGCGACCCGCGCGACCTGGAGCATCTCCGCCACATCATGTACCCGCACGATATGCGCGCCGCCAAGGATTTCCGAGGTCACGGCAGCGGCCGTCCCCCAGAGCCGCTCCTCGATCGGCCAGGGATCCTCGCCTCCGGCGAGCGCCCTGCCGACGAACGATTTGCGCGAAGTCCCCGTCACAACCGGAAATCCCAGCGCGGCAATTTCCGGCAGATGGGCCAACAGCTCGTAGTTCTGCATGTAGCTCTTGCCGAAGCCGAAGCCTGGGTCCAGCAAAATCTGCGACTTCGCCAGGCCCGCCTTCCGCGCGCGCCCCACGGCCTGGAGCAGCCCGCTGATCACGTCGCTCACGACATCTCGCGAAAATGGACCCTTCTGCATCGTGGCAGGATTTCCGCGCATGTGCATCAAGATGATCGGCGCGCGGTGGCGGCGTGCAATCTCCGCCAATCGCAGATCGGTTCTCAGTGCGGAGACATCGTTGAGAATCTCCGCGCCCGCCCGCAGCGCGGCCTCGGCGACTTCCGACTTTTGCGTGTCCACCGAAATCGGAATCTTGAGCTGTCCGTGCAAGCCTTCGAGGACGGGCAAAATGCGGTCTATCTCCTCCTGAGTGTGAATGGGAGAAGCGCCGGGGCGCGTGGACTCGCCGCCGATGTCGAGCAGGTCCGCGCCGGCGCGTTCGAGCTCGAGAGCACGCGCCACGGCCGACTGCGCGTCCAAGAATTTCCCGCCGTCGGAAAAACTATCTGGCGTGACGTTCAGCACGGCCATGACCAGCGTCCGTTCACCCAGGACAATCTTCCGCGAACCCAGGCGAAGCAAGAATCGCTTTCGCACGGCCATCCCTATTCCAGATCGAAATCGCGCACGGGTTTTTCGAGTGGTTGGTCTTTGGCTTTCTTCAGGGCTTCCTCGAACTTGCGCGTGAGAACGTCTTCTTTCTTCTGTTCGGCCGCCCAGGACTCTCGGAATTTATCCTCGCGACGCTTCTCCTGCTCCGCGAGAATGCCCTTCGCATCCGTCAGGTCCACGCCGGGGGCCGCTCTCGGCGGCGCCTCGTGCGAGAGGACAACGGCAAGCTGCGGATCGACCGTCAACTTCGTGTGACAGCAGGGGCAAGTGACTTCGATGGGTGCGGCCTTTTTCGCCATGGCTGTATTCTACGCCACAAAATCGCGCGGCAAAACGTTCCTGGGCGCCCTGCACCGGCCGCGGCTCTTCGCGAATTGCGCGCCGCCCGGAAACGGGCCTGTCATATGATATGCGCTGGATTCTGGGAGGCTTCACACCATCACGAGGCGATCCAACAGGAGCGCGTACCGGGAGATCGAAAGGTTTCCTTGCGGCCTCTGCGCCCGCGCGTTTGTGCATCGTCACTTCCAGGGACTCGCCCTCCTCGCGGTTGCCGCCGCGCTCGCCATTCTGGCGCCGGTCTTCTGCGCGGAGCGTCCTGCGGCCGCTGGAGCAGCGCCTTCGCCGGACAGCCAATCCGCGGCGCCAGTTGTCATCCAAGTGGACGCCGCTCACCCAACCGGCCCCTACAGCCCCGCTTGGAACTATTTCGGCGCCGACGAGCCAAACTACGTCTACTCGAAGAACGGCGAAAAATTGTTGCGCGAGCTTGCGGCATTGAGTCCGGCGCCGGTGCACGTGCGTTTGCACAACCTTCTGACCACGGGCGATGGAGCGGCATCACTCAAGTGGGGCTCCACGAACGCATATCGTGAGGATGCTGACGGCAATCCTGTTTACGACTGGACGATCACCGATCGCATCTTTGACGCGATGCTGGACGCCGGCGTTCAACCGCTTGTGGAAGTGGGCTTCATGCCCGAGGCGCTTTCCACGCACCCCGAGCCGTACCGGCATGATTTCCCCAAGGGGGATATCTTCACCGGTTGGTCCTATCCGCCGAAAGACTACGCCAAGTGGGCGGCGCTTGTGACTGCATGGGCGACGCACCTCCGCGACCGCTACGGCGTGGAATCCTTGAACGGATGGCTTTGGGAGGTCTGGAACGAACCGGATATCAATTACTGGCACGGCACGCCGGAAGAGTACGACCGTCTGTACGATGTGACCGCGCAGGCGATTCGCAGCGTACTCCCGAATGCGCTGATCGGGGGCCCGGATTCCACAGGGCCGGGCACCGGACGAGCTGCGGAATTTCTCGAACAATTTCTCGAGCATTGCCTCCGGGGAAAGAATTCGGCAACGGGCGGAACGGGCGCGCCGCTGAATTTCATCAGTTTTCATCCGAAGGGTTCGCCGACCGAAGTGGACGGACACGTAAGAATGGGAATCCAGCGCCAATTGGCGGCGATGGACCGTGGAATGAAGATCGTTGCCTCGTTCCCGGAATACAAGCACACGCCGATCATCCTGGGTGAGAGCGATCCGGAAGGATGCGGGGCGTGTTCGGTGGCGACGAATCCGAGCGACGTCTATCGGAACGGGCCGCTGTACGGAGTTTCGGTGGCGGAGGCGGAAGCGCGGACATACGAGCTGGCGCGGAAGAACGGCGTAGTGCTCAAAGGCTCCGTGACGTGGGCGCTCGAATTCGAGGATCAGCCTTACTTCGCCGGCTTCCGCGATTTGGCGACGAACGGCGTGGACAAGCCCGTCCTAAACGTGTTTCGAATGCTGGGAATGTTAACGGGAGAATGGTTGCCGACCACGAGCTCGGGCGGATTGCCGCTGGACGATATCTTGAACAGTGGCGTGACGCGAGCGCCCGACGTAAATGCAATCGCAACGCGCTCGGAACACGAAGTGGATGTCTTCGTTTGGAATTATCACGATGACGACGTACAGGTTCCTCCCGCAAACGTGCACCTGAACGTCGATGGGCTCCGCCAGGGCCGCGTCCGCGTCGAGCAATTCCGAATGGATTCAGACCATAGCAATTCGTATCGCGCCTGGCTGGACATGGGTTCGCCCGCGGCACCGACGCCGGAGCAGCAAGCGCAACTCGAGCGCGCGGGCAAGCTCGAAACGCTGGGAACTCCGCAGAACTTGAAGATTGCAGGCGGAAGACTGCCGCTCACTTTCGATCTGCCGAGGCAAGGAGTAGAGCTGGTGCGAATCAGTTGGAGATGAACCTGGCCCGCAGGAGGGTGAGAGGGGGGCTCGCACACGCAGACGAAACTCTATCTTTTCAGAAATGTGAGCAGCGCAGGTGCGCTGGCCCTAGCCTTTGGTGAAGCCCGGTGCGGGCCGCAGTTCAGGACGCGGACTCGGCCGAGGCTCGGCGGTCGGCAGCGGTTGCGGCGGCTGTGAAGGCGGCGGCACGCGCTCGGGCAAGGGTTTGCCTTCCAGGAGCAGCTTCAGCTCGTTGGCATCGAGAACTTCGCGTTCGAGCAGGGCGGCAGCAATCCGTTCGAGGACATCGCGGTTCGACGTTATAATGCTGTGCCCTCTCTCGTAGGCCGCGGTGACGATCCGCCTGACTTCCTGGTCGATGTGGATGGCCGTATCTTCGGAGTAGTCGCGGTGCTGCGCGATCTCCCGGCCGAGGAAGATCGCCTCTTCCTTCTTACCGAACGAGAGCGGCCCCAGATCGCTCATGCCCCAATCGCAGACCATCTTCCGCGCGATCTCCGTCGCGCGTTCGATGTCGTTCCCGGCGCCGGTCGTAATATGGCCCAGGAAAATCTCCTCGGCAAGGCGGCCGCCCATCAAGACGGCGAGCGTGCCTTCGAGGTATTCCTTTGTGTAGGTATGCTTGTCGTCGATCGGGAGTTGCATCGTCAGGCCGAGTGCCATTCCGCGCGGGATGATCGTCACCTTGTGGAGCGGATCGGCCGTCGGCGTCTTCGCGGCGACCAGTGCGTGCCCGGCTTCGTGGTACGCGGTGTTCTTCTTCTCCTCCTCGGAGAGAATCATCGATTTCCGCTCGACGCCCATGAGGACTTTGTCTTTGGACATTTCGAAGTCGGCCATGATGACGAGCTTGCGATTTTGACGCGCCGCCCAGAGCGCCGCTTCGTTGACCAAGTTGGCCAAGTCCGCGCCGGAGAAGCCCGGTGTTCCGCGTGCGAGGAGCGAGAGATCTACGTCGTCCGAGATCGGCACCTTGCGCGTGTGCACGCGCAGGATTTCCTCACGGCCCTTGATGTCGGGGCGCGGCACGACGACGCGGCGATCGAATCGGCCGGGGCGCAGCAGCGCCGGATCGAGCACGTCGGGCCGGTTCGTCGCGGCGATCAAAATCACGCCTTCGTTTGACTCAAAGCCGTCCATTTCCACGAGGAGCGCATTCAGCGTCTGCTCGCGTTCGTCGTGTCCGCCGCCCAAACCCGCGCCGCGGTGCCTTCCCACGGCGTCAATTTCATCGATGAAAATGATGCACGGCGCGTTCTTCTTTCCTTGTTCAAAGAGGTCGCGTACGCGGCTCGCACCGACACCGACAAACATCTCGACGAAGTCCGAACCTGAGATCGAGAAGAACGGCACATTGGCTTCGCCTGCGATCGCGCGGGCGAGCAAGGTCTTGCCCGTGCCCGGCGGCCCGACCAGCAGGACGCCCTTGGGGATGCGCCCACCCAACTTCTGGAATTTCTGCGGGTCTTTCAGGAAGTCAATGATCTCTTGAAGCTCTTCCTTGGCCTCTTCAATCCCAGCCACATCCTTAAACGTGGCCTTCTTCTGCTGCGCAGTCAGCAAACGGGCGCGAGACTTTCCGAAGCTCAGCGCCTTGTTTCCACCCGCCTGCATCTGGCGCATCATGAAGATCCAAAGTCCAACCAGGAGCACGATCGGCGCCGCGTTGATCAGAAATGAGAACCAATCGGCGCGATTCACTTCCTTGACGTTGATGAGCACGCCTTTGTCGCGTAGTTCCTTGGCCAGGTCAGGAGTGGATTCCTTGAAAATCGTGACGCGGAACTTCTTATCCGAGTCCTTCGTCAAACCTTCCACATCGTAGCTCGTGGGAGAGAGGTAGAGGGTGACTTCCTTGATGTTCCCACGGTCCACTTGCGCCATGAACTCGCTATAGCTTGGCTCCTGGACGCTCGCCGATTGTCCGGTCGAGGAAATCATCTTCCACAGCAATACGCCCAAGACGATGATGAATAGCCAGAATAGAACAGTCTTGACCGTTGAGTTAGAATTCACGACTTCCCCCACCTGTGGGTGGCCCTTTTCGCCCGAACGGCCCGGCGCTGACCCGTCGCCGAGCCTCCGGCCACCTCTCCAATATACGGCAAATTCCGGAACCGGCCACGGGTTCCTGCCAGGCCGTAACCTGCTAGGTACTTAGATGCTCCAATGAAGCCAAAGTAATCGGGGATCAGGTCCACCCGGCGCCCTTCCGGCTTGTCCACCAGGACCGCCAGGCGCAGGGAGCGAGGCCGATCCTCCTGCAACCTCTTGATCAGGAAGTCCATTGTGACGCCCGTGGCCAAAACGGCGTCCACGACCAGGACGTTCCGCCCCTTAAGATTGGGCTGGACCGAAAACAAGACCTCCCGGCGTGAGCGGCCGGTTTCCTTAAAGTCGCGCACCACCACCTTCACAAAATGGCAAACCACCGGGCAGGAGATCCGGCGCATTAAGTCAGCAGCGAAGAAGAACGCATTCTCCAGCAAGACAATGATATCCACCGTCCGCCCAGCGTAGTCGCGCGAGATCTTGTGTCCCAGGCTTGCGACGCGCTCCCCCACTTGCTTTGCAGAATACACGCGCTTGATCTCCTCGCTCACAAGGGCTCCTCTTCGATTATTACACCTTGCCGCGTGTCAGCGGCAGCCGCAAATTCTGAAGCGACTGGAAATCCCCGAACCCAGACCAGCACCCCGCCACTGGTGAGGACGGGCCAGCCAGCCCGGTCGCGCAGAGGAATCCGGGACTCGAGCAGCAATCTCTTCAGTTTTCGGACGCGGTGTCGCCCGGGAAGCCGAAAGGAATCGCCAGGGAGCCAGCTCCGGAGGACCAAAGGACTCTGAAGCCGGTCGAGATCCAGTGCAACCTGTCCGCCCGTAGTTTCCCGCGCGAAGCGGGACCAGTCAATCACTTTGAGGCGGACCCGGCGCTCGATCTCCGGAACGACAACCTCCGCCGGAGAGCGCTCTCCCAGCTCGACCGGATAAGCATACGAACGAGCGGGACGCGCTGCACGGCCGGGTCGAGCCTGTAAACTCGGTGAGTAGCGCGAGAATTGAAGGCGATTAAAATCCCGCTCGACGCGCGCTCCTGGCAAATGAGTTTCCGCGCCGCTCGTGGACGCGGTGGCCAGGTGAATCACTTGTTCGACGTGACGCGCCGTGAGTTGTTGGCGGCTGCCTCGCAACTCCTCGTAGATTCGGCGCACGAGACGGCAAGAGAGCGCGTCCGGTGATGCAATTCCTTCCCCTTTCGCATCTCCGAGGCGCAACGGATCCAGCAAATCTTTAATTGAGATCGAGATCCCCCGCTCCGGTTCCCCGGCAGTCACCGAATGAAATACAAACGACACAATCTGATTCCAGAATTCTTCTTCTCTCCGCGCCAGCGAAGACAACCGGCATAGCTGTTCCACGATGACCGGCTGAAACTCCTGCTCTAACATAGGGAGCAGACCGTGACGGATGCGCGCGCGGAAGCGCGATGCATCTTGATTGCTCGAATCCTCCCGCCAATCCTGCCCAAGGCCTGCAAGATATTCGCGCAGCTCGCGCCTGCGGACCGCCAGCAGCGGGCGAACGACCGAACCCGTCTCCGGGTAGATGCCGCTCAACCCCGTCAGCCCCGTGCCGCGAAAGATGTGTGCGAGGACCGTCTCGGCCTGGTCGTCCGCGGTGTGCGCAACCGCGACCCGAGCGGCTCGTCCACCGCGTACCGTGCGATCGAAGAAGTCGTAGCGCAGCCGTCGAGCCGCATCTTCCAGATTCCAGCCGTTGCGCTGCGCCGCGTCCGGAACGTCCGCCCCGCCTGCGACCAACTCCAAGCCGTGCGCCGTCGCCAGTGCGCGCACAAACTCTTCATCTGAATTCGACTCGGCCCCACGAATGTGATGATTGAAATGAAGCACGATCAACCGCACTCCGAGCGATTCGCGAATCTCCAGTAGAAGCCGCAGGAGCGCCACGGAGTCAGCGCCGCCCGAAACGCCCACACCCAGAGTATTGCCGGGGTGCAGCTTCCCGGAGATGCGGAGAGCCGCAAGTACCCTATGGGGGAGCTTGTGTTTCATGGCGGAGGCCGGCCCGAACGACCCAAGCGT
Organism: Candidatus Methylomirabilota bacterium; assembly: GCA_035626055.1. GTDB lineage: Bacteria > Acidobacteriota > Terriglobia > Acidiferrales > UBA7541 > DASPOJ01. Next base: position 8,537 of record DASPOJ010000122.1, on the reverse strand, counting down.
ATGGTATCAGTCGCTCGGAAAGGAAGACAATCTACCGAAGCGGCACTACAGAGGAGCTACGAGTGCCCCATCATCTGCCGGGCCATCAATTCCCGACTGAACGCAATCCGCCGGTCCAGTGACACGGCGGCAAAATACGCGCAGCTACCGCGCTCGCTTTCCAGCCAATTGGAAATGCTCTTCGAGGCGCGGCCTCCGGCCCTCAGTATCATCCCCAAGAGCGAATAGTAGATTCGCACGGCGGCCATGGCCTGACCGTCATCGCCGTGCTCCGGGCAAAGCCGCACGAGCTGCACCAATCGGCTGAATTCCTCGCCGTTCACACCGCCCCCGACGATACCCGTGAGTTCACGCGTCTGCCGTGAAAGCTCGCGTTCGCGCGAAGCGGAAAGGATGGATCGGCAGTAGGAAACAAGAAACTGCAGGAGTGCCGTGAACGACAAAACGAAAATGAGTGCTGCAATCATCGATGGTTTGGCGCGACCAGACGGGCCGGAGCCAGACGCGCTCCCTCCGGAACTTTCAGAAACGTGTAACCCCACGCTGCTGGCAGCGCAATCGCAAGAATTGGAGGGGTGTACTGCCAAAGCGAGAAGCTTGGATAAATGTTCCGCAAAGCGTAAGTGACTGCAAACGCACTGAAATAGATACCGAGGGATAGGACGAGTTGAACTAGTCTTGAGCGCATCTCTTCCAGTTTCACCACAGCCCCCCACAGGAGATAGGTGAGTACTACCCCCACGAAGTAGAGATTTTGGGAGAGCTCCACGACGAAGTGCGTCAGCAGCCAATCCTTTGAGTCGGCAACCACTTCATAGGCTATCCAGGCCGTTGCAGCCAGGAGCAAGAAAGCCGCCACGCGCAAGTAGCGGCTAACCCGCATCTCTTCAAACACCCGAGAGTAAAAGCCGATCAGCACGAAATAGAGGCAAATCACGATCAGGGCGTCGCTATAGTAGTAGAAATAGAAGTATTCGCGGGAAGTGTAACCAAAACGCCAGAAAACGAAAAAACGGCCTACTGTTCCAAAGAACTCCGCCACCAAATAGAAAACAATAGACAGGTAACGCCTGGAGGATCCTGCCCTGCAGACACAAACTACCGCTGCAGCCTCAAGTGAAGCTGCTAACAGCCACATCGCGTAGTCAATCGAACCAAGCACGTTATTTCATTCCGTCCTTGGTTCGATTTGCTGACGTTCGACTACTTTTTGTCAGCTACTTCGACCAAGGCGACGGCGGTACTGGCCCCCCCGCCACTCGCCATGGTGAAGGTGGAACTGGCCCACCTGCAACGTGCCAAGGTGACGGAGGCACTGGTCCACCCGCAACAGCGAGCAGAACTGGGGCTTGGCTACGACTCGTAACAATGCCTCGCAGCCCCATCGCCCCGACCAGAATCAACAGCACCAGAGCTATAACGACAAACCACTTGGACATGGGCCCTCCGAACTTCAAAGGCAATTCGGAGGGGAGTATACACCCACGTACAAAAATGATACAAGCGCGATGGTTTGTAGCTAAACGATAAGCACCCTGGGACAATGGCCGGCGGACGCGTTTGACGCCTCCGGTTCGGCCAGCAAGTGCCTAATTGTCCGCAATCAAAATAGATTTCTGGACCGCTGCGGTCAACAGTACTGCGGTACCATCGGCGGCTTGCTGGAAGATGGGCCCTTTGACTCGCTCTCTGCGATGGAAGCGCTCGCGTCTCTTGCCACCTGTTCGGGTCGAGCGCCTTCGGACCGTGCGGCTTGACACCACTCGGAGACGCTACTTACCATGGTCCAGCGCGCTCTGTGCCGGCGTAGCTCAGGGGTAGAGCGAGGGTCTCATAATCCCTAGGTCGTGGGTTCGAGTCCCACCGCCGGCACCACCCACACACGCGAGCTGCTGTGCTCTTCAGATACTTGAAAGGATTTTCGTTTCCAGCCTATTTTGCGGGTTTCTTGCGGTCAATCTTGAGTTCGATGTTCACTTCGCGACGCGTGTCAAAACTGGATATTCTGTGCGTGGATGAGGTCATGTCTCCGTGCTCCGCATGCAATTCATAGTCCACGTTCGGGTTGAGCCCACTGTAGGTGAAGTGCCCACCGCTGTCGGAAATGTGGGACTTGATCGTCTTGGAACTTAGGTCCTCGAGATAGACGATCGCGGACGCAATTCCATTCTCGTCCTTGTCCACGACGATGCCATGCACGGTTCGGAGCTGCGTCCCTTGATCGGGCTTCTGGCCGAGTGCCACGGTCGCCAGAATCAAACCCGCAAGAACAAACCCGCTGTGCAAGCGCCGCTTCACTTGGACTTTCCTTTGGGCAGAGGCACCATCTGCAGCCGCAAGTCGTCGCGATTGCCTTCGCGCGCGTCGATCTCGCGGGTCATAGGCTGGAATCCTTTGGCCTGGATGACCATTTCGTATTGATCTCCCTCGGGAACGCGAATGGCAAATTCACCGCGGACATCGGACACCGAATCCCAACGCCATTTCTTCTCTGAAGTGCGCCGCACGCGAACCGTCGCGCCCGGCAGCGACAAGCCTTGATCGGTGAACACTGTGACGTAAATTAAAAAATCGTGCGCGTGCTTATTCTCGTGGTCGCGCGCCGCCAGCGCAGACGCCGCAGCGGCAAGCAGGATGGAAAGCAGCACGCCTATGACATCGCCGTGCACTCTTCGCATGGGATGAAGAAAGACAGGGCAAGATGCCGGAACGATTGGACGATACGACTTACTCAACCTCCTCGTCATCGTCCTCGTCCAGGCCCTCCTCGTCCTCTTCAGAATCCGCTTCTCCGTCTTCGGATTCCTCATCCTCGTCGTCATCATCATCGTCTGAGATGCGGTTGAGTTGAACGGGATGAGTCTGCACGACCTCGAGCCCCACTTCACATTCCGGGCAGTTCAAGAGCTCTCCTTCTTCCACTTCGTCCTCGTCCAAATCAATCTCGGCAGCGCATTTGGGACACCGAACCACGGCGAAGTCCTCCTTGAAGCAGGTTGAAAAGGTGCCAAGGCGTATTATATACCGCGAAACAAGTCCATGAAGCGAGCCACAAAATCGAAGTCGCGCGAATATCCAACCCAGCCCGTGGTCGGCGTGGGCGGCGTGGTAATCTCCGGCGACGAGGCGCTCCTTATCCGGCGCGGGAGCGAACCGCTCAAGGACGAATGGTCCATTCCCGGCGGCACGCTCGAACTCGGCGAGACGCTGCGCGAAGGCGTCGCGCGCGAACTTCGCGAGGAAACAGGGCTGCAGGTAAACGTGCTCGATTTGATCGAGGTCTTTGAGCGCGTTTTCCCCGGCGATGACGCCGATTCCAAGAATCCGCGGTACCACTTCGTCATCGTGGATTACCTCTGCGAGGCTGCGGGCGGCGAATTACGCGCCGGAAGCGACGTCACAGACGCGCGATTCGTCCGTGAAGCAGATCTCAATTCCTACGGAATCGCCGAAAACGCCTTGCGCGTGCTGCGCAAAGGATTTGCGATGGCGCGCGCTCAAGCCCACAAGGCACGCTGAGCTCGCCGCGGCGGGCCGGCCGCTCAGCGCGGGTCAGCCTGCCAGCCGTAGCGGCCGATCAGCGGAACGAAACGGCAGGCGTACAAATTCTCCAACCTGAGCCGCCCATCGCGTTTGCGCGCGCGCACCAAATCCTGATTTTCTCCGCCGCCAATCGGCACGACGAGCCTTCCTCCTTCGGCAAGTTGCTCGGCAAGCGGCGGAGGAATCTCGGGCGCGGCCGCAGCGACGAGAATTGCATCGAACGGAGCGAAATCCGGCAAGCCAAGCGTGCCGTCTCCGGCATGAACGTGAACGTTGCCGTACCCCAACCGCGCCAGGCGTTCGCGCGCGGAGAGTGCCAGCGCGGTGTGGCTCTCAACAGTGAAAACTTCCGCGGCCAATCGAGACAGAACCGCCGCTTGATAACCGGAACCCGTCCCGATTTCCAGGACCCGCTCAGTGCCGGTCAATTCCAGCGTCTCCGTCATGGAAGCCACCATGTACGGTTGCGAAATCGTCTGGCCCTCGCCGATGGGCAGCGGCTGATCCTCGTAGGCGTAGTCGCGAGATTCGTCCGGCACAAATTCGTGACGCGGGATTTCCCCCATGGCGTCCAGGACGCGCTCGGAACGAATGTCACGGTTGCGCAATTGGTGCTCGACCATGTCGCGCCGCGCGGAGCTGTGTGCGTCCGCGCCCGAGATGGAAACGACTTTCCCCATGCGGCCATTATAGGCATGAATTGCGATTGGCCACGAGGGCTGGTCAAAAGACGAGTGAGACGGGCGGAGGGGTTCCGCGACAGAACAAGGAGATGGAGATGAAGTCGCGATGCAAGCGAATGCGACTATACTTGCATCAGACTTTCATCCTCGGTGGGGAGGGGATTCATGCGGAAACTCTTGCTGACCAGCATTTCGATCTTCGTGTGTTGTTTGGCGGCGATGGCACAGACCGGATCGGAAGCGCCCACTTCCAATCCAGCGCCGACCGCCACGTCGCCCTCATCGGCACAGACTGCGCCTGCCACGGCGCAAAGCATCGACCCGGCGAAGGAAGCGGACATTCGGCAGTTGTTCGAGGTGATGAACGCAAAGCAGATGCAGGATCAACTAGTGAGCACAATGCTGAACCAGATGCAGCGACAGCTCATGGCCAACCAGCCGCAAGACGAGAGATCGCAAGAATTCGTGAACCTGATTATGACGAAGCTCCGGAGGAAATTCAGGGAGGCGGACTTCCTGTCCCCGTTGATCCCACTGTACGACAAATACTACAGCGACGACGACATCAAGGAGCTGATCGCTTTTTACGGCACGCCGCTGGGGCAGAAGTATCTCAAGGTAGCGCCTAATATCACCGCGGAAGGCGTGACTGTGGGGATGCAACTAGGCGAGCGGCTCGGAGAAGAAAGCGCGAGGGAGGTGCTGCAAGAGCATCCGGAGTTCGCGCCCAGATCGCACTAGAGCGAAAATCCGACCCAGAGTTGAAGAAAGGCAAGCTACCAACCCAGGCGTAAGGCCGGCGCCTAGTGCGCACTCGGCGGACCCGATGACCGGCGCCAAATGCGAGCCAATCACTTGAAGCGCTTTTTTACAATGAAGTCAATGCCGAAGGTGCCATTTTCGTCGCGCAGCGCCACGACGGACAGGCTGCGATTGATGTTGTACTCGATCTGGATGACCTGCTCCTGCGTGGAAGAAACATTCGTGATGTAGGTGACGGTGAGATCGCGCGTGACCTGCTGCTCGATGGTGACGCGGGCGGCCGCGGTCTGCGTGCTCGTCGGGCCACCGAGGAACGGGTCCACGCTGAAATGGCTGATGCCGAAGAGGCGCTCGATGCGTCCGCCGAGCTGGCTGGAGATGGCTTCGGAGAGCAGCGTGGTGGCGCCCATTTCCGGCGTCTGGACGGCAGTGGGGCCGCGAAGATTGCTTTCCTCGCCGGTCTGGCCGAGAGCGAGCAGGGCGATGATGTCGCTCGAAGGTAGTGGAGGATCGGAGCGATAGGCGAGCGTGAGGCAGCTGGCCGAACCTGTGAAATCGAGTGTGACTTCGTACTGCTGAATCGTGGTGGTGGCTTGGACATTTAAGACGGGATCAATGCGGAACGGATTCGAGAAATTCAGCTCGCCGCGCGAAAGACGATATTGATTGCCGCGGAACGCCATCTGGCCGCTGAGCAAGTGAATGTGGCCGAGTAGGATCGGATGTTCCCAGGTGCCGCGGACGCGGAGGCTAGCTTCGACCTGGAAATCGGCGCCGGGCCACTGCAGGCGGGCGTCGGGACTGGAATCGGCTTCGAGATCAAACTGCAAATTTCGCAGGAAGGGCGAGGCCGTGCTGGGTTCGCCGACGGGCTGGCCCGAGGAGACGAGCAGCGTCGCGGGATCGAAACCTTCGGACATCAGCAGGCGGCTGACGGTGACGTTGCCGGAGAGGGTCCCGCCGTTTGAATCACCGGCCAGACGCAGCGTGCCGCCCGCGAGCCAGCTCATGCCGACCGGATAGCGAATGCGCACCTGCGTCGAGCGCGCATTCAAATCGTAGCGAAGAGGTCTCTCTCCGTAATTGACCGTGCCTGACAAAGCGAGCGTGCCGCCGCCGCTTTCGGCGGTTGCATTATCGAAAACGAGGCGCGTGGAATCGAAGGCAAAATCCCCTGTGACGTGACTCAGTCCGGCGGGGAAATCGCCGAAACTCGCGGAGGCATCCGCGACATAGAGCTTGCCGTTCACGCGAGGGTTCGTGAGCGTGCCGCCGATGGAAGCGTCCACCTGGGCGCGGCCCGCGGACTGCACGCCGGAGAGAAAGCCGCCGAGGAGCCGGAGATTCACCGCTCCGGCGACGCGGAGATCGAGCGGTTGGCTGCCCGCGAAGCTGACCGCACCGGAGACGCTGAAATCGCTATCGGGGCCGCGCAGGCTGGTCTGTTCGATGCGGACTTCGCTGCGGCGGTACGTCAGGGAAACCGGGGCGGTGTTTTCGAGCTCCACGGATTGATAGTTGAGAACGACGCGCGAGAGACTGGCCTGGACCGCGAGTGTTTCCGGCTGGGCAAGAAACCCGGCGAACGCGAAATGGCCGTCAGCCAAACTGTGTCCCGTGAAACCGCGGAGGTGAAGGGCGGCGACGAGAAACGGATCGAGGTCCATCTGCTCGATTGCTATGTCGCCTTGCACGGGATAGCCGCCGGAGAGCGAAACCTCCCACTGGCCTTCAAGATGACCGGCAGCCATCTCGGAATCCACGCGAACCTGCAATTCACGGCCGTCGGAGGAGAGTTTTCCGGCGAAGCTGCCGAAGACGTCGCCGCCGAGCTTCAGATCTACGATGCGCAGGGAACCGTCAAGCACGGGAGCGAGCAGCGGGCCGCGAGCGCGCAATTGAAAACTCAACTGGCCGCCGACGGAGAGGCGCGACGTTTGCGCGCGCGCGATGGATTCGAGCGGGATCACAGCGCCCGTGACGTCGAGTGCGACCTGGTTCGTTCGCGTGTCGAATTCAAGATTGCCGGTGAGCAGACCGGGGAAAACGCCGGAGGGCGCGGGCAGGCGAAGCTCGGCGTTCGAGATGCGGACGGTACCTTGGCGTGCCGCCAATTCGCCTCGCGCGCGGGAGAAAATCCAACCCCAGCCGGAAACATCGGTGAGATCGAACAGTCCGGAGAGTTCCGGTTCGGCGCGCGTGCCGCGGCCGTGAAATTCTCCAGTCAGGATGCCCTGCGCGGGATACGCCCAGCCTAACAGATGCTGCAAGTCGTCGGTGTCCGAGCGGACGACGCTAGCATCGAGGCTCCAAGTATCGTCTGGTCGGAAGGCCCACTTGTTGAGCTGCAGCGAGAGATCGATTTGGACGGAAGACCGGCAGCGGCGGGCGATCGTGTGTTGCAACTCGAATGAATCGGAGTCATATCGCATCGCGCCTTCGATTTGATCCCAATCCAAATCGTCATAACGGGCTTGTTCGGCGCGGACCGAGCCCGTGAACGTGGGCTGGCCGATCGGGCCTTCGACGCGGCCCACCCAGTGGACGCGGCCGCCGATGGGGACGGGCTCGGCGTCTGGCCCGCGGATGCGATTGATGAAATCGGCCCAGTCGGAAAGGTTTGAGGAGTCCAGGGTGAGGTCGAGGGCGGAAGCGCGCGCGGCGATCGCGCCCTGAAAAACAACACGACTCGACGGCGTGGAAATCTCGCTCGGGCCGATGCGAGCGAGGTGCCTTGCATCGAAATAATCGAAATCGAGGCGCGCGGCGGCGGGGATTGTGCCGGCGGCAGGCGCAGCGGGCGGAGTCCAGATGGCGACGCCGTGCGTTTGGACATTCTTGAAGTCGGCGTTCCACTGCGTGCTCGCGGTGACCTGCATGGCGGCGTCCCAATGCAGCGGTTTCAACGGGAAGCCGCGATGGTCCACGCTGGCGAGCGTTTGGGCGACGCTGATGCCGTCGCCGGTCGTATCGGCGCGAAAACGCAGGCCGGGGAAGTCGAGGTGAAGACACCCGCGGAGAGTGCCGCCGAGGGCGCGCACTTCGAGATTCGGCACATCGAGCGCCCTGCCGTCCGCCTGGTAATCGCCGTGCGTGGAGATCCCGTTTGCATGGAACCACTCATAAGGCATGGAGATTTCACTGGCAGAGTAATGGCCCGCTAGGCTGAATTGGGTCGCGCCGTAGCGGCCGTCACCCGTGAATTCAACTTTCCCGCCCGGCGTCCACGGCTTGCGCAGGATCTCGCGCACATCGGCGAGATCGAGCCAGCCGCGATAACGGAAGTCCCACGACGGCTGGGCAAAGCTCGCGAGATCGGCCTGCGCATCGAGCGTGGAATGCGGGAGATGCACCACGACCTGCGTCACGTGGACTGCATCCGGCTCGAGCGTGAATTTCGCCGAAGCGTTGAAATCAAACGGCAAGTAGCGGCGCGCGGAGAAACGTATTTGCTTCCAGCCGATCTCGCCGATGTAGAGCGGCCGGTTCGAACTGGTGGCGTAGTCCAGGGCGAATTCGAGATTGCGGCCGCTCACCGCGAGCGGGACG
>DASPOJ010000121.1:0-12170 GCA_035626055.1 Candidatus Methylomirabilota bacterium | reverse complement strand
TAAGTTTATCTTCCTGGAAACTGACTGGCTCAAAATCCACTTGCACGCGCATGGGACACTACGTAAGATACTCCACATTTGGGGGGCTTGCGGTGCCGAAAGAAAAGCCGAAAGTGAATATCGGCGAGGTCATCCGAAGCTACCGCGGGCAGCGCGGATTGTCCCAGGGAGATATCGAGCGGCGCACGGGTTTGCTGCGCTGCTATCTTTCGCGAGTCGAAAACGGCCACACAGTTCCTTCCCTAGAAACCTTGGCCAAGATCGCCGAGGCGATGGACATCGCTTTGGCGGACTTTTTCCCGGGAGCGGAGACGCCGCGGGATCGCGATACCCAAAAGATGCTGGGGGAACTTTCCGAAGACGAGATTCGCTTCCTTTCCGAGATCAAGAAATACAGCACGACGCTCGCCGAAGGTGATAAGCGGCTCGTGCTCGCCATGATCCGCAAAATGGCGACGGTGATTCCGCCCCCGCCGCCGCGCAAGCCCGCTCCGCGCCGTTCCGTATTCTAGTTTAAATTCAGAATTGAATCCGTTTGCCCCTAAGAGTGTGTTGAAAAGCTATTCTGCGGTGTCATTTCGATCGTAGTGACCGCGGAAAGACATTCTTCAGCATGCGGAGAGAATGGTGTACCGCGCGGGAGTTTGGCTGCGTTATTTCGCGGGAGGAGCTTGCACGGCTTTGCCGTGAAATCGCGACAAATCTACGATGGCGCGATAGACGCGCCCGCGGCCGATGAGCAACTCGCCCGCTCGGGCCTCAACATCGAACCCGAGTGTGCGGCCGTTGACTTCGGTGAGTCGCGCCCAGGCGGTTACCAGAGTTCCCGCCGGCACGGCTTTCAAGTGATCCACTTCAATGCGGGTTCCGACCGTGATGGACCCGGGCGGCAACGCGTGCTGCACGGCGAGCGAGGTCGCGGCTTCCATCATTCCGATCATGGCGGGCGTGGAGAAGACAGCCGGAAGGCGCGCGTCGTAATACGCGATGGTCCACTCGAACAGGACAGCGCGCTCGAAGCGGCCTTCGAGTCCCGGCTGAAGTTTTGCGGTGTGTCGGGCCATGCTCAGTGAGGATTCTGGCTTGCGGCGGATTCCTTCGTCCACTGGGCCTGCGGACGGAGCAAGCTGCCGAGCACTTCGGACATCGTCACGCCGACTTGCGACCATAGCCTCTGCTTGAGGCTCGTGTAGTCCTGGCCGCCGCTGAACAGATCGCCCATCAAGGTGCTGAACGTCGCACTGTGACGGATGAATTGAATCATGCGGGTCGTGACTGCTCCGCCGAGAAATCTGCCGCGATACAGCTTACGGGCGATGCGTGTGGCAAACTCGAGTTCCGCGGAGAATGCGCTCCGCACGCGTTTCGGATAAGTGGCCGGCGCGCCTTCGATGATCGCCTGGGCGAGCAGGTCGCCGGACCGCAGGGCGTAAAACAATCCTTCGCCAGTGATAGGGTCCACCCACGCAGCGGCGTCTCCCACCAGCGCCCAGTTTCGCCCGACGACGCGGCGCGCACGCAGCGTCTCCGGCCGCGGGGAGGGCAGGACGTGACTGTAGAATTGCGCGCCTTCGCGCGGGATGCGCTCCGAATCCATGTACGAGTGAAGATGGCGCCGCAATTCCTGGCTCGTGTGCCGCGCCATGCTGCCGCAAATCCCCACTGAGAGATGATCCGCGCGCGGAAAAGACCAAATGTAGCCTTCGAATCTTCGCAGGAATTTGATCTGGATGTCTTCGGCTTGCGCGGGCACGAAATAGCCGAGGGTCATTTCGAGATCGGCGCGATCGAGGGCGCGCGTGTCGGGCAGCAAGGAATTGCGCGCACCCGCCGCCAGAACGACAAAATCGGCCATCATGCTGTCCTCGCCCGCGGCCAGGTGGACGCGCTCCCCTTCGGTGTCCACGTGCGCCACGCGCCTACGAAGCAGCGTGCATCCGGCCGCTTGGGCGCGGTCGAGCAGCATGCCGTTGAGCACGGTCCGGGAGTAAATGACGATGGGCTGAGCGAGCTTCATCGTCGCGCGATGCGCGCGGCTGGAGATCAGCTCAATCGTGTGAACGAGTTTTTTCGGGTAGGGCCCGTCGAGCAGAAATGGGTAGGCAAGGATCGCTTTGTACGTAAGCCCGCCGCCGCAGGGTTTTTCCCAGGCAAGATGCTCGTCGAAAATTGTGACTTGAAAACCGGCGCGGGCGAGACGCTCACCGCACATTGCTCCCGAAGGGCCGCCACCGACGATCGCGATCTCGCGCAACGCCTGTTGTCCGTGTTCTCCCGAAGGTTGGACCGCTCGCGCAGGGGCTCTTAGGTCAACGGAAACACCGACGCGATGAACCACCCGGCGAGTATAGCACCAAAGACCGCCCCGGCCGCAGGCGAGCCGCTTCGTATGCGTAACACATCGGAACCCAACCGCTGCAGAACGGAGAGAAACAGAAACGTCGGCGCCAGGAGAAGAATCAACACCTGACCGTTCATGGTTGCGTAGACCGCGAGCACCATCAGCAACCACAACTCAAGTCTCAGCAACAGACAGACGCCGACCCTGCGCCAATAGCGGAACAAATTGGGGTCGCCCAGGGCGAGTTCCTCGGCGGCGAAGTATGGCAGGACCGCCAGAGTTGCAGGCCCGAGACGGAGCCACCGCGGCGTAGGAAGCCAGAAACCGCCCGCGAGGGTTCGGAGGAAGCTCATGGCATTGATTGGCGTGAGGTCGAGAGAAAACCCGACCCACGCGTGCGCGGCCATGGCGAAGGCCAGCGCCAGCACTACAGCGGCGAAGATTCCGCGCAGCCTGGGCCGGAGACTTGCGACCCGACCACGGAAGAGCAGAAGCAACGCAAGTCCGGCCACAAGTATGCACGATGCGAGGTAGCTGCCGTTGTAGAGCCGCAGCCAGTCGTAATGCGAAGTCAGTGAAAGCAGTGCGACGGCCAGCGCGGAGGCGACCGCCCAGCGCGCAAGCATCGTGCGAATCGTCAGCCAATGCACAAACGTGATGCGAATCTGGGGATCTCTTGGCGGATCTGGTCGAGGCGGGCGTCCCGACAGGATCAAGGCCGCAAGCGGGAACAGCAGCAGCAACCCAATCCCGCAGAGCACCGCTCCGGCCCGCGGCCAGCCGCGAACCGGCTGGAGCGGACCCGCTTCGGCCAGGGCCTCGCGCGCCCAGGTGGCGGCCTGTCTTTCTGGACGCTCATCGACGAGCGGGCTGACGTGGTCGGCCCACGGCACCGTGGAAAGCTGGAACGCTCGCAGTTGCGCGAAGTCTTCTTGTGAAACACGCTCGCCGCCCGCGGCGGCGGCAATCCTGCGCGCTTCCTCGCGCAGTGGAGGCAAATCAAATTGCGCGCTCATGACGAGCAAGTTGTTAGGGATGCGCCGCGGGAGGACCATCGGGGCGGGCGAAATGGCGATGGTCCCGGCGGTTGAAAACCGATCGGCCAGTCGAATCGCGATTTCTCCCCCCAGCGAGTGGCCGAGCAAGACCGTGCGCTCGAGCCGGATGTCGCCGCGCACGGCGAGCGCATGGATGGCGCGCTCGGTGCATTCCTCCGCGCGCGCGTGAGTGAAGGGTTCGGTGCTGTCACCGTGGCCCGGCAGGTCAATCGAATAGACGCGCAGCCGCTGTGCCGCCAGCCATTGGTCGAGCCACTTCATCACTCGGCGATTGCCCGCGAGACCGTGAATGACGATGGCGCTGCCGACGGGCGGCTCGGGACTTGCTTCGTAAAGCGAGACGGGCGTGCGACAGCCGTCATTCATGACCGTGTCGGTACGGGGAATTTGCGTGCTGTAATCCGCCGCGAGACCTGCGGCGATCAGGAAGAGCCCGAGCACGGCGAACAGTAATTGGCGTCGCATCTGTAATTTAGAGCCGCGTGATAAACTTGTTGCTTTCTGCGCCTTGCGCGCCGCAACGGACCTGTCCGCTGCTGTCGCGAAAAGCGGCGCGGGCGAAAGGTCTTCGAAGCATGGGCCAAGTCATTTCCGAAGACAGTCTCATTATTGAATTGCAGCGCCAAAAGCGCAACGGGCGCCGGATAGTTTTCACCAACGGCTGCTTCGATCTTCTGCACCCGGGCCACGTGAGCAGCCTGGAGCAGGCGCGCTCGCTCGGCGATTGCCTTGTCGTCGGGCTAAATGATGATGCGAGCGTGCGCTTGTTGAAAGGGCCCGAGCGCCCCTTGCTATCTGAGCGTGAGCGCGCCGCGATTCTTGCCGCGCTCGCGGCGGTGGATTACGTCGTGCTTTTCAGCCAACCCACTCCGCGCGAACTGATCGCGCGCATCGCGCCCGACATTCTGGCCAAGGGCGCCGATTGGAACGGTCTAGAAATCGCGGGCCGCGATGAAGTCGAATCCACGGGCGGCGAAGTCCGCACGCTGAATCTCGATCCGGGCTATTCCACCACGCGGCTCCTCGATGAGCTGAAACGTATGGCTCGCGGCGGCGCGTCCGCGGCTTCGCGCGGTTTTCTGCCGGACGGCACGGAGCGCGGCTAAACATGTTATTGCCGCCGGTCGCGGATTTCTTCCTGCCCTTCGGACGCCTTCCCGCCGTCGAAGCCGCAATCGAGGGCCTGCGTCACAACCGCGCCGAGTCACTCTCCGGCCTGACTCCGCCCGGTGTCGCCTTGCTCATCGCGCATGCCGCGGCGGAATTGCGGCGGCCCATCGTCGTCATCGTCGAATCCAATGGGCGCGCCGAATCGCTCGTCGAGCCGACGCGGTTTTTTCTGCGCGCTCTTTCCGGGGAGCCCGTCGCGGGACAGCCCGGTGCGACGGTCGGAGTCCTGCCCGCGCTCGACGTTTTGCCCGGCCCGGACATCGCGCCTCACCCGGCGCTGCTCGAATCGCGCGCGGTTTCCCTCTGGAGATACTCCACGGGCCAGGCTCGCGTCCTCATTGTTTCGGGCGTTGCGGCTCGGATGCGAATTCGGGAGGGCGCCTACTACGCCGGCCTGGCGCGTACGCTCGTTCGTGACGAAGAAGTTTCACTCGAAGAATTGGTGGCCCACCTTCGCGGCGTCGGCTACGAACGGCAAGATACCGTCGATATGCCCGGCCAATATACCGTTCGCGGCGGCATCCTCGACGTCTTTCCGCCCGAGGCGTCGCGGCCCGTGCGGCTCGAATTGCTCGGCGATACCCTCCTATCGCTCCGGGAGTTCGACCCGGCCACGCAGCGCTCGGTCCGGCCTCTCGAGCAGGTAAGTCTTCCGCCACTCACTGAATTTCGGGACGGCGCTCGTGGCAGTGTGCCGGAACCCGAAAGCCGTGAAGGATTGCCGGTTCCGCAGAGTTCGATTCTCGATCTTCGCGGCGAGCCGGTCGTCATCCTCGAGGAACCGCAATCGCTGGCCCGGGCGTGGGAACAACTTGACGTCGGCATCGCGGGCAGCGCGCGTGATTGCAATTTTTACTTTTCCGAAGAGGAATGGCGACAGACGCTGGGCCGGCACACGCGCCTCGATTTGCAGCGATTGCCTCTGGAACGAGAGGGCAGCGGGCAGTGGATTGTCGTCGGACAACCTTCGCCCCTCTTTCACGGCAATCTTCCGAGGTTTCTCACCGAATTGCGGGCCCGGCTGAATGCCGACGAACGAGTTCTGGTCGCTGCCGCGAATGTGGGGGAGCTCGAACGTCTCGCGGATCTGTGTCGCGAAGAGGAGATTTGTTTCCGGCTTGGCGAGACCGAATCGAGCGTGACCGGCGTTCGTTTGACCGAAGACGCGATCCCCGGCAGCGCGGCCGCGGTGATCCTGGTGCGCGCCCCGCTGGATGCCGGGTTCATCCTGCCCGCCGCGCGAATGGCCGTTTACGGCACGGGCGATCTGTTCGATGCGCTTCCGGCGCGGCCGCGCATCCGCGCGAAGACGGCGAGTTTCTTCAGCGATTTTTCCGATCTCAAGCCCGGCGACCACGTGGTTCACGTAGATCACGGTATCGGCCGCTTTGAAGGCCTGCATGTCATGGAGACCGACGGCGCGCGCGGAGAATTCATGCGTTTGACCTACGCCGACGATGCGCGCCTCTACGTTCCCGTCGAGCGCATGGACCTCGTCCAGGCCTACCGTTCGCTCGGCGAGACGAAGCCGCAGCTCGATCGTCTGGGCGGTCCTGGTTGGGCGGCGCGCAAGGCCCGGACTCGCAAGTCGCTCGAAGACATGGCCGCTCAGTTGCTCGCGCTCTATGCCGAGCGCAAGACGAGCGGCGGCCATGCATTTCCCCCGGACTCCACGTGGCAGAAGGAATTTGAAGACGCTTTCGAGTTCGAGGAGACGCAGGACCAGGCGGCCGCCATCGCTGATGTCAAACGCGATATGGAGCAGGCCGAGCCGATGGACCGTCTGCTGTGCGGGGACGTCGGTTATGGCAAGACCGAAATCGCCATGCGTGCCGCATTCAAAGCCGTGATCGGTGGCAAACAAGTCGCCGTGCTGGCGCCCACGACGGTTCTCGCGTTCCAGCACTACGAAACGTTTCGGAGGCGATTCGCCGCCTTCCCCGTGCGGATCGAAATGCTCAGCCGCTTCCGCAGCCCCAAAGAGCAAAAAAACGTCCTGCTCGAAGTCGAAGCGGGAACGCTCGACATCGCCATCGGCACGCACCGCCTTCTTTCGCGCGACGTCCATTTTCGGAATCTGGGTCTGGTTGTCGTGGATGAGGAGCAGCGCTTCGGTGTCGCGCACAAAGAGAGGTTGAAGGAGATCTGCCGCGACGTGGACGTGCTCACGCTCTCAGCGACGCCCATCCCCCGCACCCTTCACATGTCGCTGGTGGGGCTGCGCAAT
Organism: Candidatus Methylomirabilota bacterium; assembly: GCA_035626055.1. GTDB lineage: Bacteria > Acidobacteriota > Terriglobia > Acidiferrales > UBA7541 > DASPOJ01. Next base: position 5,374 of record DASPOJ010000121.1, on the reverse strand, counting down.
CTTTCCGTCATTGAGACCCCGCCCCGAGGGCGACTTGCGATTCAAACGGTCGTCGCGCCCTTCAGCGAAGGCCTGATCCAACGCGCCATCGAACAGGAAATGGCGCGGAAGGGCCAGGTCTTCTTCGTTCACAACCGCGTTGAGTCCATCGCGTCGCTGGCCACGCTGTTGAAAAGGCTGGCGCCGAGGGCTCGCATCGTCGTCGGACACGGCCAGATGGGCGAAAAGCAGCTCGAATCTGTCATGTTGAAATTCGTTCGAGACGATGCGGATATCCTCATCTCCACGACCATCGTTGAAAACGGGTTGGACATTCCCCGGGCGAACACCATCCTGATCAATCGCGCCGATCGTTTCGGATTGTCGGAGCTTTACCAGCTTCGCGGGCGCGTGGGACGTTCCGACGAGCGGGCGTATGCGTATCTGCTCGTGCCTCCGGAAAAATCGCTTTCGCCCATTTCGCGCCAGCGATTGGCGGCGCTGCGCGAGTTCAGCGAATTGGGCGCCGGTTTTCGCGTGGCCGCGCTCGACCTCGAGTTGCGCGGCGCGGGTAATTTGCTCGGGCGCCAGCAGCATGGTCACATCAACGCGATCGGGTTTGACCTGTATTGCCAGATGCTCGAGCGCGCGGTCGCCGAGCGCAAAGGAGATGGCGGCACCCCGCGTCTTGGAGCGATTCCAGAGCGTCGCGCGACCGTGCATCTTGGCCTGGACATCCGAATTCCGGCAGATTACATCCCAGAAGAGAACCTCCGTTTGCAGGCGTACAAGCGAATTGCCGAGGTTGCGAAGCCCGAGCAGCGCGAAGCTTTGTGGCAAGAGCTGACAGACCGCTTTGGGCCTCCCCCGGCCACAGTTTCCAACCTGCTCGATTACGCGATCCTGAAGGCGCAGGCGGAGCGGCTGCTCGTTTCATCCGTGGAACGGCATGGAAGCCGAGTAGGCGTCAAATTCTATGAGAATACACCCGTAAAACCCGAGCAACTGGTCGCGCTATTGCGATCGGAGCATGGGCTACGGCTCGATCCGGGTGGAGTCCTGTGGATCGAGACCGAGCGCGGGCGAGGCAAGGTTTCCGATGAAGTTAGAAACGTATTGCTTACCCTCGAAGGGCAGCGATAAGATAGCCGGGGGGATGATGCAACTGAGTAGAATTGTGCTTGTAGCCGTCGGCCTGGTGCTGGCGGGGACTTGCCTTCGGGCGCAGAACTCCCCGGGCACTCCGAGCCAGAGTTCTCCCCCGGCACAGCAACAGCCACAGCAACAGCCGCCATCGCAACCGCCACCCGCGCAGCCCAGCGCGCCTCAGCCGCAGGAACAGCCTGGCACCCCTGCGCCTCTCAAGATCGAGGACGCCGCGCAGCCCGCGCCTACCGCCGCCCCTGCGGTCCCCCCGACCACCCCGAGGCAACCGAAATCCGTGGTGATTGAGGAGGTCGTCGCGAGGGTGAACAACGAGATCATTACGACGTCGGACCTGCAGCACATGCGCGACAGCTTAATGGAGGATGCGCGCCAGTCCTGCACGGGATGCACGCCCGAGCAGATTCAAGCTGCTCTTGACGCGAGGCAGCCCGACATGCTGCGCGACCTGATCGACCAGTCTCTAATGGTCCAGCGCGCGAAGGATATGGATATCAACGTCGAAGCCGATGTCGTGAAGAAGCTGGACGAGATTCGACAAGAAAACCACCTTGCCTCAATGGAGGAATTGGAGTCAAAGATCGAAGCGGCGGGAGTGGATTACGAGGATTACAAGAACGACATCCGAACCCAGCTTCTCGTGCAGGAAGTGATTCGCCGGGAAGTCGGCGTGCACATCATCATCGATCACGAAGAGGTTCTGAAATATTACCAGGACCACCCGGACGAGTTCACACGGCCCGAACAAGTCGTACTGCGGGAGATTTTCATCAATACCGATAAGAAGGACGCCGCCGAAATCCCGGCGCTGCGCAAGAAGGCCGATAGCATGCTCGAACGAGTGCACAACGGGGACGATTTCGGCGAGCTGGCCAAACATTTCTCTGACGGCGGCACAGCGGCTCAGGGTGGGGAACTTGGCACCTTCCAACGCGGCCAATTGGCGCCGGACATCGAGGAACAAGTTTTCAAGATGAACCGCAATGACGTGACCGGTGTCATCGAAACAAAGACCGGTTTTCTCATCTTGCAGGTGGAGCAACACTACGCCGCCGGCCTTCAACCCCTCGATAAAGTCGAAGTGGAGATCAACAACAAGCTCTACATGCAAAAGATGGAGCCCGCCCTCCGCGACTATTTGAAGCAATTGCGGCAGGACAGTTACGTCGAAGTCAAGCCGGGCTATGTGGACACCGCCGCCGTCCCCTCAACAGGAATCACGGAAGTCACTCCGGCCCCGGACACGACCAAGACCAAAAAGGGGATGAAGCGGTTTTTGCTCTTCGGCAAAAGAAGGAACACGACGAGTTCGAGTTCATGAAGTCTCCGTTCGTCGCCGATCTCCGGGCCGATCAAACCATCAGTACTTTCTTCCTCGTTTCAGAAAAAGAGATTCGCTCCACGCGCGACGCGCGGCCTTACCTGCGCCTCGAACTGGCCGACCGCACCGGCACGATCGAAGCCCGCATGTGGGAGGGGTTCGAGCGGGAGGCGGAGGCGGTCGAGCGCGATGCCTTCATCAAGGTTCAGGCCCGCGTCGAAAATTACCGGGGAAAGCTCCAGCTTTCCATCGACCGGATGCGGCTGGCCAGGCCGGAAGAGGTCGAAGCCGCCGATTATCAGTCCCAGCCGGAGATCGACGTCGAAGCGCTCTACGCAAAATTACTGGAGTACGTCGCAAGCGTGGCCAATCCCTGGCTGCGGCAACTGCTTGAAAGCGTCGTGCGGGATCCGCAGATCGCGCCGAAGCTGAAGCGCGCGCCCGCCGCCAAGATGATGCATCACGCCTATCTCGGCGGGTTGATCGAGCACATTGCGAGTGTTTGCTTTCTGTGCCGGATCGTCGCGCCGCACTATCCCGAGGTGGACGGGGATTTGCTGCTGGCCGGTGCGATTCTGCACGACGTGGGTAAGACCGAAGAGCTACGTTACGAAAGCGCGCTCGGCTACACGGACGAAGGCCATCTCCTGGGCCACATCCTGATCGGGTACGAGTTGCTGGCGAAGAAAATGGACGCCATCGTGGGATTTCCGCCGAAGCTGAAGTCGCTCGTCCTGCACCTGCTCGCCAGCCATCACGGCCACTACGAGTTCGGCTCGCCGAAACTCCCGATGTTCCGTGAAGCGCTACTGCTTCATTATCTTGACGACATGGATTCCAAGCTGGGCGCTGCGAAGGCGGCTCTCGCTTCCGAGCGCGGTGAAGACGAATGGACCGAGTGGAATTCCGCCCTGGATCGCCGCTTGCTCCGGCTGGATCACTACTTGAAGAGTGAGACGGAGAAGACGTAAGTGGCCGTGCGCCAGAATCCGGTGTCCGAAGCTGCCTTGAGAGAGGGTGGTACCCGCCGCTCGATTCTCGAACTGGCGCCGCTCGAGCTCGAGTGCATGAACACGCTCTGGCCGCTTGGCAAAGCGAGTGTGCGCGAGATTCAAGCGGGCCTCGCGCCCACGCTGCCCCGTGCCTACACAACGATCATGACGATCATGGACCGCCTCGCGCAGAAGGGAATTGTCGTCCGCCAAAAAGCCGGCAGGGCCTACGTATATCGTCCAAGCCTTTCGGCCGAACAAGCCCGCGCCCACGCCGTGGCGCAAATCGTGCAAGGTTTCTTCGACGGTTCAGCGGACGCGCTCGCAGCGCATCTTTCGGCAGGTGTGCTCGTACCGCCGGACGTACAGTCAACTCGGACTCCGCGGGGGGCGCGACGCCTCGCGGCCGCGAGGGCGCCCGTGATGGAATCGAAATCGCCTCCCGCCGCCGGGACGCAGGCGGGACTTGACGCCACGTTGCTCTGACGCCACATGTTTCCCACGCGCCTGACAATTCGCGATATTCAGATCAGCCCGGCGACAGTGCTCGCGCCGATGGCGGGGATCACCGACACCGTGTTTCGCCGCGTCGTTCGCGGCCTGGGCGGTTGCGGTCTGATCATGACGGAGTTCACCAGCGCGGAAGGCCTCACTCGCAGTGAGCGCCGGACGATGCGGTATTTGCTCTTCGAGCCGGACGAGCATCCGATCACGGCGCAACTGTTTGGCGCGAACCCCGATGCCATGGCGCGCGCGGCCGCCAACGTCGAAGAGCTGGGCTTCGACATCGTGGACATTAACCTCGGGTGCCCCGCGAAAAAAGTGGTGAAGTGTGGCGGCTCGGGTTTGCTTCGCGATCTCAATCTTCTCGGAGAAATTCTCACCGCGGTGCGCGCCGCCGTGCGCATTCCCCTGACGCTCAAGATGCGCGGCGGGTGGGACTACCAAAGCGTCGTCGCGGTCGAGGTGGCGCGCATGGCAGAGCAGATCGGAGTGGACGCGATCGCCATCCATCCGCGCACGCGTCTCCAGGGATATGCGGGTCGCGCGGATTGGGAGATCATCGCTGCCGCAAAACGGGCCGTGCGAATCCCAGTCATCGGCAATGGCGACGTCCGCGTGCCCGAGGACGCCGTACGAATGGTCGAGGAGACCGGCTGCGACGCAGTGATGATCGGCCGCGCCGCCGCGACCAATCCCTGGATTTTCAGGCAAATCGCGGAATACAACGCCGCGGGCCGCTACGACGAAGTTTCGGAATCGGACCGCTATGCGCTCCTCTCCGGCTATTTTAGGGATTTGCTCGAGACGCGCTGGCCCAATGCCATCGGCAAGATGAAGCAGTTTGCCTGTTCGTTTACCCACGGTGTGCGGAACGGAAGCGTCCTGCGCGCAGAGGTCCACGCCGCGCGGACTCCGGAAGAGGTTCTCGATCGCGTGGACCGATTCTTCACGGCCCCAGCCGCACTGGGAGGATAGGAGATAACAATATGTCTTCGAGCGCTTCGACCCCCGCTCTGGAGCGCCGCTCGGAACGCCGCGTTGTTGTGAGTTTACCCGTTCGATTGCGCGGCACGACTGGCACCGGTGTCCAATTCGAGGAAAACACGTCGAGTGAAAACGTTTCTCGCGGAGGGATCGCGTGCTTCACGATTCATGAATTGCCGCTGGGAACCGATATCGAGATCGGAATCGGAGTCGCGGCGGCGAAGGACGAACCCACGGAGTTTGCCACCCGTGGCAAGGTCGTTCACGTGGCTCCGGGAGTGGCCACGTTCAAGAAGATTGTGGGCGTGATGTTCACCGGCCCGCGATTCAATCGGATGTACAGCTCCGAGACAACTTAGCGCTCGAGGAGCAGTTGCCGGTAGGCTTCGCGCTTGGCCAGCCCGCGTTCGCGACCGGCCTTCTTCAGCGC
>DASPOJ010000120.1:0-29747 GCA_035626055.1 Candidatus Methylomirabilota bacterium | reverse complement strand
AAGGCACGCCTGCGGAGGCAGGTGGGAATTGGCCGATTCTCATGAATGGCGGCGGCAGCGCCCTCGGCAGCCCCGTTTACGACGAGACGTCCGCGAATGTTTTCGTGGGCAACATCGCAGGAAATTTCAGAGCGGCGATATTGAAAACCGGGACGTGCAACGGTGCGGGGACAATCCCCTGCCGCGGCAATCAAAGCTATGCGGTCGGCACGAGCGTTACCGAAGCGCCGATTGTGGATAGCACCACAGAAGAGGTGTTCGTGTTCGGGCAAGCAGCGGGCGGGGCTGTTGTGGGCGAGGCCAACGCGAATGTGGTGGGAGCGACGCAACCTCTGCAAACGAAGCAAGCAGTTGTGAATGTCGGTACAGGGACGACGAATCACCTCTACTCTGGCGATTTCGACAACACTTACTACACGACGGATACCTCGCTGGCAACCGCGAGCGGTTTTCTATACGTTTGCGGGAACAATGGTGCCGGCAACGCGGCAGAGATTCAGCGGATCACAATAACCGCCGGGCTGCTGGCCGGGGTCAACGCCACCAACTATGTGGCCACGACCGGCGCCAGCGCGTGCTCCCCCGTTACGGAGTTCCTCAACACAGCGACGACGCCCGTTGAGTACATCTTCTTCAGTGTGGCTGGGGCAAATGCTGCGGACACGGCTGCCTGCGGCGCCGCTCACAGTTGCATTCTGTCCATGACGATTACAGGCGGTGTTCTTAATACAACGCCAGTTGCAGGATTGTTGGAAAGCGGGGGGACGAGCGGGATCGTCATAGACAACAGTGCCGTACCCGGCGGAGCTAGTGTTTATTTCACGCCGCTTGGAAACGCCAGCGGTACATACCCTTGCAGTGGAAATACAACTGCGGTAGGTTGCGTCGTGAAGGCAACTCAAGCACAATTGAACTGAAGGCCACCCAATCCGGGTTGAATTCATAGGGAACTCATTTGGAGTTATGAGGGGTTTATGACTACGGCGAACCAAAACTATAGAGAATCGCAAGCGGAACGCGCCAGCGACGCGAACGGGAAAAAGCCGTACCGCAAGCCCGCCTTCCGCTTCGAGCGTGTCTTTGAGACGATGGCGCTGTCTTGCGGCAAGGCGTTCTCCACCCAGCAGAACTGCCGGGGTAACCGCAAGCTTTCGTAGCCGGTGTTTCGCACGGCGGGCCAAACTGATTATTCCTCCACTGCGAGAGCGCCGGTGAACCTGGGCCGGAACTCCGCGAATCGCGCGGGGAATTCGGAGTAAGTCAGCACATCTCGAGACTTTATTTGCCCCAACCTTCCTGGGGCCCTAGGGAACCGTTAGGGTGAAGAGCCCGAAGGAAACGTTCGAGAGCCGAGCGCCAAGCGGCGCGAGTCCTGCCAGCCGCGCGGCGGCCGATTCAATCCGTTCAAAAGGGAGTGTTTCGATTCGAGCCATTGGGAGTAGCATGATCCCTTCGATTTGGCCCGGCGATATTCTATTGGTTCAGCGAGCGGCCATTCGCGAAATCTCGGAAGGCGAGATTGTGTTATGCGAACGCGAGGGTAGTTTGTTCGCGCATCGCGTCGTGAGCATATCGGAAGCGGAGCCGGGTCCGCGCATCGTCACGCAAGGAGACGCGCTGCCCTCACGGGACGCCGAAGTCTCCGATGCGGAGTTTCTGGGACGCGTTGCGGGGGTTTCTTGCGGCGGCCAGTGGCGGGAGATGAAGAAGCGTCCGGGGCTGGGAACGCGGATGGTGATCGCGATCGTGCGCCGATCGTCGTTCGCCGCGCGTGTCTTGCTACACTTGCACGCGAAGCGCTCGCGCGCGCCCGCGGACAGCCGAGAGGATGGCGACCCCGCTTGCGGTGTTGCCGCTACGCTTCGCAGGGCTTCAGGCGCGACGCAAGGCCAGACCACCTGGGGAACATGAGCGCGGGCGCGACAATTCGGGGCGAAGCGCAATTTGATGTGGCCATCGAGATCGGCGGCATGGGTGTGCGCGTGCGTACCGACGATCCATCGTTCGTCTGCCTGCTTGAGCGGCGCTACGCGGGCTTTGTGGGACGCCCGGAACGCGCCGAATATCAATTCGAAATGAATTTGGTTGCGCCGACCGGAATCGCCTCCGATGAAGACGTGCGCGTCGAGCGCGGCCCGGGTGGGACGTGGTCGCTTGTGCGCGGAGATTTTTGCGCCAAGTGGGATCCGGCTCTGCGCAGCGGCAGGATTCGCCAGACGCCGAACCCCTACGCGATTGATTCGGTGTTGCGGATCGTTCACACGCTGGTACTGGCGCGGCTGGGAGGCTTTCTGTTGCACGCGGCGAGCGCGGTGCGCCACGCCCGCGCCTTCCTGTTCACCGGACGCTCCGGCGCGGGGAAGACGACGATTGCACGGCTTGCGCCGCCGGACGTAACGCTGCTGACGGACGAGATCTCCTACGTGCGCAAGGCGGAAGGCCGCCCGGGGACGCCGGCGGGCTACGTGGCGTATGGGACGCCCTTCACGGGAGAGCTGGCGAAGCTGGGCGAGAATGTGAATGCGCCGATTGCGGCGCTCTACCTGCTGGCGCAAGGACCAGAGAACCGGATCGAACCGGTGAGCGAGGCGGAAGCGGGCCGCGCTCTGCTGGGCAATATTTTGTTTTTTGCCAAGGACCCGGAGTTGGCCGAGATGGTGTTTCAATCGGCGTGCGAATTCGTGGCGCGCGTTCCGGTGAGCCGTCTGACGTTCCGGCCTGACGGGAGCGTGTGGGAGATGGTGCGATGAGCTCGCCGTCCACACCGGCAGGCAGGCCGTCTGCCCCCGGCAAACGGTACGTCGCGCGAAGCAAGCAGGTGGCGGCGCGCCGGCTGGGCGATGAAGTCATGATCATGGTGGGGAGCGAGGCGACGGTTTACACGTTGAACGAAGTGGCGGCGGCGATCTGGGAAGAGGCCGACGGCGTCACGCCGCTCGATGAAATCGTCCAGCAGCGGATCTGCCGGGAGTTCGACGTCGCGCCGGCTGCCGCGCTCGAGGACGCGCTGGCTCTGGTGGAAGAACTGGCGGGCCACGGCGTGCTGATCGTCTCCGACACGCCGATCGCACAGAATAATCCTCCGGCAGCGCCGGAGAAGGAGCCCGGATGAGTTCGTTGATGCAGGAGATGGGCGAGAAGGCGCTGGCGCTGGGTGTTCCGCTGACGGTGCAGCTCGACTTGACGTACCGCTGCAACGAGCGCTGCGTGCACTGCTATCTCGATCACGACGATCACGGCGAAATGACGGTGTCCGAATACAAGAGGCTGCTCGACGAATTGGCGCAGGCCGGCGTGCTCTTCCTGACGCTGAGCGGCGGCGAAATCATGCTGCGCAAGGATTTCTTCGAGATTCTGGAGTACGCGCGGGCGCTGATGTTCAGCGTGAAATTGAAGACGAACGGCGTGCTGATTCGCGAGCGCGAGGCCGCGCGTCTGCGCGAGCTGGCCGTGGAATCGGTGCAGATCAGCGTTTATTCGCACCGGGCGGAAGTGCACGACGCGATCACGTTGCTGCCGGGATCGCTGGCGCGATCGATCGAAGCCGCGAGGTTCCTGAAGTCGCTGGGATTGCAGGTGACGCTCGCGGATGTGTTGATGCGGCAGAATCATCAGGATTATTCGGGCGTGAAAGCGCTGGCCGCCGAAATCGGCGTGCGGTTCATGCTCGACCCCACGATCACGCCGATGATGGACGGCGACCGCTCCATTCTCAGCTTGAACGTGAATCAGGACGTGCTGCAGAAAGCGTTTCGCGATGAGGGGCTGGTCGGAAACGTGGCGGAATTTTGTTCCACACCGAAGGGGGCGAGCTCGGACGATATGGAATCGTTTCCGTGCAGCGCGGGGCACACGTTTTGCTACGTTTCGCCCTATGGCGACGTCTATCCCTGCGTGCAGTTTCCCTTGCCGAGCGGGAACGTCCGCCGCAGCCGCTTTCTCGACATCTGGAAGCATTCGCCGCAATTAAACGAAGTGCGCGAGATTCACCTGGGCGATTTGCCGAGCTGCTCGCAGTGCGTGCACGGCAGCACGTGCACGCGCTGCCCGGGACTCGCTTTCCTCGAAGGCAATATGCGTGGCCCTTCGACGCAAGATTGCGAGAAATCTTTCGTGCGCACGGGAATTCCTTCGAAAAACCTCGAGGCAAGGCGAGCGGCGGTCGGCGATGGGCACTCGCGAACCGTCTCCGCAGGGCTCATCCAGATTCAAGGGGTTTCCCCGACGCCGATGGCCGCTTCCGCGCGGCCCGCTTAGCCAAGTTCAGCGCACCCCGGATCGCATCGCGTTCGCCCGCCGCTGGTTCCAGCACATCCTCTTGCGTTCCCTGCGCCGCCCTCGCAGCTTGGCGCTAAGATAGGCCGTCGCACATGCCTGGACCCTTCAACTCCCGGCGAACTTTGACCCCGGAAGAACAGCTCCTGCTTGCGTGCGCGCACGCGCACGTCGAGGCGGAGAACGCGGAGCGGATCCGCGCCCTCGCCGCCGGGCCGATGGATTGGCCCGCGCTGACCAAGGGCGCCGCCGCGCACAATCTTGCGCCCCTGGTATTTCGCCACCTGCTGAATTTGTGTTCCGAGAGCCTTCCCGCCGAACTGCGAGCGCGCTATGAAAGAGGACTTCAAGGCCACGAACGCTGGAATTTGTATCTCACGGCGGAGCTTTTGCGGCTGCTCGAGCGGTTTCGTGCGGAGGGTATCCTCGCAATTCCGTACAAGGGCCCGGTACTGGCGGCGCAGGCGTATGGCGACGTCGTCCTGCGGCAATTCGCCGATCTCGATATCGCGGTGCGCCAGCGGGACATGCCGCGCGCGCAAGAGCTGCTCCTCGCTGATGGATACGAGTCTTCTTACGGGCCGTTCTTGCCGGGCGAAGCGCGGAAGGCGCAACACAGCGAGTACCAATACATCCGAAGCGCTGGCGTCGTCGTGGAATTGCAGACCGACGCAACGCTGCGTTACTACCCGCGGCCGCTCGATCTCGATGCGCTTGAGCGGCGTCTCGTGCCGTTCGCGTTCGCGGGGTGCGAAGTCATGGCTCCTTCCGCCGCCGATACGCTGGTGCTCGTTTCGGTGCATGGCACAAAGCACTACTGGGAGCGGCTGTTGTGGGTTTGCGATATCGCCGAGCTGGCTCGCCAGGACGACCGCGGGAATCTGCCGGGAGGCCTCGCTTGGGACGAGGCGTTCGCGCGCGCGGAGGAATTCCGCGTTGGCCGGATGCTACGGCTGGCGCTTTGGGTCGCGCGGCATTTTCTGGACGCGCCCCTGCCGGACGAGGTAGTGCGAGAGGTCGAGGCCGATCCGGTGGTACGCGGCATGGGCGAAGGAATCTGGTCGCGGTTTTCGCTGGAAGGCAGCGCCCAACTCCCAGCCCTGCCGAGATTTTGGTTTCGCGTCCGATCCGGCAAGACTTTCTGGCAGGGATTGCGCTATGCGAGCCGCATCGCCACCCTGCCCACCAATGTGGACCGCGCGGACGCGGCGTTACGCGGACGCTTTTCGGGCGCGTACGCTGTTCTCAGGCCGTTGCTGCTGCTCCGGAGATACGGCTTCCGGCGCTGGAAGCCCCGCGAGGAGGTCGAGGACGCCGCGGAAGAGGCCCGCCCCCGCCAGCCTTAGGCGAGCGGCGGCATGCGATGCTCCCCTCCGGGCACGCCTTTCTGCTGCATCTGTGGGCAATAATGCCCCATCTTTGAGATTGAGGGCCGGGAAAGGTGTACAGGGGCGAAGTTCCGGTATAATGAAACGAGACGCTCAGAAGTATGGATTTCGACCAACTCACCACGTTCGTGCAAGTGGCGAAGCTAGGAAGCTTTTCGCGCGCGGGACAGAAAGTGTTCCGCTCGCAATCGGCGGTCAGCGCGCAGATACGGCAGCTCGAGCAGGCCTACGGCTTGCGCTTGCTGGATCGCTCGGCCAAGTCGGTACAACTAACTCCGGCGGGAGAAGTGCTCTACGACTACGCGCTGCGCCTGCTCCGGCTTCGCGACGAATCGCTGCAGGCCGTCGCCGACCGCGGCACGACCGTGCAAGGGCCGCTCTTCTTCGGCGCGAACGAGGCGACATGTCTCTATCTGTTGCCGGACATCTTCGCCGAGTACCAGCGCAAGTATCCTCTGGTTCACATCAGTGTCTACCGCAATTTCAGCCACAAGATTCTGCAGCGCGTGGAAGACGGCACGATTGACGTGGGCATTGTCACGCTGCCGGTGAAGTCGCCGAACTTGCGCGTGCACCCGGTGTTCAAGGACCGGATGATGTTGATGGTCAGTCCGAAGAATCCGCTGGGGGGACGGTCGCGCGTTTCGTTGGCCGAGGTGGCCGAGCAGCCGCTGATTTTTCCGCGCACGGGCTACACGCGGCAAGTGCTGGACAAGCTCTTCCGGGCCTACCGCTCGCGTCTCCACGTCACTATGGAGTTGCCGAGCATCGGCATGATCAAGTGTTTTGTCGCCGCAAACGTGGGCGTCTCTTTCGTCAGCGAGACGTTCGCGCGCGACCAGGTGAAGGCCGGGGAAGTGAAGCTGCTCTCGATCGAGGGCGTGGATCTGTGGCGCACGCTCGGCCTGGTCTACCGCCGCGATCGAAGCCTGCCGCGCGCGGCTCAGGTGTTCATCACCCTCATTCGCGAGCACAAAAAGACGGCGGGCGCGACCGAGCCTGAACCACAAGCTGTCGAAGCCCGCCGCTAGCATGGAATCCTCGCCAAGTTGGATAAACCGATCCGGATGATCGCGCTTTTCTCTGCGTGTCTCTGCGTTATCTTTAGTTCTTCCGCAGCACTCAGACAGTGTGTCCGCAGGGAAAAACCGCCGGCTAATGAGGTTTTCTTCACCGCGCAGCCTCACGCCTGCGCAGGTCGCACATCAGCGCGGCGAAAGACGGCACATCCAGAGATTGTGCGGCGTCGGACCATGCTCGATCGGGGTGCGGATGGACTTCGATGAGCAATCCATCGGCGCCGACGGCCAGCGCGGCGCGCGATGCCGGCCCCACGAGCGAGCGCAATCCCGTGCCGTGCGATGGGTCCACGATCACCGGTAAGTGCGAAAGCTCTTTTACGAGCGCGACGCCGGCGAGATCGAGCGTATTGCGCGTGGCGGTCTCGAACGTGCGGATGCCGCGTTCGCAGAGCACGACGTTGGAATTGCCGCCCGCGAGCAAATACTCGGCGGCGAGCAGCCATTCCTGAATCGTGGCGGAAGCGCCGCGTTTGAGAAGCACGGGCTTCGAGATCGTCGAGAGCTTGCGCAACAGCGCGTAGTTCTGCATGTTGCGCGCGCCCACCTGAACCAAATCGGCGCATTCGGCGACGCGTTCCACCTCTTCTACGCTCAGCGCTTCCGTGACAATCGGCAAACCCGATTCGGCGCTCGCTTCCGCAAGCCACTCCAGCGCTTTCGGGCCGAGCCCTTGGAATTCGTACGGCGATGTGCGCGGCTTGTAGGCGCCGCCGCGGAGCATGTCGGCACCGGCGGCGCGGACACGGCGCGCGGTCTCGCGAATCTGTCGGCGCGATTCGACCGAGCACGGTCCCGCGATGACAATCAGGCGCCCCGAGCCGATGGCCACGCCGCCCGCAGTCACGACGCTCGTTTCCGGGTGAAGTTGGCGGCAGGCGAGGCGAAACGCCGGAGCGGGCGGTTCCATGACGACGGGAAGCGAAGCGCGCCCAGGACCGGCCGGGGCGCGGACCGCATGCGGCCTGCGGCCCGCGCGTGGAATGACGGGACGTGTGCTCATAGGGATCTCCCTTGCTTGACCGCCGAATTTTCGGGATTGTTTCGCGCGCCCGGATACAACCCCAGCACGCGCACTTCCTGCGTCGCGCGGCGAAGATCGGCGACAGCGGCGTCGAGCAGGCCGGGAGAAGTCGCCTCCACATCCAGGATGAACTGATACTCCCAAGGGCAGCCGTGGATCGGGCGGCTCTCGATTTTGAGGAGGTTCACGCCGCGCTGCGCGAAGGGCTCGAGCGCAGCGAGCAACGCGCCAGGGCGGTGGGCGAGGCGCGTGGTGAGAGTCATCTTGTCCGCGCCGGGAACCGGGGAGTGGTCAGCGGATAGAAGAAAGAACCGCGTGAAGTTTTCGGAGTTGTCTTGAATTCCGCTCGCCAGGATGACGCCGCCGTAATGTTCCGCCGCCCGTTGTCCGGCGATGGCGGCGCGTGATCGGTCGCCGAGGGAAAGAACTTCGCGGACGCTGCCGGCCGTGTCCTCGGCGGGGATTCGCTTCAGGTTCGGATGTTCGGCGATGAATCGTTCACATTGTGCCAGCGCCATCGGGTGCGATTCGACCGAGCGAAGCGATTCGAGCGTCGCGCCGGGACACGCGATGAGATGGTGCTCGATGGGCAACACGGTTTCGGCGCGGATGCAAAGATTGTTCTCGAGCAGCAAGTCGTAGACCCGCAGGACCGAGCCGGCGAGGCTGTTCTCGATGGGGACAACCAGCACATCGGCTGCGCCCTCGGCGATGGCATGGAAGGTACGCTCGAAGGTCGCGCGCGGGACCGTGACGATGGCGTCGCCCATCAGCCGCACGGCCGCTTCTTCGCTGAACGCGCCGACCTCTCCCTGGAATGCGACCCGCAGTGGTTTCGTGCTCAAGGTTTCCTCCTGAAAACAAAAAAGCCGCGATCCTCGTTTGGATTCGCGGCCCGTCTGGGAATTTCGTTTGGCGCTAGTCGGTTACTCGCTCACCTCAAGCGCGCAGCCCCAGCCGGTCCGCTTCTCCAAGCCCAAAAGGAGAAGCGGCGGGTAAAGGCGAAATTGCGCGCGAAAGTCATATTCCACACGTCGAAATCCGAAGTGTAGTTTCACAACTGTCCCGTGTCAATCTTCTTTTGTGGTACAAGACCTGGGCCGAATCAGCCGGGAGGGATGAGATGCCCTGGTCACAATCGTACGATCCCGTAGGATCATGGTGGATTTCGACGATCCTTGCGGCCCTCCCATCGCGGTCTTGCTGGGGAACCTGGGGCGTTATGCGTTACTTCGGCGTCGCTGCTTTGCTTGCGCCGCTTTGCGCCGGCGTGGCCGGCTTGGGGCCGTCGGGCGTCATGACGACCGGATTGAGGAACGTCATCATCGACCGGAGCCGCGCGCCGACTTCCTCGAGCTTGAGCTTCTGCTCTTCCGCACGCGTGGCGTTAAACCACGGGCGGCCGGATTCGTTTTCGGCGATCCAGCGCTTGGCGAAGCTGCCGTCCTTGATGGATTTCAGCAGAGCGCGCATCGTCTTGCGGGTTTCGTCGGTGATGATCTGCGGGCCGGCGACATAATCTCCGAACTCGGCGGTGTCGCTGACGGAATAGCGCATGTAGCCGAGGCCGCCGCGGTAGAAGAGGTCCACGATGAGTTTCAGCTCGTGCAAGACCTCGAAGTAAGCGATTTCGGGCTGATAGCCCGCTTCGACCAGCGTCTGGAATCCCGCCTTTACGAGCGCGCTGACGCCGCCGCAAAGAACCGCCTGCTCTCCGAATAAATCGGTCTCCGTCTCCTCCGCGAACGTGGTTTCAATCACGCCCGCGCGTGTTGCGCCAATTCCCTTCGCGTAGGATAGCGCGAGCTGCTTGGCGTGGCCGCTGGCGTCCTGATGGACGGCGAGCAGCGATGGCGTGCCGCCGCCCTCGACGAACACTTCGCGGACGCGATGTCCGGGCGCCTTGGGCGCGATCATCACGACGTCAATATCGGCGGGAATCGACAGCGTGCCGAAGCGAATATTGAAGCCGTGCGCGAAGAGCAGCGTCTTGCCCTTCTTGAGGTGCGGCGCGATGTCCGCGCGATAGATCGCAGCCTGCGAGGTATCGGGGATGAGCAGCGAGATGACGTCGCCCCAGGCGGACGCTTCGGCGGTAGTCAGCACCTTGAGGCCTTCCGCCACCGCGCGTGCGCGCGACCGGCTGCCCGCGGGCAATCCAACGCGCACCTCCACCCCGGAATCGCGCAGGTTCAATGCGTGCGCGTGGCCCTGCGAGCCATAGCCCAGGATCGCGACTTTCTTCGATTGAATCGGCGAAAGATCCGCGTCCTTATCGAAATACAGTGTTGCCATCGCTGCCTCCCAATGGAATGAAATGCGGGTGAGATTCTATCAGCGCGCGGGCGCATTTGGCTCGCGTTCTGACTCCGGCCGCTGGTGCTCGCCGGGGACTTCCGGCCACGCCTCTTCACCCGTCCGCGCAATATCCACGCGGCCTGCCTTCTCCAGCAGTTTCAGCAAGCGATCGATGGCCGCGGGCTTGCCGCTGACGTGCAGCAGCAGGGAATCGGGATCGGCCGAAGCGGAGCGCGTGCCGGCGTCGTCTGAAAAGTGCAGGATCGCCGACTCAATTGCCGGATCGCCGGCATCTCTGGTGTAACGCACGGCGATGACTTCGACGATCTTGCGCAAGCCCGTTTCGATGCGTGCGATCCCATAGTCGTCGGTATCCACGACAAATGTGATGACCGCCCGCGCCGGATCAGTGGAAGGCGCGGCGACGATCGTTTCGATTTGCAGCATGCGGCGGCGCAGCACGGATGCAATTCGCTCGAGCACGCCGCGCCGGTTTTCCACGTCCAAAACGAAATAGGTGCGCATAGTCTCCTCAGGCGTCCGCCGCAGTTTGCGCCAGGGGCGAAGGCCGGCGGATCATCTCGTGCAACGCCTTGCCGACTGGAATCATCGGGTAAACCGAGTCTTCCTGTTCGACGCGGAAATCAATCAGCATGGGTCCATCCGTCGCGCGCGCCTCGCGAACCACGTCCGTCAGTTTCGCGCGTTCCGAGACGCGCCGGCCGGGAATGCCGAACGCCTCCGCGAGCTTAGCGAAGTCGGGGCTGAGCAACGGAGTCTCCGAGTAGCGGCCTTCGTGGAAAAATTCCTGCCACTGTCTCACCATGCCGAGAAAGCCGTTGTTGATGATGGCGATTTTCACGGCCACGTGCTCCTGAACGATCGTCATCAGTTCCGCCATCGTCATCTGGAACCCGCCGTCTCCGACCACGGCCCAAACTTCCGCTTCGGGCCGCGACATTTTCGCGCCGATGGCCGCGGGCAACGCAAATCCCATCGTGCCCAGGCCTCCGGACGTAATCAGCGAGCGCGGGCGCTCGTGCCGGTAATACTGCGCCTCCCACATCTGGTGCTGGCCGACGTCGGTGACCACGACCGCGTCGCCCGAAGTCTCGCGCCAGAGATCGTGGATGACGTGCGCGGCGTACAGGTGGCCTTCGTCAGGCAAGTTTTGAATGTCGCGCACGGAGGATTCGCCGCGGAATTGGCGAATACGGCCGTGCCACTTCGAGTGTTGGTTTTCCTCGATCAGCGGCAGCAACCGCTCGACCGTTCGTTTGAGATCGTCCACGAGCGCGATGTCCACCGGAACGTTCTTGTTGATCTCGGAGCGATCGATCTCGACGTGAATCTTCTTCGCGCGTGGAGCATACGATTTGAGATTGCCCGTGACGCGATCGTCGAATCGCATGCCCAGCGCCAGCAGCACGTCCGCCTCCTGGATCGCCATGTTCACCCAGGCTTCGCCGTGCATCCCCATCATGCCGAGGCAAAGCGGGTGTGAGCCTGGAAAGCCGCCGATGCCCAGCAGCGTCACTGCCACGGGGATGTCGGCGCGTTCGGCGAGCGTGATCACGTCTTGCACGCCGCCGGAGAGCAGGATTCCGTGTCCCGCGAGGATCAATGGCCGCTGCGCACGATTGAGGAGGCGAGCTGCATCCTCGATCAACGACGCTTGCGCCGGCGCCTGCTGCGGGCGGAGGCGATGTGGTTTCGCCGCGGCCCAATCAAATTCGCAACTCGCCTGCTGCGCGTCCTTCGTGATGTCCACCAGCACCGGGCCGGGCCGTCCGGACGCCGCCAACTCGAAGGCCTCGCGCATCGCCGGCGCTACGTCCTGCGGCCGCGTGACCAGATAGTTGTGCTTCGTGATCGGCAGTGTGATTCCGGTGATATCGACTTCCTGAAATGCGTCCGAGCCGATGAGTTTGCTGTTTACCTGGCCGGTGATGAATACCACGGGCGAAGAATCGAGCATCGCGGTCGCAATTCCGGTGACGAGGTTCGTCGCCCCGGGGCCAGACGTGGCCATCGCCACGCCGACTCGGCCGCTCGCGCGTGCGTAGCCATCCGCCATGTGCGCGGCGCCTTGCTCGTGGCGCACGAGTACGTGATGGATCTTCTTGTACTTGGTCAGCGCGTCGTAGGCGGGCAGAATCGCTCCGCCGGGATAGCCGAAGACGGTTTCCACGCCTTCTTTCAGCAGACATTCCCAGATGATTTCCGCTCCGGTTCGGATCATGTTTGCCTCACTCCCCGCAGATGTTCATTCACGGCTCTCTCGTGCGTTCCCCGGCCGGTTGGTTTCACCGGCTAATTCGTCACGGCGCCCGCTGCCGCCGAAGCCACCGAGCGCGCGTATTTCGCCATCACTCCGGTGCGATAACGCAGCTCCGGCGCTTTCCACTTCTTGAGACGCTTCGCCAATTCCGCGTCGTCCAAGTTGACCTGCAAGACGTGATTCTTCGCGTCGATCGTGATGATGTCGCCGTCGCGCAGCGCCGCAATCGGCCCGCCCGAGGCGGCTTCCGGCGACACGTGGCCGACCATGATGCCGTGCGTCGCGCCGGAGAAGCGGCCGTCGGTGATGAGCGCAACCTTGCTCCCTAGGCCTTGGCCGACAATCGCGGCCGTCACGGCCAGCATCTCCGGCATGCCTGGCCCTCCGCGCGGCCCTTCGTAGCGGATCACGACGACATCACCAGCCTTGATTTGTTTTTTCTCGACGGCCGCAAACGCGTCCAGCTCGTTGTCGAACACGCGAGCCGGCCCGCTGTGGGAGTCCCCCGCGCCCGAGATTTTCAGCACGCAGCCGTCCGGCGCAACGTTGCCCCGCAGGATGACCAGTCCGCCGGTCGGTTTCAACGCGCGCACCGGCGGGCGAATCACTTCCTGCCCGGGAGTCTCGACGGCTAGAGCCGCTTCCTGCGCGATCGTTCGCCCGCTGACGGTCGGAGCCAAACCATGAAGCTTGCCGATTTCCGTCAAGAACTTTGCGAGCAGCCGCGTGCCTCCGGCTTCGTGGAAATCTACAGCCATGAATCGCCCGGAGGGTTTCAAATCGCTCAGGACTGGAGTCGCCGCACAAACGCGATTGAAGTCATCGAGCGTCAGCGCCACACCGGCCTCGTGTGCGATCGCCAGAAGATGAAGAACGGCGTTAGTCGAACCTCCGCTGGCGGCCACGCTCGCGATGGCATTCTCGATCCCTCGCTTGGTGAGGATGTCGTGCGGCACGACGTTCTTCTTCAGAAGGTCCATCACGAGATGGCCTGCCCGGCGCGCAAGCGCGTTCTTCTCGCCGGCCGTGGCAGGCACGCCGGAGCTGCCCATCGGTGAAATCCCCAAGAATTCGCAGGCTGTGGCCATCGTATTGGCGGTGAATTGGCCGCCGCAGGCACCCACGCCGGGACACGCCGCCTCTTCCATGCAGTGGAGATTCTCTTCCGTGATGCGGCCGGAGTTGAGCGCGCCGACCGCCTCGTACATATCTTGAATGGAAATGTCGTGGCCCTCGTAACGCCCGGGGCGAATCGGGCCGCCGTAGAGCATCAGGCCAGGAATATTCAGCCGCGCCAATGCCATGACCGTGCCGGGAATCGTCTTGTCGCAACCTGAGAGCGCGACGATGCCGTCGAAATAATTCGCGCGCGTGACCAACTCGATCGAATCGGCAATCACCTCCCGGCTGATCAGGGAGGCGCGCATTCCGTCCGTGCCCATCGTGATGCCGTCTGAGATCGAAACTGTATTGAACTCCATCGGAGTGCCGCCGGCTTCCCGAACCCCTTCCTTGACAGCTGCGGCAAGCTCGCGGAGGTGATAGTTGCATGGGCCGATTTCGATCCAGGTGTTGGCCACGGCAATGATTGGTTTCTTGAGATCCTCGTCGGAAAATCCCACGGCGTGAAGCATCGAGCGCGCGGGCGCACGCCGATTTCCTTCCAGAAGTGTCCGGCTGCGGAGTCTTTCGCTCATCGGTTCCGTCCTAGGGGCGTCCCCCTCGCGTTCGATTGCATCACTGGCGCGTCTGGCTCTCTGCCGCGCGCCGCAAATAAAAAAGGCCGCCATCCCTGAGATGGCGACCTCCGGATTTCTTGATTCTCTTCTACCCTTCTTTCATCCGTCAGTCGTCATCCCTGCATCATGGGCATCGGAGTCGTACGATGACGGCTATATCCACCGCGGCCTGGACCCGTGCCGGGACTTCGCGTGAGTTTCCGCTGCGAGTCCGGTCCACACGGATTTCATCGTTCTTGGGGGCCATGGTCGTGAATGAAAGCACTATAAGGAACTACAGGATATTCTGTCAATTCTTATATCCCGTTTTTATAGCAGGGCTAAATCGTTGGATTCCGTCCCGCCCAGGCCGGGAAGGCGGCATCCCTGTAATGCGCTGAAACCAAACCGCTTATTGAAGGTGATCCCATTGGGACCGGCAAGCCACAATGGAATATCCGAAGAAGCGTCTTTGGAAAGGGCTTCAGCATTCTGGCGCGCCGCAGGGTTGCAAGAAGGGGACGGAGCGGATGGCAGAGCGCCCTTCTCGCCCGCGACACTTTCGCGGAAGAAAATGCTTGACTGCCAGACATATATGACTTATGGTCAATTATGTCCATGGGTCAAAGAATTGAATCCTGGCAAGGGTTTGCCGCGGGAAGGCCCCCCAAGAGCGGCCTGAATCGCCGCGAACGCCGGCATGCAGAAACACGCCACCGCTTGATGCTGGCCGCCTTGCGCCTGTTCTCGGAACGCGGCATGGCCGAAACGTCGGTGGAAGACATCACCGAAGCTGCCGATGTGGGAAAGGGAACCTTCTTCAACTATTTCCCCTCGAAGGAACACTTGCTGGTCGCCTTCGGTCAATACCAGGTGAGTAAGGTGGAGGCCACTTTGGCGGAGGCACGCAAAGGTGGAAAGCCCATCCACCAGATGCTGCGAGACTTGGCTCGCTCCGTCAGCCACGAACCTGGCCGAACGCCGCTTCTGATTCGCAGCATCATGGTTGCGCCGCTCACGAACGACGCTGTGCGCGCGTCCATGATCGCCAACATGGCGCGGGGGCGGAAAGCTCTCGCCGAGTTCATGGTCATCGGCCAGCAGAGAGGTGAAATTCGCAAGGATGTCTCACCGCGCCATCTTGCCCGTGCGATTCAGCAGGGAATGTTCGGGGCTTTCTTCCTGTGGTCGCTCGACCCGAGCCTTGAGATTTCTGGCTGGCTGGACACCTGGGGCGAAATCGTTTTGGCAGGAATTGAAGCGAACGCACAAAAGAGAGGGTTACGGCGCGCGAGGCGTTCGGCCCGCCGCTGATCCCAATTTCAGGGTTACGAACGGGAGAGTCCAATGATGTCAATGCACACGAATCGGCGCCGTCTCGCGCTTCTGCCGGCGCTTCTGCTGGCGGCCGCTTGGCCCGCGGCTGCGCAGCAAGGGAACGCGTCGGACTCGCAGGAGCTTACGCTGGGAGCTGCGATCCAGTTCGCGCTGAAAAACAATCTCAGCGTTCGTGTGGCGGACGCGCGCGTGGACCAAGCCGAGGGTACGCGAGAGCGCGCCAAGGCGGCGCTCCTGCCGGAGGTCACGGGCCACGTTCTAGTCAACCAGCAAACCGTAAACCTGCGCGCACTTGGATTGAATTTTTCGTTTCCGGGCTTTGCCTTACCGACGGTGATCGGGCCGTTCGACAATTACGATTTCCGCCTTTACGGCAGCCAGACGCTCGTGAACCGGCAGGCGACGCATGCGTTGAAAGCCGCTGACGATGAGAAGCAATCCGCTGCGCTCAATTATGAGGATTCCAGAAGCCTGGTGGTGCGGCAGACCGCGGCGTTGTTCCTCGACGGCCAGGCCGCGCAAGCGGAAGTGGAATCGGCGGAGTCCCGCGTGGACACATCGCAGGCGCTCGAAAAGCTGGCTCGCGATCAGCACGACCAAGGTCTTGCCACCGGCGTGGATGTGCTGCGGGCCCAGGTTGCGCTCGAGCGCGATCAGCAAAACCTGCTCGTAGCGCGCAACCAGTATCAGGTCGCGCTGATTTCGCTGGAGCGCTACATCGGAATCAGACCCGGCACGCCGATCACACTGGCCGAACCCCTGGAGTATCACCGGCTTGAGATTCCGGATCCCGACCAAATTCTGAACGATGCGCTGCGCGCCCGCGCGGATTACCGTTCGCTCGACGCTCAGCGGAAAGCGCTGATCGAACAGGAGAAGGCCTCGCACGCGCGTTACTATCCGACGCTGCAGGCCACCGGGAATTACGGCGCGATCGGCCGCGAAATTTACCAATTGCCGGCAACCGGTCTGATTCAAGCGACGCTTTCCATCGATATCTTCGATCGTGACCGCAACGGCGAACGGAAACAGCTGGAGAGCCAGTTGAAGCAACTCGACGACCAAATCGCCGATCTCTCCCGGGGAATCGAGCAGGAACTGCGCACGGCGGTGCTCGATCTTCAATCGGCGGAGGACCAGGTGCGCGTGACCGAGCAGGCGCTGGACCTCGCGCAGAAGGAGTTGTCGTTGGCCACGGATCGCTTCCGCAACGGCTTGACGGACAACATCGAAGTCATCACCGCGCAAAGCTCCCTCGCGGAAGCGGAAGAGGATCGGATCGAAGCCCTGGCGCGTCATGCCGACGCGCGCATGGCGCTGGCCCGCGCGATGGGCGCCAACGAAAACAATTACACAAACTATTTGGGTGCGACCATGCCGGCGAGCCAGCCCGCAGGCGCGAGTCAACCCGCCCCGCAGGCCCGGCCGTGAGTCTCGAGGCGCCGGTGGAATCCTATTTGGAGGTCGAACGGCGATGAAACGCCTTGTCATCATTCTTCTAATCGTGGGAGTGGCCGTGGCCGGCTATTACCTTTATCCGCGCTGGTTTGGCAAGCCCGCCAACCCCAACCAGCTAAAGCTTTCCGGCAACGTTGAGGCGCACGAAAGCTTGGTCAGCTTCAAGGTGAGCGGGCGCATCGTCGAGTTGCCGGTCGAAGAAGGCCAGCCGATGCAGGCGGGCCAATTGCTCGCCAAGTTGGACGACGCCGACTACCGGCAGCAGGTGGCTGTCGATGAGGCGAACACCCACGTGCGCGACCAGCAATTGACGCTCTCGCTCGCCGGCCCTCGCGAGGAAGACATAGAAGCCGCGCGGCAGAACGTCCTGGACGCGCAAGCGGATCTCGCGCAGAAGAAGCAGGATCTCGCGCGCTACAACGCGCTTCTTGAAAAGGACGAAATCCCCACGCAGATCCGGGATCAGGCCGCGACCGCAGTCACGCGCGCCGAAGCGAACGTCGCCCGTCTGCAGCAAGTCTACGATGAGCTCCTCGCCGGAACGCGCAAGGAGCAGATCGCGGTGGACCGCGCGAACGTGAGCGCGGCGAACAGAGCCCTTGGAATGTCGCAGATCAAATTGGGCTATACCACGCTTACCGCGCCGTTCAGCGGCGTCGTTCTGGTGCGCGAAGCGGAATTGGGTGAAGTGGTTTCGCCGGGGACGCCGATCGTGACGCTTGCCGATCTGGACCACTTGTGGGTGCGTGTTTACGTCGCGGAAACGGATATGGGCAAGATTCACTGGGGCCAAGACGTGACCGTTCGCACCGATAGTTTTCCCAACAAGACCTACCACGGAAGAATTTCCTTTATTGCCTCGGACGCGGAGTTCACTCCAAAGAGCGTGCAAACGCAGGCGGAGCGCGTCACGCTGGTCTATCGCGTCAAGGTGGACGTGGACAATCCGAACTACGAATTGAAACCCGGAATGCCGGCCGACGTCTACGTCGAGACCAAGTAAGCGGGTGCAAATGGCCAGCGACGCAGCAGTCATCGAAATGAAGGGGCTCGGCAGGAGTTTCGGCGAAGTGCGCGCTGTTGACGCCCTGAGTTTCGCCGTTCACACCGGCGAAATCTTCGGCTTGGTCGGGCCGGACGGCGCCGGCAAGACCACGACGATGCGCATGCTGGCCGGAGTTCTCTCGCCCGATTCCGGCAGCGCCCAGGTGGCCGGGTTTGACATGGCCCGCGATCCCGAGGGCGCGAAGCATCACATCAGCTACATGCCCCAGCGATTCGGCCTTTACGAAGATCTCACGGTGGACGAGAACATTGCGTTTTACGGCGATTTGTTCGGCGTGCCCCGGCGGGAGCGCGAAACTCGCGCGCGTGAATTGCTCGCCGCCGCCGGCCTCTCGGAATTCCGCAAACGGCTGGCGGGCAAGCTTTCCGGCGGCATGAAGCAGAAGCTCGGTCTGGTCTGCGCCCTCATTCATCGCCCGAAGGTCATTCTTCTCGACGAGCCTACGAACGGCGTGGACCCGGTCTCGCGCCGCGATTTTTGGGCGATCCTGTATTCACTGATTCACGAAGGCGTCGGGATTCTGATTTCAACATCCTATCTGGATGAAGCCGAACGCTGTCATCGCGTTGGTTTGCTGCACAAGGGCAAGCTGCTTTTCTGCGACCGCCCGGACGATCTCAAGAAGCAATTCCCTGGAGCCATCCTCGCGGCGCGAACCAGCGCCCCGCTGCGCGTGAAGGAAGCGCTCGAAGCAGCGGCTGGAGTGAAGCAGACCGTGCTCGAAGGCGACGGTGTGCACATAATCGTGGATCGGGCCGAGCGCCTGCCCGAACTGCAAGCTGTGCTGCACGCGGCAGGAGTCGAGGTCGAAGCCTTCGTGCAAGTCGAGCCGAGCATCGAGGATTTGTTCGTCTACGCCGTGTCGGGTTTGTCCGGGCGAGAGTTGCCTCGAGAGGAAGCTCCGGAGCCGGACCAGCCATGAACAACGGTGAAAATTCGGTCGTGGTCGAGGGTCTCTACAAGCGTTTCGGCGATTTCGTTGCCGTGGACAACGTCAGCTTCGAGGCGCGCAAAGGAGAAATCTTCGGTTTTCTCGGCCCGAACGGCGCTGGGAAATCCACGACGATTCGTATCCTGTGCGGGCTGTTGCTTCCCTCCGCCGGCCGCGCCACCGTCGCCGGGCTCGACGTCGCAACGCATCCCGAGGAGATCCGCCAGCGCATCGGCTACATGTCGCAGAAATTCTCGCTCTACAACGATTTGCGCGTCACCGAAAATCTCCGCTTTTTTGCCGGACTCTACAGCGTGCCCGCAAAGGATGTTCCTGCGCGAATGTCGTGGGCCGTGAAAATGGCCGGGCTCGAAGGACGCGAGCGTACGATCACGGGCTCGTTGGCGGTTGGGTGGAAGCAGCGTCTGGCCCTCGGCTGCGCGGTGCTGCACCAACCCCCAATTGTCTTTCTCGATGAGCCAACTTCGGGCGTGGATCCCGTGACGCGCCAGCAGTTCTGGGAGTTGATTCACCAGATGGCCGACGAGGGCGTCACCGTATTCGTCACGACGCACTATATGGATGAGGCGGAATACTGCCATCGGTTGCTGCTGATTGACCGCGGGCGGATCGTGGCCATGGGCACGCCCACCGAGCTCAAGAAATCCGCGATGCGCGGTGAGCTGTTGCTAGTCGAGTGCGACCCGCTGGGCCCGGCGCTCGATGTCTTGCCGAATGTGCCGGGCGTTCTGGACAGCGCCGTTTTCGGAAATGCGCTCCACGCTGTGGTGTCCGAGCCGCAGTTTACGATCCCAAGAATTCGCGCCGCGCTCGAAGCCGAACAGATCAAGATGCGGCGCGCTGAAGTGATTTCGCCGTCCCTCGAAGACGTATTCGTTTCGCTGACGGGATCCCATGAAGCGAAGGAGCCGAAACCGGCATGAATCTTCGTCGCATTCTCGCCATCATGCGCAAAGAGATCATCCAGATCCTCCGCGATCCGCGGAGCCTCCTGATCATCATCCTGATGCCGGTGATGCAGCTCGTTATTTACGGCTACGCGGTGAACCTTGACGTCAAGAACATACCGCTGTGCGTCTACGATCGCGACGGCACGCAGACCAGCCAGGATTTGCTCAAGCGCTTTCAGGCCACCGACTACTTCCGCATCGTTCACATCGCCGACAATTATCCGGATGTCTTGCGCCAGATTGACTCCGGCAATGCCACCGCTGCAATCGTGATTCCAGCTCAGTTCGGCGAGACCCTTCACTCGGGCGGCAAAGTCAGCGTGCAGTTGCTCATAGACGCGAGCGACAGCAATTCCGCCAACGTGGCGATGGGTTACGCGCAAGCGATCATTCAGATGTACTCTTCGGATATCGCCATCGATTGGGAACAGCAGCACGGCCTGCCAGTGGCTGGCAGCGGGCCGGTGCAGTTTCAAGCGCGCACCTGGTTCAACGAAGATCTTCAGAGCATGGCCAACATTGTCCCCGGTGTCGTCGCGATGGTGATGGCCGTCGTAGGCGCCTTCCTGACTTCGCTGACCATCGCGCGCGAATGGGAACGCGGCACGATGGAGCAATTGATTTCAACCCCCGTCGGCCGGCTTGAGATTCAGATCGGCAAGCTGGTCCCTTATTTCGTCATCGGAATGTTCGATACGGCATTGTGCGCGGTGATGGGAGT
Source organism: Candidatus Methylomirabilota bacterium (assembly GCA_035626055.1). GTDB lineage: Bacteria > Acidobacteriota > Terriglobia > Acidiferrales > UBA7541 > DASPOJ01. The sequence continues at coordinate 9,199 of DASPOJ010000120.1, read as the reverse complement.
GTGGTGGTTCGGTGTGCCGTTCCGCGGGAGCTGGCTGGTCATGTACGGCACCTCCGCGTTGTTCCTGGGGGTGGTGCTTTCGATGGGCTACTACTTTTCAGTCGTGTCGAAGACGCAAATCGCCGCGAGCCAGATGGCCATGCTCGCCACCTTTCTGCCCACTTTCCTGCTATCGGGATTTCTCTTCCCGATCGACCAGATGCCGAAGCTGGTGCAATGGCTTTCGGTCATCCTCCCGGCGCGCTACTACGTTGAAATTCTCCGCAATGTTTTCCTGAAGGGGACTTCCCTCAGCCTCATGCGCTCCCAGATCGCGGCACTCACCACCATTTCTGCAATTTTGATCCTGTTGGCCACGCGCGCATTTCATAAGAGGCTCGAATGAATCTCCGGCAATCATGGCAGCGGATCGTCCGGATGATCGTGAAGGAGTTCATTCAGGCCCTCCGCGATCCCCGGATGCGATTCATTTTGATTGGGCCGCCGATTATTCAAATGATGATCTACGGCTATGCCGCGACGTACGAAATAAAACACGTCACGATGGCCCTGCTGGATCAGGACAATACGCAGGAGAGCCGCGATCTGATTGCGCGCTTTACCGGAAGCCAATATTTCGATCTGCGCCCCGGCCACTACGCCGACCGCCCCGATCAGCTTCGCAATTGGATCGATCGCGGTGACATCCTCATCGCTCTGCAAATTGATTCCGGCTTTGCCCAGCGGCTTCGCAACGGCCAGGGCGCACAGGTCGAGGTGATTGTGGACGCCTCGAACTCGAACACCGCGCTCATCAGCCTGGGTTACTTGACGCAAATCGGAGCGAAATTCGCGCAGGACTACCTGAGCGATGAGCTCCAGCGTGGCCCTCCCCGGCAAGCCGCGTTTGTGCCGCAGGTGGATCTGGAGGCGCGGCCCTGGTTTAACGAGGGCCTCGAAAGCAAGTGGTTCTTCGTGCCCGGCGTGATCTGCAATTTGTTGCTGTTGATGGTTATGACGCTGACGTGTTCGGCTGTCGTCCGCGAGCGCGAAATCGGCACGCTCGAGCAGATTATGGTGACTCCCATCCGCCGTTGGGAATTCATCCTCGGGAAAACCCTGCCGTTCTATTTGATTGGCATCTTCGACGCGGTCCTGATCTCGCTGGTAGGGACATTCTGGTTCGGTGTGCCGTTCCGGGGCAAAGTCGTTGTCATGGCCGTGGGCTCTATGATTTTTCTGCTATCTTCGATCGGGGTTGGATTATTTCTTTCGACGATTTCCGCCACGCAACAACAGTCCATGATTTCGTCGTTCTTCTTCATGATGCCCGCCATTACGCTCTCGGGCTTCGCCACTCCCATCAGCAGCATGCCGTGGCTGTGGCAGAAGCTCAGTTACTTGAATCCCATGCGCTACTTCATGATCGTCGTGCGCGGCATCTACTTGAAAGGCGTCGGATTCGATGTCCTGTGGCCGCAATTCGTGGGAATGGCCATTATCGGAGTGACTCTGCTCACCATCAGCGTTCTGCGCTTCCACAAATCGCTGGAGTAAGTGGCGTGCCAAATTAGAGGAGGCGCGAGGAGCGCGTTCGAGGATCTGTTGCCGTTCCAACCTATTGCAGCGATTTCGGGAGGCACGGTAAAGAATCCCAATGATGTTCGGAAGCTCCGTACGATTCGGGTAGGAGAGTTAGAAGGGCGCTAGCGGGCCGGGTTCGTCTGTTCGGAATCTCCGGATGCGCTCCGCGGGTACTCGCCGCAAGGCAGGAGCGATTCCGCGACGCCGGGTATTTGCTCCGGCACGCGGCAATCAGCTTCCGAAGTCGGATCCTTTTGTTCTTCCTCGTCCTCGCGCAACCACACCACCAGAACATCGCCCGTGGAATTGAATGGTTCGCCCGTCGCAGTGCGTGCGTTTTCGACGGGATTTGACGGCTGCACCAGTGCCCACTGCGTCACCGATCCCGTCTCGCCGAGCGTTTCTTCGACATAGGCGCGCTCGTCGTCCACGTTGGGATCGATGTAATGCGTGATCTTCCATTTTCCAATGTCTCGCACAAACCCCATGTCGTGGGTTGCGGCGCCGGCCCAAAGCGGTTGTCCGTTGACTTCATACGGGGTCCTCCAAATCCGCAAGTGGTGGCGCGTGGACACGACGGAGACCGGTTTCGCGTGTGCAAAGCCGTAATCCTGCGTCCGCCCAAATAGATAGAGCTGGCTCATCGGCATCTTCGTGTACGGGCGCTTCAGGAAACTGTTCACGGCCGTTTGCCAGAGCGATTGCTTTGCCATGATTTCCACTCTCACCCAGCCGGCTTGCTCGAACGTGCGGACGACTTCATCTTCCGGGCCGACGATGAGGAAATTAATCATGTCGCCCGGATTGCCACTACTGTCCCCAATGCGCCGTGGAATTTTCGCCAGCACGGGAGAGGGAAACTCGGACGCCGGCACCTGTTTCGGGGCGGACATTCCCGAGGAATCCGCGATTGTCATCGGCGACGCCCCGGGCCGACGCGTGACAACGATCATGGCGTGGAACCCTCCTGTCGAGATCTCGTTCGGCGCTTCGTTGATTCCGAGGTAGAGCCGCCCGGAGGATTTCACTTTGATATCGCGCCGCGTGCCGATCTCAAACGCTGGCATGACGTCTCCCAGCCCAACGCGTCCTACGAGCGAGCCCATGCCCCCCGAATTCACGGGGAATCGCAACAGCAACTCGCGCCAGCTGCGCAGCACTCCATCGGGGCCGCAAGCCCTCGCCGCAGGACGTCGCACCGTGCCCGTCGCGACCACTCGCACGTGGTCTCCGGACGCGAGCAGGATTCCTGTGTCCGTCCATTGCTGCTTTGCGGAAACATCCACGGCGGTTGTGAACTGCGCCACCGCAGTCGCGGCCTCGACCGCGGGAGCGGCGGGCGCAATTTGCTGCGCTAGGGCGGATTGTTTGAGGGTGGGAAAAACGGAAAAAACGAGAAAGGCACAGAGGACGAGGCGAGTACGGTGGACGCACATTTTGTGTCTATCGCTCCCGCCTGGTTTTCTAGGCCAGCCAAGAGTATCGGCTTCCCACTTCGCTGGCAAGTCCCCAATCGAAAATTGTCGCCCCGGAGTACATATGTCTTAGGTCCAAACGCTTGCGAACCGCCAGCGGCTCGTGGACGTCCTGGTCTTCCGCTCAGCCTTCACTCGCCCACCGGCGGGAATTGTGTTTCATGGCGATTCTCGGTACGCTCACACCCGAACAGGTGGGCGTAAGGCCCGCCCGCGGGAGGATTTTGTGTTTCACGGTCTAGCAGGCCTGATACCGTCGGCCGTCACCGAGATTCTTGTCGTTCTTTTTCTCTCTTTTCTCCTTGGCTTAGAGCGCGAGGAGCGCAAATCGGTTGCCAGGGGGTATGCGTTCGGAGGCGTCCGCACGTTTCCCCTGCTCGGCTTGCTGGGTTACGCGTTGGGAACGCTCTCGGGCCAGCAGTGGGGTTTGGTAGCCGCGGGTCTAGCCGTGGCCGGGGCGTTCTTGTGGCTTTCGTACCGCCACAAGTTGGAAACGCAGGCAGTCGCCGGTGTAACGACGGAGCTTTCCGGTATGGTCACCTACGTCATCGGCGTCCTCGTCTCTCGCGAACTCCTGTGGATCGCGATGGCTCTAGCCGTGCTCAGCATGCTCCTGCTAGAGCTGAAGTCGTTCCTCGAGAGTCTCTCCCAGCGCGTTCCCGCTGACGAAATTCTCACGTTCACGAAATTTCTTCTGCTCACGTTTGTCATCCTGCCCGTTGTTCCGGATCGCGCCTTCACCACGTACCAGATCAATCCCTTCAAGGTGTGGCTCGTGGTCGTCGCAGTCAGTTCGATCTCCTATGGCAGTTACATTCTCCAGAAGTTCACGAAGGCGAAAGGCAATGTCTTGCTCGCGGCCTTGCTCGGCGGCGCCTATTCTTCGACCCTTACCACTGTAGTCCTTGCCAAGCGCGCCCGGTCAGAATCCCAACCGCACCTGTACGCGGGCGGCATATTGATTGCTTCCGGTGTGATGTACTTGCGATTCATCGTTTTGGTCGGACTCTTCAATCTGGGCCTCATGCATGAAATCGCGCTGCCGTTCTTGATTCTCGGAGTCGTGGCGGCGCTCGGTGGCTGGTTGTGGTCGCGCATCCCGGATGCCGGGGACGCCGGCGCGCAGCGCGATTTCGCGCCGAAGAATCCGCTCGAGCTGCCGGTGGCGTTTTCATTTGCGGTGATATTCGTCGGCATGCTCGTCGCAACTCATTTCACCCTGCTCCATCTTGGCAGGGGAGGAATTTTCGCTCTCGCCGGCGTAATGGGCGTGAGTGACGTCGATCCGTTTGTCATGGGCCTCACTCAATCCGCGGGCACGCTGACGCCGCTGGCCCTTGCCGCCGCCGGTCTGGTCATCGCGGCCGCCAGCAACAATCTCGCGAAAGGTTTCTACGCTTTCTTTCTCGCCGGCGGCCGATGCGGCCGGCAAGCACTCCTGCTGCTTGCCGTGCTCGCCCTGGTCGGACTCTTGCCGCTCGTGTGGATCGGATTGCGCTAAGCGATGTCCCGCACGAGGAAGCGCGTCGCCCTCGCCGTGTTCCTCCTGGCGGCTGCCGTTTTGTTGCTGTTGCCGGTCTGGGGCGTGGCCTTTCCGCCCCTGCTGGACTATCCAAATCATCTCGCGCGTGCATTTGTGCTGCTTCACCTGCACGACGCCCACTATTCCTTTTCGCAGTGGTACCGCGCCGATTGGGGGCTCTACCCGTATCTCGGTATGGACGCCAGTCTCGCCGTGCTTGGACGTATCCTTCCGATCGAGATGGCGGGCCGCGTCTTCCTGAGTCTGTGCGTCCTCTTGCTTCCGGCGAGCGCATGGTTTTTTCTGCGTCAGGCCCATCCTGGCGAAGACTGGTCCGCTTGCTGGACGCTTTTGCTTGCATGGAACGTTTTCTTCCTCGAAGGCTTCCTCAATTTTGACATCAGCCTGGCTTTCGTCCTGATCGCTCTAGGGTTGTGGCTCCGGTGGCTCAGGGCTCCCGGCGTCTTGCGCTGGCTCGCCGCGCTGCTGGCTTTCGTCTGTCTCTATTTCGCGCACTTGATTGGGTTTGCGCTCGCCGGCCTCATCGTCACGGTCTACGTGCTATTCAGCCGGCGCTCGCTTCGCGCGCTCTTGCTTTCATGGCTTCTGTTTGTGCCCGGTGCCATTGCGTATCTCCATTCTTCGCGCGTCGGCCTTGGCAAGCAGGCCGTCATCTATCAGGGCTGGAATGACAAACTCAGCGCCCTCGGCAAATTCATGCACGGCTACTCGCCCGCGCTCGACGCGATCACGGTCCTCGCGCTTGCTGCTTTTTTCCTGCTCGGCTGGATTTGCAATCCCGCGTTTCGCTGGGACTGGCCTTGGTTCGGCGTCGCTGCGGTTCTCTTCGCGGCGTTCTGGGCGATTCCCTGGGCCTACGGGGAAAGCTCCGATCTCGACATCCGCGTTCTTCCGCTTCTCTTTGTGGCAATCCTTTCGGTCGCGCGCATCGGTCCTCGCGGGCGATGGCTCGCGGCATTGCCGCTCATCCTGTTCCTCGCGCGCACTGTGAGCGTCACAGGGAAATTCAGGGCCGAGCAGCCGGAGCTGGCGGGCTTGGCGCGTTCATTTGAAGTCGTGCCCCGCGATGCGCTTGTCTTTCCGATCGTCGCGGGCGACCAGGATCCCATCGCCCGCCCCTTCACTCATTTTTGGGCGTATGGCGTGATTCGCCGCGGCTGGTTTTCGCCGTACTTGTTTGACCAACCCGGCGAAACTCCCATGCGCATCACTGACGACACATACACTGCCGACGGTTTCTGGGACTTGGGCTACGATTCCCCACTCGATTGGCCCGATGTCCAAGGCGACTATCAATATGTGTGGGCTTACGGCGTCCCGCAATTCTCGGCTCCGCTGGCCGGAATTGGTGACCGGGTTTTTTCCTCCGGCACCCTTGAGGTGTACCGCCTGCACCCGCCGCCCGAGTGATGTGTGGTCTTGCGTACTCGCCAACTCCTGTTTTGCAGACCGTTGCGGGCGCGCTCGGGCGGCTGTGCTACCATCCCGGCAGGCAATTTGACGCATTCCCACCGAGTGTTAGCGACGGATGGGTGAAGGTATCTTTGCGGCGGCGCAATTGCGGATTTTCCCCGCCGCCATGTTGAGCGATTCTCGGATGGAAACCGCCCAGACGAGCGTCGCGTCCAAGTACGTGCAGGGTCTTGCCGGCCTTCGGAGGACCAGGATTGAACATGAAGGAAAAGCTTCTTTCTCTCTACCACCAGCACAAGCTCCTCTCGTTCTGCGCCCTTGGAATTGTCGTCTTGATACCGGCCGGCCTCATCATCAAGGGCCGGACTGCCCAGACGACCTATTTGACGGCCACCGTGACGAAGGGTCCCATTACCGCCACGGTCCAGGCCACGGGCACGATCAATCCCCTGACTACCGTGCCCGTGGGGTCGTTTGTTTCCGGCACCGTGCAATTCATTTTTGCCGATTTCAACACCCGCGTGCATGCGGGTCAGGTCCTCGCCCAGCTCGATCCGACTCTCTACAATGCGCAGGTCATCACGGCTCAAGGCAATCTCGATAATGCCAAGGCCAATTTGAACAATCTCCTTGCTACTGTGGACGTGATGAAGGCCGACGTGCAGAAGTACCAGGCGGACCTGGCCTACCAGCAGGCCAGCGCTGACCGCATCAATCAGTTATACCAGCAGGGCGTCTTCTCCAAGGATCAGTATCAACTGCAGCAGTCCACGCTTGGCCAGGCACAAGCGACTCTGACCGCCGGTGAAGCGCAGGTCCAGCAGACTCTTGCCCAGGTCCAGCAGGCCCGCGCCCAGGTCGAATCCATGCAGGGCCAGCTCGAACAAGCCGAGACGAATCTGAAGTACACCACGATTCTCTCCCCGCTGGACGGCACCGTCGTCGCGCGCAATATTGACGTTGGCCAGTCGGTCGCCGCATCGCTCCAGGCTCCCAACGTCTTCACCATCGCCCAGGACCTTACGCGGATGCAGGTCTACGCCAGCACCGACGAATCGGACACCGGCAACATTCACGTCGGCACCGACTGCACGTTCCAGGTGGACGCCTTTCCCAACGAGCAATTTCACGGCCGCATCAGCGCCGTCCGGCTCAATGCTTACACCGTGCAGAACGTCGTCACCTATAACACGATCATCGACTTCGCCAATCCCGACGAGAGGCTCCTCCCGAGCGAGACCGCGTACGTCACGATTCCCACCGGCCACGCCGACAACGCGATCCGCATCCCCAATGCCGCGCTCACCTATACGCCGAGCCTCGGCTCCAGCCAGCTCCAGCTGCTCTACAAGCAGTACAACATCCCGGCCGCGGCCACCTCGACGCATCTCGGTGGCTGGCAAGTCGTTTGGAAGTATGGGCCCCAGCAGACGCCCATCCCGGTCGCCGTCCGGGTTGGAATCACCGACTACATCAATACGCAGTGCCTCGAGGGAAACCTTCAGGAAAATGACATCCTGATCACCGCCGAGATGTCCTCCGCGCAGAGAGCCTCAGCGGCTCCGGGCCTCGGAATCCAGCGCCCGGGCGGCGGTGGCGCGGCTCGGCCGGGCCGGTGAGCGCATGAGTTTTCGCGAAGTACTGCGGCTCGCGCTCCATGCGCTCAGCCGCAACAAGCTGCGCACGATGCTCACCATGCTGGGCATGATCATCGGTGTCGGCGCCGTGATTTGCACGGTCGCCATCGGCGAAGGCGCCGCGAATCAGGTCTCGCAGCAGATTCTTGCTCTGGGCGACAACATGATTATGATTTTCGCCGGCAGCGTGAATCAGGGCGGCATTCGCCTCGGCAGTCAGGCCACCAAAACGCTCACCGTTGACGACGCCATGGCTGTTAAGCAGCTCTCGACCATCTCAAGAGTTTCGCCCGGTGTCGGCAGCCGCGGTCAGCTCGTCTATCAGAATCAAAATTGGGCCACCAGCGTGCGTGGCGTCTCACCCGATTACATGACCATTCGCCATTGGGGCATCCTGCGCGGCAGCTCATTTTCCCAGCGCGATGTGGACGTGGCCTCCGACGTGTGTCTCATCGGCCAGACCGTCGCCCAGAATCTCTTCGGCGATCAAGATCCCGTCGGACAAACCATTCGCGTCCAGAATTTGCCGTTCCTGGTCATCGGAGAGCCCGTGGCGAAAGGGCAGACGCCGTTCGGTGGCGACGAGGACGATACGCTCATCATGCCGTACACGACCGTGCAGAAAAAGCTTTCCGGCATCTCCTGGATCCAATACATCGCCGCTTCCGCCGATTCCCAGAACGATATCGATGTCGCCGAAACGCAGATCGGCGCTCTGCTCCGGCAGCGCCATCATCTTCGTTCCGACGAAGACAGCGACTTCATCATCCTGAGCCCCACCGACCTCGCGCAGGTGCAACAGTCCGCCGGGCAGGTCATGACGCTCCTTCTTGCCAGCCTCGCTTCCGTGTCTCTAGTCGTCGGGGGAATCGGCATTATGAACATCATGCTCGTCTCCGTCACCGAGCGCACTCGTGAGATCGGCGTGCGCATGGCTGTCGGCGCCACGGAGAATGATGTTCAGCAGCAGTTTCTCTATGAGGCGGTGGTCCTTAGCGGATTGGGCGGCAGCATCGGGGTCATTGCCGGAGTCTTCGGGTCGGCGGCAATCTCCGCCTGGCTGCAGTGGCCCACGAGTATTCCCGTCTACTCCATCGTTGCCGCTGTCTTTTTTTCCGCAGGCGTTGGAGTTTTTTTCGGCTTTTATCCCGCGCGCAAAGCCGCGCGGCTGGACCCTATCGAGGCGCTTCGCTATGAATAACAATTTGAAAAGCAATGTTGTGCGCGTTTCGCATTTCACCACGGTGCCAGAATCTCGGCCCCGGAGATTTGCGGGCCGCGCCATCCTGGCCGTTGGCGCGTCCTTGCTGGCTTGCGCGCTCTCGGCGCAACAGAATCCTCCCGCCGCAAATCACCCGCACCCGCATGCTTCGCCGGGCGCGACCGGTGCGCCCACGGCGACCTCCCAGCCGCCTGCCTCGCAAGCAGCCACGCGGGCCACGGCAGAGGCCGCTGCCCGCAAGCTGAAGGTCGCCGCTTCCGGCGATTTCTTCATCGTTTCTTCGATTGATACCAAGGCGCAACAGATCGTTTTGAAGCGGCCTACGGAAGTCACGCAACTCGTTCAA